>CAMFLL010000066.1 GCA_945957405.1 uncultured Mycolicibacterium sp. | reverse complement strand
CCGCCACACCGACGCGTGCCGGTGCAACTCGGCCGTGGTCCGGCCGAGAATCCGGTAGTCCGCCACCATGTCGGCGGTCTCCGGTGACGCGCCAGGGAGATCGCCGAGGACATCGGCGAATCGGGAGGGGAACTCCGGGTCGCAGGCCTCGACGACGCCGGCCCCGGTGGCCGTGCGCAGCACCGGCGGTACCGGGATGTCGGTCTGCGTCCGTAGTGCATCGACCCACATGAGCTCGGACTCCACGGCCGCCCTGGTGTGGTAGCCGACCGAGTGCAGCCGAACTATCAGCGGGTCACGATCGGCGAAATACGCTCGGAAGACCGCATTCTCGGAAAAGGTCAGCAGCTCGAGGCGGGTGGGTTCGGGCACGTCGTACTGGGCGAGCGCGCGGCGCGCCTGCGGTTCCAGCCGCGCGGCCTCGGCAACCGTGGCCACGGATCAGCCCGCAGTCCGGGCCCGCACCGGGGCGCGGCCGCCTGGGAACTCCACAAACAGATCCTCGGCGCGGGCCCAGTCGACGCGCTCGTCGGCGTTCTGACGCATCACCGCGATACCTACGGGCGCACCGACGCTGTGCCCGTAGGCCGCCGACGTCACCGAACCGACGCGCGTGTCAGAAAGGTAGATCCCTTCGCCGCCCCACAGCGTGACATCGTCACAGTCCACCATGAAACCGATGAACTCCGTGGCCAGTTCGGTGTGCAACTGCTTCTCGACGGCCTCCCGCCCCCGGAACTGCAGGTCGGTGTGGAGTTTGCACACCTCGCCAAGACCCGCCTCCAGCAGGGTCACCGAGGTGCTGAGTTCGTGGCCCCACACGGGTTGGCATCGCTCGATGCGCAGGCTGTCGATCGCATAGTGGCCCGCCGGTGTGAGACCCAGATCGGCGCCCTCGGCCAGCAGTCGCTCGTAGACCGCGGCACCGCATTCGACGGGGACGTACAACTCCCACCCGTCCTCACCGACCGAGGTGGTGCGCGACACCCGAATCCTGGCGTCGGCGAAGTGGATCAGCCGGCTCGTCGCCTGCGGGAACGCCTCGACACCGAAATCGGTGTCACTGCACAGCGACAACAGCTCCGCCGCACGAGGACCGGCCACCGCGTACACCGCGAAAGCGGACGTGACGTCACGGACTGCCGCACTGTCGCCGGCGCCGATGGCCCGCCGGATATACGCCTGGTCGCGGACCTGATAGGCGGTTCCGGTCACCACCAGGAATTCGTCGGCGGTCAGACGCGTCACCACCACCTCGGTTTCGATGCCACCGTGCTCGTTGAGCATCGCCGTGCGCACCACGCCGCCGACGGCACCGCCGATGTCGTTGGCGCACAGGTACTGCAGTGTCGCCTCGGCGTCGGCGCCCGTCACCAGGAGTTTGCCCACCGATGTGGAGTCGAAGACGGCGACCTGCTCCCGCGCGGCACGATGTTCCGCGCCGACGGCGTCATGCCAGTTCTGACGTCCGAAGCTGTACTGCACCTCCGCTGAGTTGCCTTCGCCCGCATACCAGTTCACGCGCTCCCACCCCAGCTTCGTCCCGAACGAAGCGCCGGCCCGTTCATGCAGATGATGGACGGGTGAGCGACGCACCCCGCGCCCCGACACCGGCTCCTTGTTCGGGATGGGCAGTGCATAGTGTGCGCCGAGGGTCTCGATGGTGCGCTGGCGCAACCAGTGGTCGCTGGCCGCGTACGGCCCGAAGCGGGCGATGTCGACCGACCAGAGATCACGCGCGGGGGCACCGCCGACGATCCACTCGGCCAGGGCCAATCCGGCGCCGCCGGCGTTGGCGATGCCGCCCGAGTTGAAACCCGCCGCCACGTAGACACCGTCGACCTCGGGGGCCGCACCCAGCAGGAAGTTGTTGTCGGGCGTGAAGCTCTCCGGGCCGTTGTACAGCATCCGGATGCCGGTGCTCTCCAGTGCGGGCACGCGCTGGGCCGCCGACTCCATCCATGGCCCGAAATGCTCCCAATCCTCGCCCAGCAGCTGGAATTCGAACTTGTCGGGGATGTCGGCCGAGCGTACCCACGGCAGCGCGTTGGGTTCGAAGCACCCGGCCACCAGGCCGCCCACCTCGGCCTTGAAGTACACGTGACCGTCGGGATCTCGCAGGATGGGCGTCTGCGCGTCCACACCGGCGATCTTCTCGGTGACCGCGTAGAAATGCTGGGCGGGGTACAGCGGCACCGTCACACCGATGGTGTCGCCGAGCGCTTTCGACCACTGCCCGGCCGCCAGCACCAGAGCCTCGCACTCGATGGTGCCGTATGGCGTGGTGACCGAGCGCACGCGCCCGTCGACGACGTCGACGCCGGTGACCCTGGTGTGCTCGATGATCCGCGCGCCGCGGGATTTCGCTCCGCGCGCCAGCGCCTGGGTCAGGTCGACCGGATTGACGGTCCCGTCCTCCGGGAGCCAGACCGCGCCTTTGAGGTCGTCGGTGTTGAGCAACGGGTAGCGGTCCTTGGCCTCGGGCAGGCTGACGAATTCGGCGACCGTGCCGAACGACCGTGCCGACGCGGCCGCACGGCGCAGGTGGATCATCCGTTCGTCGGTGCGCGCCACCCACAGGGCACCGCACTGACGCCAACCCGTGCCGAATCCGGTCTCCTCCTCGAGGCCGGCGTAGAGCTCGATGCTGTAGCGGGCCAACGCCGTCATACTCTGCGTGGGGCGGACCTGACCCACGATGCCCGCGGCGTGCCAGGTGGTGCCGCACGACAGTTCACCCTGCTCGAGCAGGACGACGTCGGTCTCGCCCATTTTGGTCAGATGGTAGGCGATGCTGCAGCCGATGACTCCGCCTCCGAGGATGACGATGCGGGCGCGGGTGGGTTGAGCTGCGGCTTCTGACATTCGTCCGGCCTTCCAGTGACGGTTCACGTCGGTTGTACCTTTAAGCGTTTTTGGTATAACCATAATTAGGTCACCTGGTCACCACGATGTCAATAGGCCCACCGCCAAGGCTTGGTGAACGGTTCAGCGGCTGGGGCGAGCAGCGACTGGTCGCCGATAAGATCGCAGGCCAGAGTCATAATCGGCGAAGTATGGCGGCACCCCTCATTGCCAGCCCCGTTCACCCCATATCGGTCCTACCTTATGGTAGATTGCGGCCATGGCTCCGCATGCGAACCTCAACCAGTCGGAGTCGGTGTCCGCGGTCGAAGGTGCGCGCGACAAAGTCGTGGAACTGATCACCAAGCGCGACCTGGGACCAGGGGAACGGTTGCCGTCGGAGCGCGAACTGGCCGATCTGTTCGACGTCAGCCGAACCACCCTGCGCGAGGCGCTCGGCATGCTCGCCCGGTCCGGCTATGTGGTGCGCCGTCCGGGCCGCGGCGGGGGCACCTTCGTCAACCAACCCAAGGTCGAACGTGATCTGTCGTTCCTGACCGGACTGCCAGGCCACCTACGCCGACAAGGCCATGAGTCGTCGGCCCAGGTTCTCTCGGCCCGGCTGATGGGTGCCGACAGCTGGACCGCCAATGAGCTCCAGGTCCCCGAAGAGGCGCTGGTGTACGAGATCGTCCGCCTGCGACTGTCGGATGGCGAGCCGATTTCGTTGGAGCGCAACCGGTTCCCCGCTGACCGCTTCCCCGGCCTGCTCGAGCGGCCGATGGGCGGGTCGATCTACGACATCATGCGCACCGACTACGGCGTCCCGCCCAAACGTGCGCAGGAACGCATCGAGCCCACGGCGGCCAGCGCCAGTGAGGCCGCGGTGCTGGGTGTGCGCGAAGGTGAGCCACTGCTGGCCGTCGAGCGCATCACCTATGACGCACAGGGCGTGCCGGTCGAGATCGGCCGGGACCTGTTCCGCGGTGACCGGACCCGTGTCGTGGTCTGGGTGGAGTCGCCGGAGGATTCGGTGGTCGAACTGCACAAGCCGGCGGGGTCGCTCTCGGCCACCTGGTGAGCGGGTGTCAGCTGGCCCGCACCTGCGGGTCCTGACTCTGCAGCGCCACCGACGCCGACCTGGTGTCCTGCTGGCTGCGCACCCCGTGACCGTGCGCCCGCACCGCAAGGCAGGTCCGATCGCCCCGGAACAGGTCGCGGGAGAATTCGCAGCAGTTGCCGTGCTGATCGCGTGCCACCCGGGTGATCAACAGCAGTGCCGACTTCGGTTTGACGCCCAGCAGTGACGCCTCGCTGGTGGTCGCGTTGACGGCCTC
The DNA here is from genome assembly GCA_945957405.1 of uncultured Mycolicibacterium sp. Lineage (GTDB taxonomy): Bacteria > Actinomycetota > Actinomycetes > Mycobacteriales > Mycobacteriaceae > Mycobacterium. Next base: position 22,726 of record CAMFLL010000066.1, on the reverse strand, counting down.
GATACGCTCGTCGACCTCGGCGGTGACGAGATCGTACTGACTCTCCAAGATCTCGTAGATCGATCCGCCCAGCTGTTGTTCGAGCAGTCCCGGCACCCGTTCGGCAGGAAACTGCGCGTGCTCCAACGAGATCGGCGAGCCGTCGGCGAGGCGGACGCGCTGGATGTCGACGACGAAGTCATCGGGGCCGAGTTTGAGCGCGCTCTGGGTGGCGCGGTCGGGCGCCGCGATGCGGGTGGACAGCACGCGGGTGCCCGCCTCGAAACCCTGGTTGGCCAGGAACGCCGGCACCCCCACCACGTCGTTCAGAGTGCGCTGGACCTGACCGTGGCTGATGAAGATACCGCCGGAGCGCCCGATCACGCGGTGGATCATGCCGGCCTCTTCCAGCGCGGCCAGGACCTGGCGCAGGCTGGACCGGCTGGTGCCGTAGTGCTCGGCGAGATCGCGTTCGCTACCCAGTTTGGCGCCCGGCCCGTATGTGTCGGAGTTGATGTCTGCAACGATCCGCCGCCGGAGCTCCTCGCTTTGAGTAGCCACGCCACCCCCTGTGATCGCAGATTGGTACGACCAAATTCTAACCGATCAGCTACCTCAGCTCCGCCATCGCCTCGTTCGATTCGGGCAGCACCTGCCCGCCGTCGACCACCAACGTCTGGCCGGTGATGTAGGCGGCCTCGTCGGTGGCGAAGAACAGTGCCGCGTTACCGATGTCCGCAACGTTGCCGAGGCGGCCGGCCGGTACGGCGGCGGCCATTTGGTCCATGTAATCCTGGCCCATTTCGATCAGGCCCTCGGTGATGATGTTGCCCGGCAGCACGGCGTTGATGGTGACGTTGCGCGGCGCGAGCTCCATGGCCGCGGTGCGCAGGAAGCCGAGCTGGGCGGCCTTGCTGGCGCCGTAGTGCGCCCAGCCGGGGAATCCGGTGATGGGCCCGGTGATCGACGATGTGATGACCACCCGGCCGTGGCCGCTGGCGGTGAGCGCGTCCAGCGCCGCCTGCACGATGAACACCGTGCCCTTGAAGTTGACCCCGAGCACGTGGTCGATGTCCTCGGCGGTGAGCTCCTCGAGCCGGCCGGAGGGGAAGATACCGGCGTTGGCGCACACGATGTCAACGCCCCCATGCCTTTCCACCGTGGCGGCGACGACGCGCCGGCAGTCCTCGGGTTTGGCGACATCGGCGGCCACACTGGTGATCCGGCCGTCACTGTCGGCACACGCCCGCTCGAGGTCGGCTTCGTTGCGCGCGGTGATCACGACGTTGATACCCGCACCGGCCAGCACCTTGGCGATGCCGAGACCGATACCCTTGCTACCACCTGTGACGATGGCGGTGCGGCCCTGCAGAGATGTGAACATGGTGCAATCCTTACGAGTTCGCGGTGAGGGACAATCCGTGTGATGCCAGATAGCGCTCGCCCAGGGCGCAACTGCCCTCGGCGTAGGTGACCAGTTTTGTCTGTGACTCCGAGGAGTGGCTGTGTGTCCCCATCCAGGCCAGGAGCAACAACCGGCGCAGCATGACGAACGACGCCAGCATGTCCTCGTCGGCCTGGCTCATGTCGCGCCGGCTCCGGTAGCCCTCGAGCCACGACGCCTGCCATTGCGGTAGCGCGGGATCGTGCTCGATGAAGGACACCGCGGTGCCGAAATCGTAGAAGAACCATCCGAATCCGCAGTCGTCGAAGTCGATGACGGTGATGTCGCCCGAATCGACCATGAGGTTGGCGAGCCGCAGATCGGCGTGTACCAGGCCGTAGCGCTGCGGCCCCTGGCCGTATTCGGTCAGCTTGTCGTACAACAGGTCCTGCGTCCTGGTGAGGATGTCGCGTTCGTCGGCGCCCACACCCTCGGAGTCCTGCCAACGGCCCCATCTGGGTTCGCCGCCCAGGGAGTGGTCCCAGTCCCAGGAGAACCGGTCGAAGTTCTGCGGGCGCTCCCAGCGGTGCGCATGATCGTGCAGCGCGGCGGTGATGCGGCCGAGCGTGTGGAAGTCGGTGTGGGTCAGCGCGAGTTCGTCGGGATGCACTCCGGCGACCATCTCGAAGCGGACCACGTGCCGTGGTGTGCCGTTCACGTCGACGGTCACGACCCGCTGCCCGTCGCGGGCCGAGATGACACCCGGCGCGGTGATATCGCTGTCGGCGCGCAACGCCTCGAGCCAGTCGAGCTCGGATTCGATCTGGTGCCGCTCGTGATAGTCCTGCCGATGGACCCGGACGATGGACCGCTCGCCGGTGGCCGTGTCAGTGAGCGCGTAGGTGGCGTTCTCCGACAGATTCAGCAGCGTCAGCTCCGAATCCGGGGCGACGTCATGGTGCGTCATCGCCGCAACAGCGATGTCCACATCATCCTGGATCACATTCTCATCCTGTCTCTGGGCGTGCCGTTCTCAGTGATCCCGGCCCTCGATACCTGCCAGCACTGTAGTGATGCGGTCCCGGGCTGTCGTGACATCCTCGACCGTACCGCTGATGTACAACCGGCCGGCCGCCCCGATCATCTGGACATCCACCATGGTCAGGCCCGGTGCCGCGCGCTCGGCCTCATTGGCGGCCACCGCCGCGAACAACGCCGGCGTCATCTCGTAGACCAGGAGCGACTGTCCCGGCAGGATCATCGACGCCTGCCGGTTGCGGTTCAGGATGACGGCGTGCTGGTCGGTGATGTCCTCGATGATGTCGTGGTAGAGCACCCGCGGCCGCAACTGGTCGGTCGCGGCGCTGCCGGTGCCGGCCAGAATGGCCGCACCGGCCTCCTCGACGGCGGCCAGGTCCTCGGAATGGATCTCCAGGACTCCGAATTGCCGTTCCACGTACAGGATTCCGGGCTGGATGCCAGGGACCGCGCGCAGCGCAAGGTCGATCACCCGCTCGATCGCCAGCGCCGGTGACACCTCGACGATCAGCGCGTGCTCACCCGCGTACGGCGGGTAGCCCCGCGCCCTGGTCGGGGTGGCCAGATATGCCGCGAACTGCCTCTGCAGGTCCTCGACCAACAGGTAGACGCGGACTTCTACTGAACTCATCTCCTTACTTGGAGGACACCGAGAAGTGCGCGCCCAGTTCACTGTGCGGGCGCGGGATCACGTGCACGCTCACCAGTTCGCCCACCTGGGAGGCCGTCTCGGCCCCCGCCTCGGTGGCGGCCTTGACCGCGCCGACCTCACCGGTGACGACCACGGCGACCAGTCCGTCGCCGACCTGCTGGCGGTCGGTGATCACCACGTTGGCAGCCTTCACCATGGCGTCGGCGGCCGCCAGGGCGGCGACATAACCTTTGGTCTCGATCAGACCGATTGCGTTGCTGGACATGGTTTCTCCTTTGTGTTGGTTGTTGAATCAGACCGGCTACGGCGCCGCGGCGCCCGGGACGTCGTCGATCGCGCCGATCACCAGCGCGTCGATCGGCGGGGGTGGCCCGGTGAACCAGCCCGCCGCCACTGAACCCTGCACGATCAGGACCCGCTCCCCCAGCCCGGAACCCAGGGTGTCGAAGGCGATCAGATGTGCACCCGAACCCTCGACCTCGACGTCGAGCATGGCACCGCTGGGCAGGCCGTCGATGCGGCGTGTGGCCCACACCTGACCGGTGACAGTCGCTGCGATCATCTGCGCTCCTTCTCAATCGAAACTCCCAGTGCGCGTGCTTTCTCCCGCGCCAGTGGCGTCAGCACCGCCCGCGGCCCGAGGATCAGGGCAGCGCCCGCCGCCGCGACCTCGGCAACCATCTGTTCGGTGACGGCGCCGCGTTCGATGCGTCGCGCTGCCACGGGACGGCCGGCCGCGACGGCGCCCCCGATCAGCGTGAAGTTCAACCGGCCCGCCTTGAGGTCGGCCCTGGTCTTGGGATTCTCGAAGAGCGTCAGCAGTTTCCGGACGAACACGTCGAGGTCGCGGTCGCCGGTGATCCGGACGGCATCGGTGCGCGAGCGTTCACCCGCGGTCAGCGGACCGGTCGGCTGCACGCCGATCTGCTCGGCCACCGAGGGCGGCGCCGGTCCTGCTGCCGGTGGAGCGACGCCCTTGACGGCATCGCGGACCACTTCCCGCACCAGGGCGCGAAGTTCGTCGCTGCTGATCGATGTCATCAGGTGGCCCTGGCCAGTGCGTCGGCGGCGGCCTCGGCGGCCTGCCGGACATCGGCTTCGGTGCCGGACAGATACACACGCCCGGTGGCGCCGATCATCCGGAAGTCGACGATCTTGATGTCGGCGGCCTTCTCGGCTTCGTTGGTGGCCAGGATCGCGTAGGACGCGGGTGCCACCTCGAGGACGAACAGCGATTCACCGGCCAGCACCATCGACCCGATCTTGTTGCGGTTGATCAGGAAGGCGTGCTGCTGGTCGATACTCGAGATGATCCGCGAGGCCAGCACGTCGGGCGGTGTCGCAGACCCGGTGGCGCCGCCGAGTTCATCGAGACAGGCCTCCGCGGCCGATTTCACCGCACCCGTCTCCCCGTGGAACTCCAGGTAGCCGAACTGACGCTCGACCACCAGGATCCCCGCCTTGACGTCGGCATGCTTGAGCGCGACGTCGGTGATGCCCTCGATGTCCAGCCCCGGCGCCACCTCGATGATCTGCGCCGCCTGCCCTGAGCGGGGCAGCGCACCCTTGATCCAGGTGCCCAAGTACGACATCGTCTGCGGTTGCAGCCGATCGATGAAGATGAAGGAACGTAGTTCAGCCACGGCTCACCTCTTGATCAATTGTGCGAGTTCTTCGGCGACCAGACGGCGTAATTCGTCGCGCAGCGCATCGATACCAGGGCCGGCGGCCCGTACCGGCGCCGCGGTGCGTACCGCAGGCCGGGCCGGACCGGACTCGTTGGACGCGCGCGGGTACTCCGGCACCTGCGCTGCGGGAGCGCGCCACGGCTCGATGCCGGCGTAGTTCGGCATCACCACCGCCGGGTCACTGTTGTAGGCGATCCTGGCCCAGTTCACCAGGTTGTCGGGACGCAGGTTCTCGCCGATCGAGCTGCGACCGACGAAACCGGTGCCGATCGTCATCGACGGTGCCAGATTGGTGTCCAGCCCGGAACTGCCCGTGCTGTTCCCGACGTTGACCGAGACGCGCAGCACCGGCACCTGCGCGGCGAAATCGGCAATGGTGACCGGGTTTTCGCTGTGGATGGCGGCCGAATGCCCGGCGCCGCCGATCCGTACGACGGCGCGGGCGGCTCGAATGCCACGCGCCGCATCGGCCACGGTGGTGAAACCGAGTACCGGCGACAGTTTTTCGTGCGCCAGCATCTGCTCGCCGCAGACGAAGTCGAACGGCGCGACCAGCAGCCGGGTCTTGGGGGTGACGCGTAGGCCGGCCCGCTCGGCGATCCACGCCGCGTCACGGCCCACCACCTCGGTGTTCAGGTGGCCGTCGGCGAACATGTAGGTCGAGAGCCGCCGCGCGGTATCGGCATCCATGACGTAGGCACCGGCACGGGTCAGCTCGCCGCGCAAGCGGTCGGCGATGGCCTCTTCGGCGATCAGCACCGACTCGTTGGTGCACAACACCGAGTTGTCGAAGGCCTTGCTGTCCACGATGCGCCGCGCTGCGGCGGCAACATCGGCGGTGGCGTCCACCAGGACCGGCACATTACCCGGACCGACCCCGAGGGCGGGATTACCCGACGAGTACGCGGCCCGCACGACGCCGGGGCCGCCGGTGGCGACGATGACATCGGTGCGCTCGTCGGCCATCAAGGCCTCCACGAGCGGGATCGACGGCTCGTCGATGACCTGCACGATGCCGTCGGGGGCACCGGCGGCCACCGCGGCCTCACCCAGCAGTCGGGCCGCCTCGGCCGAGCAGCGCTTGGCCCGCGGATGGGGGGCGACCACCACCGCATTGCGCGTCATCAGGGCGAGGATCGTCTTGAAGTACACCGTCGCAACGGGATTGGTGGTGGGCGTCAACGCCAGCACCACGCCCGCGGGCCGGGGGATCTCGACGATCTTTCGGCCGGCATCGATGCGCGGCGTGACATAATCGCCGCCGGCGTCGTCGGCGCGGTAGTACTCGACGATGCCGCGCGAGCAGGCCCGGTTCTTCACCACCTTGTCGGCGACCACACCCATACCGGTCTCACTGACGGCGGCGATGGCGAACCGTTCGGCGGCCTCGTGTCCGGCCTCGGCGACGGCGTCGACGATGCGCGCCACGGTCGCGTGGTCGTACTCGGCGAAGGCCGATGCGGCCCAGTGCGCGCGTTCGAGCAGGTGACCGCCGTGTTCGATCGAGATTGGGGACATCAACGTTGCCTCCGTTCGGCATTGGCGGCGTCACGCGCTTTGCCCACCGCGACCTCGAGGCGGTCCAGCACGTCTTCGCACAACTCGCGGCCCAGCAGGATGCCCGGCTTGAACTGCAGGACACGGGGATCCAGTGTGGAGAAGATGGCCCACACGCCGTTGTGGTACAGCTCGCGCATGACGAACTTGGCGCCCTCGGGATGGTCGAATTCGAGGCCGACGATGACGCCGTGCTGGCGGATCCCGATGAACCAGTCGGGATAGTCGGCCTGGATGCGCTGCAGCCCTTCGCTGAACAGCGCCGAGATGTAGTGGACGTTCGAGCGCACCTCCGGGCGGGTGGTGATCTCGAGTGTCTTGATGGCCGCTATACAGCCCAGCTCCGCACCGCCGAACGTGGAGATGTGTGCGAAACCGTCCTGGTCGAGCCATTTCGAGGCCCGCTCGCCCAGCAGTGCCGCCGTGATCGGGTACATCCCACCCGACAGCCCCTTACCGGTGACCAGGATGTCGGGGTCGATACCGTGCTTGGTGATCCCCCACAGTTCGCCGGTACGCATCAGACCGGTCTGCACCTCGTCGGCGATGTAGAGGCTGTCGTACTTCTCGGTCATGGACTTGACCGCTTCGAGGTAACCGGGCGGTGGCAGCGGGAATCCGTAGGTGGCCGGGATGGTCTCCATGATCACGGCCGCCACGTCTCGACCGGCCAGCGCGGCGTCCATCGCATCCAGGTCACCAAAGGGGACCTGGATGAACTCGTCAGGCCGGTCGGCCAGGAACAGCCGGGAGAACCGGTCGTCGCCGGTGGCGACCGCGAGGCCGGTATGCCCGTGGTATGCCTTGACGATCGACACTATCTTGCGGCGCTGGGTGGCGTGCCGCGCGCTCTTGAGCGCGATGTCGATGGCCTCGCCGCCGCCGGAACCGTAGGCCACCTTGGTGATCGAGTCCGGCGCGGTCTCCACCAGACGCTGCGCCAGCGCAGTGCGGGCCACCGACGGGAAGTGGTGGTTACCGACGTCGAAGTGCTGCATGCCTTCCGAAAGAGCCTGCACCACTTCGGGATTACGATGGCCCAGGTTGTAGGTCCCACCGTTGAGGTGCAAGTCGATCAGACGCCTGCCCTCCATGTCCCACAGGAAATAGCCCTCCCGGCGGTCGATCACCAGATCGACACCGGCGTCGGTCCAGAACTGCGTCTTGTCCGGGTTCCAGAACTCTTTGGCCCGCTCCAGGACGTCGGACTTGGATTCGAAAGTAAACGTGCCGTAGTCGTACATGCGGCTCCCTGCCTTGGACTCGCCACAACTGCGGATCACCTTAAAATGGTCGTACCGTTTGTGTCAATGGCCGAATAGTTTTGGATTCTGGGCCTTGCGCGGTCGATTTGGTAGTGCCAATATGACCCTCGGCCCCGGTGTGGCACAGGCCACATACGGAGGCCACGATACCGAGAGGTGTGCACCATCACATGACCGATAAGGCCCTCGATCCACAGAAAGCTCCAGCTCACGAAGTTCAGTTCCTGAAACGCAATGCCGTAGGCACCATGGGTGTCATCTTCATGGCGGTCGCAACCGCCGCCCCGATCACGGCAATGGTTGGCAACGTTCCGATCGCCGTCGGCTTCGGAAACGGTTCACACGCGCCGGCCGGATACATCGTCGCAACGGTGGTCCTGAGCCTGTTCGCGATCGGCTACGCGACCATGGCCAAGCACATCACCGCCACCGGTGCGTTCTACGGATTCATCTCTCACGGTCTGGGCAAGATCGTCGGCATGGGCAGCGGCGCGCTGATCACCATGGCGTACGTCGTCTTCGAGGCCTCCTTGATCGGCATCTTCTCGTTCTTCTTCCAGAACCTGCTGCAGTCCCAACTGGGCATACATGTCCACTGGATCGTCCCGGCGCTGCTCATGCTGGCCCTGAACTGCATCCTCACCTACTTCGACGTGAACCTGACCGCCAAGGTGCTCGGCGTCTTCCTGGTGACCGAGATCGTCATGCTGTCCCTTGGCGCACTCGGCGTGCTCTTCACCGGCGGCGGGCCCGACGGCTACGCCGTCGCCGAGACCCTCAACCCGATCGGCGCATTCCAGCCCGCGGCCGGAATCGCAGGCGCCAGTGCCGGTTTGGGCTTGTTCTTCGCCTTCTGGTCATGGGTCGGTTTCGAGTCGACGGCCATGTACGGCGAGGAGTCGCGCGACCCCAAGAAGATCATTCCGCGGGCGACCATGCTGTCGGTGGTCGGCGTCGGCCTGTTCTACGTGTTCGTCTCCTGGATGGCCATCGCCGGTACCGGCGCTGCCAAGTCGGTCGAGCTGGCCCAGTCCGCCGACACCGCTTCGGAGATCTTCTTCGGACCAGTCCGCGCACATTACGGCGAATGGGCCATCACGCTGTTTAACGTCCTGCTGGTCACCGGATCCTTCGCGTGCGGGATGGCATTCCACAACTGCGCCTCGCGGTACCTCTACGCGCTGGGCCGTGAGGGACTGTCCAAGGGTCTCCAGAAGACCATCGGCGCAACGCATCCCACGCACGGATCGCCCCACATCGCATCGTTCGTGCAGACCGGTATCTCGCTGGTGATCATCCTGGCCTTCCTGGCCGCAGGCATGGATCCGTACCTGCACATGTACACGCTGTTGGCGATCCTTGGCACCATGGCGATCCTGATCGTGCAGTCGCTGTGCGCGTTCTCGGTGGTGAGCTACTTCCATGTGCGCAAACACCATCCGACGTCCAGGCACTTGTTCAAGACGCTTGTCGCACCACTGCTCGGCGGTATCGGCATGCTGTACGTGGTGTACCTGCTGTGGGAGCACAAGGACGCCGCCGCCGGAACCGCGTCGGGCACGCTGCTGTTCAAACTGACACCGTGGATCGTGGTGGTGCTCTTCGTGGTGGGCGCAGGCGCGGCGGCGTACTTCAAGCTGCGTGATCCACGCCGGTACGAGCTCATCGGCCGCATCGTCTACGAGGACGCTGCCGAGCGAGACTGACGGCTCAACCAGGTCGGGCCCGGCACAGCGTGGTGCCGGGTCCGACCTGTCACTAGAACATGTTCTAAAACGTTTACCGATCCCGGTCCGCCACGCGTCCCGCGCTGTTAGCGTGGCGGCCGATGATTCTCGACAGATTCCGGCTCGACGATCAGGTGGCCGTGGTCACCGGCGCGGGCCGCGGCCTCGGTGCCGCCATTGCACAGGCCTTTGCCGAAGTGGGCGCCGACGTCGTCATCGCCTCGCGCACCCAGGCCGAACTCGACACCGTTGCCGAGCAGATCCGGGCGACCGGCCGACGTGCCCATGTCGTCGTCGGCGATCTCGCGCACCCCGAGGCGACGGCCGATCTCGCGCGCGCCGCCGTCGACACTTTCGGCCGACTAGACGTCGTCGTGAACAACGTCGGTGGCACTATGCCGGCGCCGCTGCTCAACACCTCCACCAAGGACATGCGCGACGCCTTCACCTTCAACGTCATGACCGCGCACGCACTGACCTCGGCAGCGGTTCCGTTGATGCTCGAGCATTCCGGTGGCGGTGCGATCATCAACATCACGTCGACCATGGGGCGCGTCGCGGGCCGCGGTTTCGCCGCCTACGGCACCGCCAAGGCAGCGCTGGCGCACTACACGCGCCTGGCGGCCCTGGATCTGTGTCCGCGGATCCGGGTGAACGCGATCGCGCCCGGGTCGATCCTCACCTCGGCACTGGACATCGTGGCGTCCAACGACGAATTCCGGGAGCCGATGGAGAAGGCCACGCCCATGCGTCGTCTCGGTGACCCCGCCGACATCGCCGCCGCCGCGGTCTATCTCGCCTCACCGGCGGGGAGCTACCTCACCGGCAAGACCCTCGAAGTCGACGGCGGAATCACCTTCCCCAACCTCGATCTGCCCATACCCGACCTGTAGCGGACAGCTACTTCTCGCGGGGGCATCGAGAGGTAGACTCACCCTAGCGATCGGAGCAGGTCATGCCACATTTCAAGATTCTCGCCGCCGGACTTTCGGCCGCCGCCCTGTTGGCGCTGGCGCCTGTGGCTGCCGCACAGCCCGAGTGCATCCAGACCGGACTCAACACCACGCAGTGCAGCACCAACGGCAGCACCGCGATCACCACGTCGCCGCCGCTGAACCAGTGGAGTAACTACGGTCCCTTGTTCTTCGGCGGCTGGGGCGGCGGACTGGTCATCGGGGGCTGATTCCCGCCGGGCGAGCGGACAGTTCGAAGCTCGGTCGCAAGGTCCTCCAAGTCGGGTAGTACGTCGATGATCGCGTCGCGCGACGAGGCGGACAACCGGTCCAGTGACTCCTCCACCATCCTGATGCGCAGCAATTGGATGCGGTCGTGCAACGCCCGGCCTTTGGCGGTCGCGGCGGCGCGGACTGCTCGCTGGTCGTTCGGATCCGGCTTGCGGGTGATGAGCTTGCGGTCGGTCAGCGCCCGCAAGACGCGCGAGAGCATGGTCGGGTTGAGGCCCTCGAGTTGAGCGAGGTCGCCCAGGCCGACCGGCCCACGCGTGCTGATCAGGCCGAGGACCGACGCTTCAGTGGGCGTCAGGCCCTCATCGGTGGCCGAACTGTTGAGCTCGCGCGCCAGACTGCGGACCACCCGGCGCAGCCGGATCAGGGTGCGGTCGTCCGTCATGAGCAATGATTATCACGACCTGGGCGGCCTGAGTTCGGTGCGCGCTCAACCGAACAGCACCGGATAGAGCAGGCCGTACGGAACCCGGATGATGCCGCCCCACTCGAGCCCGTAAACCAGGCCCAGGGCGACCACGATGCCGAGCACCACGAACGGCCAGCGGGGCCGCCAGACGCGCCACCCGTATGCGGCGAGCCACACCGCAATCGCCACATAGGCGCCGAGGAATGCAATGAGCACGACGAAGCCGATGATCCACAGGACGTAATAGCCCTCGTTGTGCTCGACGCCGGACTCGTCGGCGTGCTCGGCCTGTTCCGCCGCCATCGCATGTTCGGTCCGGTCGATCTGCTCGGTGTGATCGGCGTCGATGTGCAAGGCGGACTCGGCCATTTCGACCACACCTGATTGACGGTTGGCGAGCTCACGTTCGGGCGCCTTGCTCAGCAGGAGGCTGTAGACGATGCTGATGGCTTCGACGGCCGCGAAGATGACCGCCACCGCCGAGGCGAAAAGCGGGAAATACCCGGCGATATCGGGGAAATGCCGCGATTCGAAGAACGCGTAGATTCCCGCGCCGCCGAACAGAACCGTGAGGATGATCCGTGCGGTCACTTGGCCACCGTGTCTCTGGCGTCGTCCTTCTTGGGGGCCCGCGGGTTCACCTTGCGCACCGCATTGCCGATCGGGCCGGCGAACACCACAGCGATGATGCACACGCCGATGACGATCACCAGCCAGTGCGACAACCACGAGAACCCGAACCGGCTCACCGAGATGTGCAGATAGCGCTCGACCGGCTCGGCCAGAACAAAGCCGATGAGCAACGGTGGTCGCGCCCAACCCGCATGTTTCATCAGCCAGCCGAGCACACCGAGGCCGAGGAACACCACGATGTCGGCCATCTTGAAACTCGCCTGGTACGCGGCGAGGCAGCACAGGATCAGCAGGAAGCCGAACAGGGCCCTACCGCTGATGGCGGAGATCTTGGCGATCTGTTGTGCGAAGACAAGGCAGCAGATCGTGGCGATCACGTTCGCGATCGCGATGGTCCAGATGATGGTGTACGTCACCTCGAGGTCTTTGCCCAGCATGTCGGGCCCGACCTGGATGCCGAGTGTGAGGAACGCCCCGAGCAGGACCGCCATCTGGTTGCTGCCGGGGATACCGAACAACAGCGTGGGGATGAGGGCACCGCCTTCGCGGGCGCTGGCGGCGCTCTCCGGTGCGATGATGCCGCGAATGTCACCGGTTCCGAACGATTTGTCGGCGCCCTTGAGGGTGCGCTTGGCGACGGCGTAGGTGACCCAGTCGACCACCGAGCCGCTCAGTCCGGGCAGGAATCCGATGAAGGCGCCGAGGACCGAACTGCGGCCCACGAGACCCAGATTGCGCCGCGTATCGCCGATGCCCGAGCGGATTCCGGCACCGTCGGTACGCACCTTGGAAATCGCTTTGCCACTCCTGACCAGGTCGAGGATTTCGGGGATGGCGAACAAGCCGAGGGCGACGATGGTCAGGTCGAGCCCGTTGTACAGATAGAGCTGATCGAAGGTGAACCGGTAGGCGGGACTGCCCGGCGCCGCGCCGATGGATCCGATGAGCAGACCTATCGCGGCGACCAGCAAGCTGGTGCTCGTGCGCCCGGTGGAGAGGAGACCGACGGTGCTCAATCCCAGTAGCGCGAGCATGAACAGCTCGGGTGAGCCGAATGCGTAGATGATCGGTGCCGCGACCACGACGACGACCGCCAGAACAACGGCACCGAGTACGCCGCCGAGACACGATGCCGAGAGGCCGGCGCCCAAAGCGCGGGCGGCCTGCCCGCGCTGCGCGAGCGGATATCCGTCCATGATCGTGGCCTGCGAACTGCTCGACCCGGGCACGCCCAGCAGAACTGCGGGGAACATGTCGCTGGTTGTGCAGACCGCCGAGGCACCGATGAGCATGGCGATCCCGTTGGCCGGCTCCTGACCGAAGACAAACGGCAGCAGAATCGCCAGACCGGTGACGCCGTTGAGGCCGGGGAGGAGCCCGACGACCAAGCCCATCGCGATACCGATGAACAGGTACAGGATCGCCATGGGGCTGGCGAGATCGGCGAGCGCATTCAATGCCGCCTCGAACATCAGTCACCCTCTCCGTTGAATCGCAGCACCAAATCCGATGACCGCCGGCCCAGTGGTGGTCCGCCGTTACTTCTCCGTCGGGTAATTTTTGTTCAGGTAGTCACGAGCCCAGGTCAGGGCATTCTGGTCGATGTTCTTGAACAGCTCGTCGACCTTGGCGAGGTCGTCACCGACCACCGGGTCGTACGGTCCCCAGCTGGCCTGACCCTCCTTGATCACGTCGGGTGTCATCAGTTTGGCGATCGCGTCACGCATCTCCTGCACGCGTTCCTGTGGTGCGTTGGGCTGCATCCACATTCCGTAGTTGAAGGAGCTGGTGATGTTGTTGAACGCGGCGAAAGCGTTCCAGGCGTCGCCCGTCGGTTGTTCGCCGTTGTGGATCTGCTTGTAGACCTCGGCGACGGTCGGCACGTCGGGAAACGCGGGATCTCGCTTGTAGCCGCCGTTTCCGTCGGGGATGCCATCGGTCATGATCGGCACCAACTTGCCTTGGTCCTGCAGCTCCTTGGCACTCTCGTTGTACGACGATGTCGAGATCGCGACAGCGTCGAGTTCGCCACGACCGAAGGCCAGCATCTGATCGCCGGCACCTTCGTATCCGAAGACGAACTTGACGTTCTTGGTCACACCCAACGCCTCCAACATGATGATCGTGACGGCGTCCTTCTCGGTCGGCCCCTGGCCTCCGATCACCAGCGGCGTGTCGCGTGGTTTCGCCAGATCGGCCGCGGTGGTGATGCCGGTCGCCGGGTTGACCAGGAAGACGCGACTGGTGGGAAAGCCGACGACGGGCTGCAGTGTGGCGAAGTCGTATTTGACGCTGGACACCCCGAGAAACCACGGCATCAGCGTCGAAGCCGAGGTCGACAGCAGCGTCGTCCCGTCGGCGGCCTTCTGCAACACGAAGTTGTTCGCGCCGGTCACGCTGCCCGCGCCGGGCTCATTGCTGATCGTCACCGTGGGGTTACCTGCAAGGGCGTCCTTGAGTTTGGGCGCAAGGAATCGTGCGATCACGTCGTTGCCACCGCCGACCGCGAACGGCACGGTGATCTCGACGTTGTGGTCGGCATAGAAATTGCTGCCGGAGGCGGCCGACGCCTCGCCGCCCTGCTCGGATGCGTGGGCGCAGCCCGCTAGCAGGAGAGTGGCCGAGGCTGCCACGGCAAGGATGCGCCGGACACGTCGGGCTGTACGTACCATTTCTATCCCCTCGGTCGCGGCTGCCGCCGACGGTCGGTGCACTTCGTCCGGGAGCCCTGCTGCGACCTGACAAAAGTCGAAAGTGGTGGTTCAGCACTGGGTCTCGTACATTTGCGGGGGATTGCACCCGCTGATGATTGTCTCGATCAGCGGGACAGCTGTCCCGGGTAAAAGTATGCTTCGCCAATAAGGTGCTGTCAACGATCGGAATGAAAAGATGGCTGACGAGGTCCTCCAAGGCGTCAAGACCGCTATCAGGATCTATGAAGAGGTCGCCACCCGCAGAGACCCGCCCAGCGTGCGCGAACTGGCACGCGACCTCGATCTGAACAAGTCCACCGTGCATCGCACGCTAGTGACGCTCGAGAGCTGTGGCTGGTTGCGGGCTGACGACGGGGGCGGGTGGGTGATCACCGCGCGCGCATTCAGCCTGGGGCGGCGTGCCGCCGATCAGGGACATCTGCGCTCGACGGTGCTGCCGATCATGGAGCGGTTGCGCGACGAGACGAAAGAGTCGGTGCACTTCATGATGCCCGAGGGCCGCGACGTCGTTCTGATGGGACGGTTGGAGAGCCCGCACGCCGTGCGCACGTCCTATCTTGTGGGGGCCCGTGGACCCCTGCACGCCACCGCCAACGGCAAGGCGATCCTGGCTCACTATGACGATGCGGCCCTCGACGAGTACATCGCGCAGGGCCTGAGTTCATCGGCAACACGCACGCTCACCGATCCGGCGGCACTTCGACTCGAGCTGACGCGCATCCGCGAACGGGGTTTCGCCTCCGCTGTCGACGAACTGTCCGACGGTGCGTCGGCGGCAGCAGCGGCGATTCTGGACCCGGTGGGTAGACCCGTTGCCTCGCTGTCGATCTCGGTGCCAACCATCCGTTACGGCGAGGGCGAACAGGAGCGGTATGCCGAGCTGATCGCCGCGGCCGCCAAGGAGGCCGCCAACCGGGTCTATGGGCAACATGCGCCCGGCTCGTCAGCCAGGGCCAGCGGCTGAGTCAGGGCGCTGGGAGGACCGAGGCGAGATCGGCACGCCGAAACGATGATCCAGCCGCATCGCTGACCATCGTCAATCCGAGCTCGATCCGCTCCGCGGGTTGCCGCGACGTCCACCACATGGGCCCGCCGCGGCTTCGCGGGAAGCCGAAGCCGTTGACCATGGCGACGTCGACGTCGTCGACCCCGCTCGCGATGCCGTCGGCGACGGCCAGGGCTCCTTCGTTGGCCATCGCCAGTAATGCCCCGAGCACGATCTCGTCGTCGCCGATCGCCCTACGCGTTCGGCCGGCGCGTGCGGACTCGGCGACGACGAGATCGGTGACGTCCTGGTCCACGACGGGCCCGGACCCAAGCTCGGGGTAGCGGTAATAGCCCGCACCACTGCGCCGACCGAATCTACCGAGTTCACAGAGCCGATCGGGTATCTCGACGTAACGCGCGGGCCGCCGGCCCGTCTCGCACTGCCGCTTGCGCATTGCCCAGGCAATCTGCAGGCCGCTGAGATCGGCAACGGCGAAGGGGCCCATGGCGAAACCGAAGCGTTGTAGGGCGTTGTCCACCTGGTCCGGGAGTGCGCCGTCTTCAAGCAGGTACTCGACGTGACGACGGTACGCAGAGAACACGCGATTGCCGACGAAACCCTCCCCCGAGTTCACCACAATGGGTTGTTTGCCGATGCGGCGCACCAATCGGACGGCGCTGGCCACGGCCTGGTCGGTGCTGCTTCCGCCGCGCACCACCTCCACGAGCCGCATCACATGGGCCGGATTGAAAAAGTGCATGCCGAGTACCTGACCTGGAGCGTCGACCAGCGCCGCAACCTCGTCGACGTCCAGGTAAGAAGTATTGGTGGCGAGGATCGCGGCGCCACCGGTGACCACCTCCGCGTCGGCCAGGACCCGCTGTTTGACACCGAGGTCCTCGATGACCGCCTCGATCACCAATTGGCAGCCGGCGATGTCGCCGATATAGCTGCAGGCGTGCAAGCGCGCCTGCGCGGACTGCGCCCCGTGGTGGTCGAGCCTGCCCGTCACCGCCAATCGGGCGATGGCCTGAGCGGCGCGGTCGCGTCCACCGGTGGCGGCCGCGCTGTCGGCATCCACCAACACCGCTTCGATCCCGTTGGTGGCCAACGCGATAGCGATACCGGACCCCATGGCTCCCGCGCCGATGACGGCAACGCGATTGACTGGAGTGGCTTCGGCGGCGGCACCGACCCGACCGGCGGCCCGTTCGGCGAAGAACAGGTGTCGCAGCGCCGCGGCGTCGGGGCCCTGGCGGAAACGGGTGAACGTGGCACGTTCGTCGGCCAGCGCATCGGTGACGGGTCGCCCACAAACGGCGTCGGCGACCAGGCGCACCGATTCACGGACCTGGTCAGTGGGTAGGCCGCGGACCGCCTCGCCGGCGATGTCGGTCAACAGACCGATCTGCCCATCGACATCACGGCAGACCGGTGGCTCGATGTCGGCGACCACTCGCTTGGTCGCCGCGCCCGCACGCGCAATGGCGATATCCAATAGATCCGCGGTGTCGACGATTTCGTCGACGATACCCAGCTGCTTCGCCTCGACTCCGTCGATGCGCCGCCCACTCACGATGATCTCGATGGCTGCAGCACCGCCGGACAGACGTGGAAGTCGTTGTGTGCCACCAGCACCTGGAATCATCCCGAGTGTCACTTCGGGCAAGCCCAGCCGGCACCGCGCTGTCGCGATGCGCACGTCGCAGCCGAGTGCCAACTCGAGGCCGGCGCCCAACGCGACGCCGTCGAGCGCGGCGATCACCGGCTTATGACAGCGCTCGATACGCTCGATGACGGTCGGCAGGATGGGCATCGGCACGTCGCCGGTGAATTCTCTGATGTCAGCACCCGCGACGAATGTCTCAGCGGCACCGATCAATACCGCGCCGATCAGGCTCCTGTCGACCTCGAGCAAGTCGATGCCCTTGATGATTCCGGCGCGCACAGCGACGGAACTGGCGTTGACCGGTGGATTGTCTATGACAAGGACGAGGACTCCGTCACGCCGTTCTGCACGCACCCGCGGCGCGGGACTCACACGTGCGGGTCGAGTTTGTCGAAGCCGACCTTGGTGAGCGTCACCCCACTGATCACAGCACCCTTGTCACGGATCGCCGAATCCAGGATCTGGATCAGCACGTCATCGGGGACGAGGCACTCGGCACAGGCATCGGTTCCCGCGGTGAAGACGATGTCAACGGTGCCGTCCGCTGAGATCGAGCCGATGGAGAGGTCGAATCCATCCCCTTCGAAAGAGGGCCGCAGTTCGTCGAGAACTGTCTGAATAGCCTTTTCCGCCATCGCGTTTGCTCCTCGGTGCGCATATTGACCTTCGTGGATTCTACCGATTTACTTATCTCTCAGCAAGTATTAGTTTTGGAGCATCGGCGTCGGCGGTCTTGCCATGGCCCGGGTTAGGAGCACGCATGGACGACGCGCTTGACGCGATCGCCGCCACCGCGGCCGACGTCGACGCCGCGGGTAGGTTCCCGACCGAGGCGGTGCAGGTCCTGCGCCAGGCCGGCCTACTCGGGCTGACGGTTCCGGCCGAATACGGCGGCGGCGGGGAGGGATTCGGCGTAGCCAGCGAGGTGATCACCGCCGTCGCGCAAGCGTGCGCTTCGACCGCGATGGTCCTCACCATGCACTACGCGGCAACCGCGGCCCTTGTCGCGGACCGCCGTGCCGACGTCCTGTCGCAGATCGCCGCCGGCAATCACCTCAGCACGCTGGCGTTTTCCGAAACCGGATCCCGAAGCCACTTCTGGACTCCCCTTGGCACCGCGGCGGCGGTCGATGGCGGCGTGCGACTCGACGCCGACAAGAGCTGGGTCACCTCGGCGCACGCCGCGGACAGCTACGTGTGGTCCAGCCGTCCGCTGGCCGCCGACGGGCCCATGTCGATGTGGCTCGTGCCGACGACCGCGACCGGGCTTTCCATCGCGCCGGGATTCGACGGACTCGGCCTGCGCGGAAACGACTCGTGCGCCGTACGCGCGGCCGACGTACGGGTCGCGGGCACCGCGCTGCTGGGTAGCGACGGGCGTGGCCTGGAGATGGCGCTACAACATGTGCTGCCATGGTTCCTGTTGTGCAACGCGGCAGCGGGTCTCGGCACGATGATGGCCGCCACGACCCGCACCGCGGCGCACCTGGCCACTGCCAGGCTCGCCCACCTCGACGAACCCTTGGCGCGCCAACTCCCCAGTCGCAGCAGGCTTGCCACGATGCGGGTACGCACCGACACCCTGGCGTCCTTCGTCCGGCACGTCGCCGGTGCCCTCGATCGCGCCGACGCCGACGCGGCAGTGTTGGCGCTGGAAGCCAAGGCGGCCGCCGACGACGCCGCTGCATCGGTGACCGATCTGGCGATGCAGACCTGTGGCGGCACTGCTTTCCGTAAGGAGATCGGTATCGAACGGCACTTCCGTGATGCCCGGGCCGCACGAGTGATGGCGCCCACCAGCGATGCTCTCCATGATTTCATCGGACGGGCACTGTGCGGCCTGCCGCTCATGGACGCGTGATGGGCACCATGCTGCTCGGCGCTGTCGCCTACGACCCCAAGGTGGTCACCATCTGGGAGGGGTTCCGCCAATGGTTGGCCACCCGCGATTTCGATCTGGACTACGTGCTGTACTCCCACTATGAGCGCCAAGTCGACGACCTGATGTCGGGCCGCATCGACATCGCCTGGAACTCGCCGCTGGCCTGGGTGCGTTCCCAGCGCATCGCTGCGCACGCGGGGCTCACGGTGAACCCGTTCCTGATGCGTGACACCGACCGCGATCTGCGATCGGTGATCGTGGTGCGGGCAGACTCGCCCGTCACCGCACTGGCCGACCTGAGCGGTGCCACCATCGGCGTTGGCGCGCTCGACTCCCCGCAGGCCACCCTGCTGCCGCTGGCCCTGATCCGGGAAGCCGGATTCGACTGGCCCACACTGCCGGTGGTGCACTTCAACATCGGGGTCGGCCTGCACGGTGACCACATCGGTGGCGAACGTGACGCGGCCCGTGCGCTGACCGCCGGCGCCGTCGACGCCGCCGCGATGACGGACTCCAACCTGCTGCTGTTCAGCCGGGAGGGCACCCTGCGGCCCGGTCAAGTACGGGTGATCGCCCAGACCGAGCCGTACGACCACTGCATGATGACCGCCGGTCCGGCGGCCGACTCCGACGGCGTCGCCGCGCTGGATTCGTTGTTGCAAGGCATGTCCTACGCCGACGCAACGGTGCGTCCACTGCTCGACTTGGAGGGGCTCACCCGCTGGCTGCCGGGCCGCACCGATCGGTACGCGGCCCTGGAACGGGCCGTCACCGACACCGGGTTCTACGACGCCGCGGGGAGCCTGGTTGCCGGTAGTCGACCTTGAGCACCTCGGCCTCGACGCCGGCGGACATCTACTCGTAGAACGCGCGCTGCGGGCGGTACCCCTCGGTGCCACTCTGACCGTCCACGGCCGGCATCCCGCGCTCGCCATTCACCTGCAGGCATGGTGTCGCCGGCACGGCCATCAGCTCGATTCCGGTGGCGCGCACCCGATCATCCGCAAGGGCAGCAAGGACGACGACCGCTGGGCGGGCGCTGTTCGCGCGGGCAGCGCCGCCGGCGTCGCCGACCGCGCCGACCCGTGCTGGGGATTGGCGGCCCGCGGCGCCCTGGTCGAGTCGGGCGGTCCGCCACTGGATGTGACCTGGGTGGACCGTGATCAAGTCTGGGCGGATGTCGCGCCCCGGTTGTTCGCCGCCGCGCAGGCCGCCCAGTGGGACCCGGCAACCGTCGTCGACTGGACGCAGCCGGACCTCGCGCCAAGGGCCGCCGAGGACGCCTTGGTGCAGATCATGACCTACCTGATCGAGAACGAGCAGGCTGCACTGGTGATACCCGCGCGCCTGATCGGCCAGCTGCATCCCCACTTCCGGGAAGTCATGGCGCTGCTCGCGACGCAGGTCGCCGACGAGGCCCGGCACGTCGACGTCTTCCAACGGCGGGCGCTGCTGCACTGCACCGAGCTCGGGGTCTCGGGTGCCGGCGAACGCGCCTCGCTGCAGTCCCTGCTCGACGAACACGACTTCACGCTGGCGTCGTTTCTGCTGTCGGTCCTCGGCGAAGGCACCTTCGTGGACCTATTGCGCTTCTTGAACCGCCATGCGCCCGAACCGATCACCGCGGAGATCACCCGTCTGGTTGCCCGTGACGAGGCCCGGCACGTCGCGTTCGGCGTCGCCCACACAGCCCACGTCGCCACCCGGGACCCGGCGTTTCTCAGCACGCTGCGTGCGGCCGTCGAACGTCGCCACGACGTGTTGGCCGACACCGCCGGTCTCAACACGGCGGTCTTCGACGCCCTGGTGGTGCTGGCCGCTGGATCGTGGTCGCCCGCCGCCATCACCGCCGGCTGGCAGGCTGTGCAGGACATGGTGACCGCCATGGACGAAGGCCGCCGCAGGCGGCTGGCGTTCATCGGGTTCCCCGACGACGAAGCCGCCGCGATCTCGGCCCTACACACCAGAACTTTCATGTGACGGGACGCACCGGCTTGCTCGGTGCGTCGCCGTTGCCGTAGCCGGGGATGAACACCGAGTGGTTTCCGGGTCCGCCAGCCACCACAATCTCGATGTCCTCGGGTGCGCGCGTGATCGGAACCTCCACGGCGTCAGGCAATTCCCGGCGTCGTACCACGTACCCGCGGTAGGCGTCCGGCATGGCGTCGACGCGCATCGCCGTGGTGTCGAACAGAATCTGCTGGATGTCGGCAAGCGAGTACTCCTGCGCCAAGATCTTGGCGTGTTTGGGGCACAGCGCGACGAACACCGGTCCGCGCCCGGTGAGCAGGTTGTTCGAACCGAGCACCCGCATCGCACCGCTCACGGTGCGGATGAGCTCACTGGCCTTCGAACTCGGCTGGTCCTGGATGTTCAGTGTGCCGCACGCCTGATAGGCAGTCACCACACTGTCCGTCTCGGCGAACCCGTGCCTGACGTGATATGGCTGCCACGGGGATTCCTCGACGTTCTCGGTGAAGCACATCGTGAACTTGCCGGGAAAACCCTGTGTGGCCTGGTCTATGAGGCCGGGCTTGGCGCCGCCGACATTGATCCAGGCCAACCGCGACGCCCGCCCGATGGTCGCGTTGGCGCGGGTGCCCGGGCCAAGGCAACCTGTCGATCCGTTGATCCCGACCTGCGCTGCCGCGGGGCCGCTGACCAGCAACATCGCCCCCACCGGGTTGGTGGTGGGACCGGCGCTGGCGGCGTTGAACTCGGGCGCGAGGATGGCCTCCATCCCCGCGATGAGCACTGGGAAGTATTCGGGCAGGCATCCGGCCATCACCGCGTTGGCCGCCAGCAGTTCGAGCGTCAGCTCCCCCAGCAGAGGTGGCATCGGACCGAGGCTTTCCGGGGTGCCGCGAGGCACCGCGGCCAGCATCTCGTCGACCAGCGTTCGGGTCGGCGGTACGACGGGAAGGCCATCGGAGAAACCTTCCGCGTCGGCGTGGGCGAGAAACTGTGTCAGCGAAAGGGTCTCGGCAGCCGTCATGGCATGGTCCCTGGCTCCTCTGGCAGTTCGGTCAGCTTGCGCGCGAGCTCGCGGGCGACGTCGGACCCGGCATCGCGGGCCTTCTGGACCACGGCGTCGCGGCTGATGCCGCTGACCGGGTACGGCACCACCACCATCGCGGGTGGTGTGGCCAAACCACCGGCCGAGCCAGGCGTCGACAACAGCGCTTTGGCCAGTGATACGAACTGGTCAGATACAATGCAGAGGGCCGGAATCCCGGCTGCCTGCAAGGCAATTGAATCGCGGATACTCCCCGATGTGCACGAGCCTCAATCACCGGGACCGGTCACGACCATCCGAGCGCGCGCCGCAAGGTCGATGATGAGTTGCTGTGGTGCAGTGGTGTTCGGCAACAGTTTGGCGGTCTGTCCCAGCGACGTGATACCCGTGTTGTCGATCAGCCACTGTTCGAGTTCGGCCAGCAGGACCTCGCCGTTGGACTTGCCATTCCAGAGGAATTCGATGGGCGCACGCGCCAGCTCGTCTGCAGCGACACCGAGACCGTGCGCGGTGGTGTCGCCGGTGGAATCGGTGGCGTCGGGCCGCGGATCGACCAACCCGTAACGCGCCCAATCCAATTTATCCATGGTCACCTACTCCTTTGTATCGTGTCGCTATTCGCCCGTGAAGATTGGTGGCCGTTTCTCCCGCCAGGCTCGATGCGCCTCGGTGGAATCCGACGTGTGCCGCAGCGCCATCGACCGGTACAGGTCGCCACGAGCACCTGCCGCCAGGATCGGCGTCTCCAGGCTCGACATCAACGACTCTTTGGCCACCGCGTAGGCCAGTGGAGGCAGCGCGCCCAGTTTCTCCGCCAACGTAACTCCTTCGTCGCGCAGATCGTCGAGAGGGACCTGGCGACAAGCCATCCCGATCGACAC
>CAMFLL010000065.1 GCA_945957405.1 uncultured Mycolicibacterium sp. | reverse complement strand
GTTCGGGTTCCGGCTCGGGCTGGTACAGCGGAATGGCCTGGGTGGACTGCACGCCGCCACCGGCCCGGGCGCTCGCCACCTCTTGGTCCAGCTCGCTGACGCGCTGCCGCAGATCGGCGTTCTCTTCGATCAGGCGCGTCAGCTCGTTCTCCACCAGGTCGAGAAACGCGTCAACCTCGTCTTCGTTGTAGCCGCGTTTTCCGATCGGCGGCTTGCTGAAAGCGACATTGTGAACGTCGGCTGGTGTAAGCGGCATTGTCTGCCCCCTCAGGTCTGGACGGTCGAACGATCAAGCAAGTTTAGACGTTCGACCAAGTTGGTAGCCGTACTGTAACTGGCGTCCATCCTGTCACACCAGAACCGCCGGTAGCCGTGCGGGCCAATAATTAAGAACGAATTTCAAACTCGCGTGAGCCGTTTGCCGGGGCCTCGCCGACGTGGCGTCGCCGTTGCCAGAACTGGTCACACCGATGCGCTGAACGCCAGCTGCATCCCGATGAACGCCACCAGAAGAAGCACCATGATCGACAGGTCGAACCGGATGGCACCGATGGTCAGCTGCGGTATAAGTCGACGTAACAGCTTCACCGGCGGGTCGGTGACGGTCATGATGATCTCGAGGATCACCACCGTCGCCCCGCGCGGACGCCAATCGCGGCTGAAAGATCGGATGAACTCGACGACGACCCGCGCGATTAGCAGCAGCCAGAAGATGAACAGCGCGAAACCAAGGATTTCGAAGAAGATCTTCAACCTTTGAGCGACCTTACTGACGAGGTTGTGATGTTGCCTACACCGTTTCGATGCGACATCGTCAGCCTACCGGGCAGGTCAGCACGGCCGCCAAACTGAGCCCGTCGATCAGGAGTAGAAGCCGGCCTCCGCCATCCGCCTGCGCTCCTCGGGCGTCACCTCGACATCGGCCGGCGACAGCAGGAACACCTTCGTGGCGACCTTGTCGAATGACCCGCGCAAGGCGAACGCCAGGCCCGCGGCGAAGTCCACCAGGCGCTTGGCGTCGGCGTTGTCCATCGACACCAGGTCCATGATCACCGGGGTGCCGTCGCGGAACCGTTCACCGATGGTGCGTGCCTCGCTGTAATCCTTGGGCCGCAGCGTGGTGATCTTCGACAGGGGACTGCCCTCCTCGAACAACATCGCCATCCGTCGGGGATCCATCGCCAGCGCGCCGCGCGTCGACGATCCGCGCAGCGTGCCCAACCGCGGGGTCGCGCGCTCGAACTCGCGGCCCCGGAAGCGCGCCTCGTCGGCGTACCCGCCGCGGTACGCGCCCTGGTATTCCGGCTCGCGGGCGTCGTCGTACTCGCGCTCGTCCATGCGGTCATAGCGGGGACGGTCGTAGCCGTCCTCGGCGAAGCGCTCGGGCCGCCGGTTGGCGTACCCCCTTGGCGCACCGCGATCGTCGTCGTCGAAGTACTCGTCGTCGTAGTCCTCCAACGGTGCCATCCCGAAGTAGGCCTTGACCTTGTGCAGTGCGCTCATCGGTGACCCTCTCGATGCTTTCGAAGACTGGTGGAAACTTTGGTGCGTGTGATGAAGATGTGACTGGAGTGACTACTCACGGTGACGTTAGTGGTCGAGGGCCCATAAGCGCGGTTCCGACACGCACACATGTCGATCCGTGTTTCACCGCCGCCTCCAGATCGCCGGACATACCCGCCGACAGACCGAGGCGCTGCTGATAGTTGTGCTGTACCCGCTGCTTCTCCGCTTCCAACCGCGCGAACGCACCGGTTGGTTCCACCCCCAGCGGCGGGATGGCCATCAGGCCCGCGAACTGCAGTCCCGGCGACGCGTGCACCAGTGCGCACAGGGCGTCGACGGCAGCGGGATCGTCGATGTCGACACCGCCACGGGAGATGTCGCCGTCCAGACTCAGTTGGACGTACGCCTCCAGCGGCTCGCCGCGGTCGCCTTCGTCGAGTGCCTGCGCGGCCGCCCGGCCCAGCGCGTTCGCCACCTTCTCATTACTCACCGAATGCACGACGGACGCCCAGCCCGCGATCGACCGGGCCTTGTTGCGCTGGATCTGCCCGACCATGTGCCAGCGCACGCCAGCAGGCAGGGTGCCGCTGATCGCCGCCACCTTCGCCGCGGCCTCCTGGTCGCGCGATTCGCCGAAGGCCCGGCATCCCAAACTCGCCAATATCTCCACATCGGTTGCGGGAAAGAATTTGGTGATCGGCAGCAGTTCGATTTCTGCGACATTTCGTCCGGCATTTTCGGCGGCGGCCGACAATCGTTCTCGAACCGCCGCCAATTTCTCGGCGAGGTCATTGCGCCGGCCATTCGCGGCGTCGGTCGAGGCGGTCATTCCATCCACACCAATGACGCCAGCCGTCCCGTCGGCGCTCCCCGCCGATGGCTGAACAGCGCACGGTCGGACACCGTGCAGCGCGGATCGACGTCGACCGCCGTGACGCCCAAACCCTTGAGCTGACGCGCGATTCCGGCCCGCAGATCAAGCCCGGCGGTACCTCTGGCGGTCCTGGTCCGGCTACCGGGCAGCGCGGCCTCGACCTCATCGGCCATCGCCTGCGGCACCTCGTAGTTGGACCCGCTGACGGCGGGACCGAGGAGCACCGAGATGTCGGCGACTTTGGCGCCCAGTCCGACCATCGCCTCCAGCGTGCGGGGCACGACCCCGATCTGCGCCCCGACCCGACCGGCGTGCACCGCGGCGACCACGCCGGCCCGCGCGTCGGCCAGCAGTACAGGGACACAGTCGGCGGTCACGACGGCCAGCGCCAGTCGCGGCGTCGCGGTCACCAGCGCGTCGGTGGCGTCCACCGGCGCCGTGGGACCGTCGACCACCACGACATGATCGCCGTGCACCTGGTGCATCCAGACCACGCGCGCCGACCCGAGTCCGATCGAGTTGGCGAGCCGGGTCCGGTTGGCCTCGACCGCCGCCGGATCGTCACCGACGTGGTCGCCCAGGTTGAACGAGTCGTATGGCGGCTTGGAAGCGCCGCCGGCGCGGGTGGTCGTCACGCGCCGAATGCGAACAGACACGGCGCAACCCTAGGCGTGCCGTCAGTGACGCATGAACGGCGGCACGTCGACATCATCGTCGGCGATGCCGTCGTCGTCACCGCCCCCGACTCGGACGGTGGCCCCGTTGGTGTGTACCGGCACGCTGGCGGCATCGGCCGGCTCGAACAACGCCGAGCTGACCTTGCCGGCCCGGCCCGATGCGATGTTCTGCGCCGGGGCGCCGGGTCCGACCACGGGTTTGCGCCCGGCCGAACCGGTTTCGAAGCCCGCCGCGATGACCGTCACGCGCACTTCATCGCCGAGCGAGTCGTCGATGACGGTGCCGAAGATGATGTTGGCATCCGGATGGGCCGCGTCCTGCACCAGCGACGCCGCCTCGTTGATCTCGAACAGCCCCAGATCGCTGCCACCGGCGACCGACAGCAGCACCCCCTGCGCGCCGTCCATGGACGCCTCGAGCAGCGGTGAATTGATCGCGATCTCGGCAGCCTTGAGCGCCCGGCCGTCACCGCGGGCGGCACCGATACCCATCAGCGCGGTGCCCGCGCCGCTCATCACACCCTTGACGTCGGCGAAGTCGACGTTGATCAGACCGGGCGTGGTGATCAGATCGGTGATGCCCTGGACGCCGTTGAGCAGCACCTCGTCGGCGCTGCGGAAGGCATCCATCAACGACACCGCCGCATCACCCATCTGGAGCAGACGGTCATTGGGGATGACGATCAGGGTGTCGCAGCTCTCGCGCAGCGACGTGATACCTGCCTCGGCCTGATTCGATCGGCGCTTGCCCTCGAACGAGAACGGCCGCGTGACCACGCCGACGGTCAGCGCGCCGAGCTTGCGCGCGATCGTGGCGACCACGGGTGCACCGCCGGTGCCTGTACCGCCACCCTCGCCTGCGGTGACGAAGACCATGTCGGCGCCGCGGAGCAGCTCCTCGATCTCGTCTTTGGCGTCCTCGGCGGCCTTGCGCCCGACCTCGGGGTCGGCGCCGGCACCCAGGCCGCGGGTCGAATCACGGCCGACGTCGAGCTTGACGTCGGCATCACTCATCAGCAGCGCCTGAGCGTCGGTGTTGATGGCAATGAACTCAACACCTTTGAGGCCCTGCTCGATCATTCGGTTGACGGCATTGACGCCGCCGCCGCCGATGCCGACCACCTTGATGACGGCGAGGTAGTTGTGCGGGGGGGTCATCGGTCGCCTTCCTCCCATAGGAGCGTGCTTGGATCAGAAACCGCGAGACTCTGTGCCGGCAAACCCTCAACCTCAACCATAGGCTTAGAGTTATGTCAAGTAGTTCCGCGTAACACAGACGGTAGGGCGGCCGGTGGAGCTAACCCCGCAGGCGCGCCGAAACGCGCGCGACAAATTCTGGCCGCTCCGGGGCGAGCGCTACTTGACGGTCGGGAGGTCCGGGCTGGACACGTCATAGGTGTGACCGGGCTGTGTGAGCAGGGCCGCGAGCTTCTCGGCCTTCTCCTCGGTGCGGTCGTTGGTGCCCCACACCACTTCCCGGCCGTCGGTCAGCGTCAGCGTGATCGACGCGACCGACGGCGCCGCGATCCGGCCCACCTGGCCGGCGACCTCCGGGCGCAACGTGGTGAGGACCGCCAGCGCGGCCTTCGTGGGGGGATCCGCCGGTCCCGGATTGTCGACATCGAGGTACGGCAGGTTGGGCGGCGGGGGTGCCGTCGCGAAATCCACCCCGTCGCGGTCATAGAGGTGTGGACCGTCCGGGAAATCCTTGACCGCCACGGGAAGCCGCTCGGCGATGGTGATGCGCAGGGTCGACGGATATTCGCGCTGCACCCGGGCGCTCGCCACCCGCCGGATGGCCGCGACCCGGTCGGCCACCTGGGTGGTGTTGATCTGCAGCAGCGGTGTTCCCGGCGCCACGAGCGTCGCCCCGAGCACCTCGTCCCGCGTGACCACGCCGGTGCCGACGACCACGATGTCGCGCGCCGACATCAGCGGGGTGAAGTACAAGATGAGGCCGAGACCCACGACGACGATGGTCAACACGACGGTGGCCAGCAGCAGTTTGAGGCCGCGAACCGTGCCGCGCGTGACGGTCTTGGCTTCGGCCACCTGACCATTGGCCTGACGCTTGGCCTCGCGGCGCGCCTCTTCGATGGCCATGGCCCGCTCTTGGGCCGCGCGCCGTTCGGCCCGCTCCCGCCGGGCCCGGCGCCGCGGTCCCTCGAATTCCGGCTCGTCCTCGTCGGTTTCCGCGGACGGTTCGGGCGCCGTCTCGTCGGCAACCGCGTCGAATTGCTCGGTGACGGGCTCGTCGACGTCGGCATCGGGCCCCGCCGCCGGATCGGTGACCGGGTCCGACGGCTCCGTCACCAGCCCGCTCCCGGGCGCCCCGGAGCGGTGCGATTGGCATATACCTGCAGTGCGGTCAGGATCTCCTGGCCGAGCATCGTCACATCTCCGGCACCCATGGTGACGACGACGTCACCGGGTCGGGCCACTTCGGCGACCGTGCCCGCCACGGTCGAGAAATCCGGCAGATAGCTCACCGGCACGGTGACCTGCCCGGCGATGGTCGCCCCGCTGATACCGGGGATGGGCTGCTCACGGGCCGCATAGACGTCCAAGACGAACACCCGATCGGCAATGC
Organism: uncultured Mycolicibacterium sp.; assembly: GCA_945957405.1. Lineage (GTDB taxonomy): Bacteria > Actinomycetota > Actinomycetes > Mycobacteriales > Mycobacteriaceae > Mycobacterium. Next base: position 21,405 of record CAMFLL010000065.1, on the reverse strand, counting down.
TCAAGGACTGACCGAACTCTTTGGCGAAAGCCTTTGTCCGCGAATACAAGTGAGGCTGAAAGACGACGATCGCCCGGCCGCCCGAATCATCGGCGAGCGCCTTCACCGTCGTCAGCGCGGCAGTGACCTTTGTTGGATGGTGTGCGTAGTCATCGAAAACCCGGATCCCGTTGGCGGTGCCGACCAGTTCGAAGCGCCGGCGCACACCCTCGAAACCGGCGAGTCCGTCCAGCACAGCGTCGACCGGTGCACCACCCTCGACGGCGGCGAGCAGGGCGGCCAGGGCGTTGAGCGCCATGTGGCGACCGGGTACGGACAGCCGCATCGCTCGTGGGCGGGACTCCCCCGCCAACTGGATCTCGGCCACGGCCCCGGTGCCCTGCTGCTGCCAGGACAGCAGGGCGCCCGCCAACGGTCGCGATCCGGAGCTGCCGTAGGTGAGCACCCGCACGCCCATGGCTTCGGCGCGTTGCGCCAGGGCCGCCGCGCCGGGGTCGTCGGTGCAGACCACCAGCGCTCCCCCGGGCACGATCTTGTGGACGAACTCGTCGAACACCGCCGTGTACGCCTCCACGCTGCCGAAGAAGTCGAGATGGTCGGCCTCGACATTGGTGACCACGGCGATGTCGGGCGAATACTGCACCAGCGAGCCGTCGCTCTCGTCCGCCTCGGCGACAAAGTGGACACCACTGCCGTGATGGGCGTTCGTGCCGGATTCGCCGAGTTCACCGCCGACGGCGAAGGACGGATCCAGGCCGGCGTGCTGCAACGCGACGATCAGCATGGAAGTCGTGGTGGTTTTGCCGGCTGTGCCAGTGACCAGCAGAGTTTTGTAACCGGCCATCAACTTGGCCAACACGGCCGGGCGCAACACCACCGGGATCGACCGCCGGTGGGCTTCGACCAGTTCCGGATTGGTCTTCGGGATCGCCGCGTGGGTGGTGATCACGGCGGTGGGGCCACCGGGCAGCAGATCCAGGGACGACGCGTCATGCCCGATCCGGATCAACGCTCCCCTGGCCTGCAGCGCCACCACACCGCGGGACTCCTTGGCATCCGAACCCGACACCTGCGCACCGCGGTCGAGCAGGATCCTGGCGATACCGGACATCCCGGCACCGCCGATGCCCACCATGTGCACCCGACGCAATTCCTCGGGCAGCGGCACGCTCATCGATGCGCCCTCATCCTCGCGGCACGCGCGACCTCGATCGCCACGCCGGCGACACGCTGCGCGGCGTCGCGGTGGCCCACCCGCCCGGCAGCGTCGGTCATCGCCGTCAGCCGACGGTGGTCGGTCAGCAGTTCGGCGACGGTCTGGCCGACGAACTCCGGGGTCAGGTCGGCGTCGCTGATCAGCACGCCGCCGCCGGCGTTGACCACCGGCAGCGCGTTGAGTCGCTGCTCACCGTTGCCGATCGGCAGCGGTACGTAGACCGCGGGCAGGCCCACCGCCGACACCTCGGCGACGGTCATCGCTCCCGAACGGCAGATCGCCAGATCGGCTGCGGCGTAGGCCAGGTCCATCCGGTCCAGGTACGGCACCGCCACATACGGCGGATCGCCGGTTCCCCGGGCGGGCAGGTCGAGTGTGTTCTTGGGGCCGTGCGCATGCAGCACCGCGATCTTGTGGGCAGCCAGCTCCCGCGCCGCCGCGGCGACGGCGCGGTTGATCGAGGCGGCGCCCTGAGAACCGCCGAACACCAGCAGGACCAGTGCGTCGTCGTCGAACCCGAAGTGCGCGCGCGCGTCGGCGCGCAGCGCCGCGCGATCCAGCGTGGTGATGGTGGACCGCACCGGCACGCCCACCACCTCGGCATGTCGCAGGCCCGAGTCCGGCACCGCGGCCAGTACCCGCTCGGCGCGCCGGGCCCCCACTTTGTTGGCGATACCGGCGCTGGCGTTGGCTTCGTGGACGACCACGGGGACCCGCCTGCGCCTGGTCACACCGCCGCCGGCGGCCAGGTAGGCAGGCAGTGCGACGTAACCGCCGAAGCCGATCACCACGTCGGCGGCGACCCTGTCCAGGACGGCACGGGTCTCGCGGACCGCGCTGCGTACCCGCAACGGCAACCGCGCGAGGTCCGCGTTGGGTTTGCGCGGCAACGGCACCGGAGTGATCAGCTCGAGGTCATAGCCCCGTTGCGGGACGAGCCTGGTCTCCAGGCCGCGCGCGGTACCCAGCGCCGTGATGCGCACCTGGGAATCCAGCGCCGTCAGCGCATCGGCGACCGCCATCGCGGGCTCGACATGGCCGGCAGTGCCGCCGCCGGCGAGTACTACCGAGAGTGGAGCGCCGTCGGCCGGCAAATTGACCGAGTCGTTCACCCGTAACGCTGACCTTCCATTCGTGTTGCGCCTCGACCACTGCGCGTCGTCCGCTGGGCGTCGGCCCGCCTGTCACCCGAGCCGGCCCGCGCCGGTTGCTTCGCGGTCTTGCGATTCGCGCGGCCCCGTTGGCCGTCTCCATGATGCACTGACCGGCGCGCCGCGCCGTCATCCGCATAGATCTTGCCCGGCCGGCCCGCCGTGCGCTCACGCGCGGGCGCCTTGCGGGCCGGCGGTTTGGCCGTCTTGGCCGTCTTGGCGGGTTTGGCAGGTTTGGACCGCAGCCGGTCCCGCAGCACCTCCACGCGCGTTGGTACATAGGTCTCGGGCAGCGGCAACCGCAGCAGCCGGTTCATCCGGTCTTCGCGGCCCGCCCGCAGCGACGCCACCGCATCAGGCTCGTGCCGGGCCGCGTTCGCCATCATGCCGATCATGAAAAGCGTTGTGGCCGTTGATGTTCCGCCCGCAGATATGAGTGGCAGCTGTAGACCGGTGACGGGCAGCAGGCCGATCACGTAGCCGACGTTGATGAACACCTGGCCCAGGATCCACATCGTCGTGGTCGCGGTCAGCAGACGCAGGAACGGGTCGGCCGACCGGCGCGCGATCCGCATACCGGTGTAGGCGAGCAACGCGAAAAGGCACAGCAGCGCGAAGGCGCCGATGAAGCCGAGTTCCTCCCCGATGATCGCGAAGATGAAGTCGTTGTGCGCATTGGGCAGGTAGTTCCATTTGGCGGTGCCCTGGCCCAGGCCGTCGCCGAAGACACCGCCGTTGGCCAGCGCGAACTTGGCCTGACGGGCCTGATATCCCGAACCCTGCGCGTCGGCGCCGGGGTCCAGCCAGGACTGCACCCGGGCGCTGCGATAACCCTCCGAGACCGCCAGGATCGCACCGGCGACGAACACCGACAGCAGTGAGGTGAGGAACACCTTGAGGGGCAGGCCCGCGTACCACAGCAGCGCCAGCAGGATGATGCCCAGCGACACCGTCTGACCGAGGTCGGGCTGCAACAGGATGAGGACCAGCGCGATCACCGCGGCCGGCACCAGCGGGACCAGCATCTCGCGCAGGGACGCGCGTTCCATGCGGCGCGCCGCCAGCAGCTGCGCGCCCCAGATCGCGAAGGCGATCTTGGCCAGCTCCGACGGCTGCATGGAGAAGCCCGCCACCACGAACCAGCCGCGGGAACCGTTGGCGATCTGCCCGATACCCGGCACCAGCACGAGGACCAGCAGCAGGATCGTGAAGACGAAGCCCGGAAACGCCAGGCGGCGCACGATCGAGACCGGCGTGCGGATGGCGATGTAGAACGCGAACAGGCCGATGATGGTCCACAGCACCTGCTTGGCGAAGATGACCCAGGGCGAGCCGTCCTCGTCGTAGGAGTGCACGCCCGACGCCGACAGGACCATGATCAGGCCGAGGCTGACGAGCAGGGCGGCGATCGCGACGATCAGGTGGAACGATGTCATCGGTTTGCCGAGCCAGGTGCCGAAGCGCGTGCGTGGCCCCGGCGCGGCGGGTGGCGTCGCCGGGTTCGCCGCGGGCGCGTCGGCGTCGGTCTCCACCTGCACGTCGGCGGCGCCATGGGCGTTGGTATCGGGTTCTGCGACGTCGGCAGCCCCGGCACCGGGGCGCCGACGGGTCCACCATCGGGTCGAGGTCTCGGCCACCGTTCTCACCCGGCCTAACCGACGTGGTCGGGCAGCGCGCGCACGGCCTCGGCGAACTGGTCGCCGCGTTCGGAGTACCCGCTGAACTGGTCGAATGACGCTCCGGCGGGTGCGAGCAGCACGGTGTCCCCCGATGCAGCCAGGTCGCGTGCCGCCGCGACGGCACCGGCCATCACCACGGGACCGACGGGCGACCCGGCATCAGCCAGAGCCTGAGTCACACGAGTCACATTGGACCCAGTTGTCCCATCCACCCCAGCATCCTCCCCCGCCACAACCTCAACGACGGGGACATCGGGTGCGTGTCGTGATAACGCGTCGGCAACCTCGGCCCGATCCCGGCCGATCAGCACCGCGCCCACCAGCCGGTCGGCCACCCGGGCCACCAGTTCGTCGACCGACGCGCCCTTGAGCAGACCGCCGGCAATCCACACCGCCCGCGGATAGGCACGCAGCGACGCCTCGGCCGCGTGCGGGTTCGTGGCCTTGGAGTCGTCGACGAAGGTGATGCCGCCGCGCACCGCGACCACCTCGGCGCGATGCCTGCCCACCTGGAACGACGCAAGCGCCGCAGCGATCGCGTCTGCCGGGACGTCGACGGCGCGGACCAGCGCCGCCGCCGCCAAGGCGTCGAGGATGCCGACCGGTCCCGCGACCGTGATCGAATCGACCGGCGCCAGAACGGCATTGTCGGCGAACGCGTTGTCGACCAGCATGCCGTCGCGCACCCCGAACTGACCCACCGCGGGTTCGGCGAGCGTGAACCCGACCTTGGTGCCGGCCGGCGCCGATTCCAGCAACCGCCTGGCCACCGCGTCGTCGACACCGGCGACCGCGACGCGCCCCTCGAGCGCACGTGCCTTCGCAGCGGCATAGTGGGCCAACGAACCGTGCCAGTCCAGATGGTCTTCGGCGATGTTGAGCACCGCACCGGCCTCGGGTCGCACGGACTCCGACCAGTGCAGTTGGAAACTCGACAGTTCGACCGCGAGCAGTTCCGAGGGCCGGCCGAGCACGTCGAGCACCGGCGCGCCGATGTTCCCGCACAGCAGGCTCTGGCGTCCGCCCGCCTCGAGCATCGCGTGCACCATCGACGTCGTCGTGGTCTTGCCGTTGGTGCCGGTCACCACCAGCCAGCGCCGCGGCGGACCGTATCGACCCGACTGATCGAGCCGCCAGGCCAGTTCGACGTCACCCCAGACCGGCACACCGGCGGCCGCCGCCGCGACCGCGACCGCCGACGTCGGCGGCAGCCCGGGACTGACCACCACGAGGTCGTAATCCTTGGCCCGCGCCACTGCCGAATCCGCATCGATGACCCGCACACCGTGATAGGCGAACGGTTCCAACGCCATGGGGTTGTCGTCGGTGAGGTCTCCGAGTGCCCCCAGCGGGGTCAGCGCGGCCAGTACCGCCTTACCCGTGACGCCGGCACCGACGACCAGGACCCGAGCCCCGGAGGTCAACGGTCCCAGCACGTCAGGCCCCGATCGCCGCGAGCCACTCACCGTAGAACAGGGCCACGCCGAGTCCGCAGGCGATCGCCGTCAGCAGCCAGAACCGGATGATGACCGTGGTCTCGGCCCAGCCCACCAGTTCGAAGTGGTGATGGAAGGGCGCCATTCGGAACACGCGGCGCCCGGTGGTCCGGAACGCCAGGATCTGCACCACGACCGAGACGATCTCGGCGACGAAGAGCGCGCCGAGCACCACCGCGAGCACCTCGGTCCGGCTGGTCACCGAGATGCCGGCGATGATGCCGCCCAGCGCCAGCGACCCGGTGTCCCCCATGAAGATCTTCGCCGGTGCGGCGTTCCACCACAGGAACCCGATACAGGCGCCGGCCGTCGCCGCCGCGATCAAGGCCAGGTCGAGCGGGTCGCGCACGTTGTAACAGCCCAGCCCTGGCGCGGTGGCGCAGGCATTGCGGTACTGCCAGAACGTGATCAACACGTAGGCGGCGCTGACCATGCCCATACTTCCGGCGGCCAGCCCGTCGAGTCCGTCGGTGAAGTTCACCGCGTTCGACCATGCCGACACGACCACGACGACGAACAGGACGAACAGCAGCGGCGGCAGCGTGACGGTCGCGATCTCGCGGACATAGGACAGCTCCGGGCTGCCCGGGGTCAGACCGTCGGCGTTGCGGAAACCGAGGACCAGGATCCCGAACAACACCGCGGCGGTGATCTGCCCGACGGTCTTGGTGGTCTTGTTCAGCCCCAGATTGCGGGACCGCCGGATCTTGATCAGATCATCGATGAAACCGACCGCACCCAGCGCCGTGGCCAGGCCGAGCACCAGCAGACCCGACGCGGTCGGGCCGTCGCCGCCGAGCGCCAACCCCACCAGGTGCGTACCGAGGTAGCCCGCCCAGATGCCGGCCAGGATCGCCACGCCGCCCATCGAGGGCGTACCGCGCTTGGTCTTGTGGCTCGGCGGACCGTCTTCACGGATCTCATGGCCGAAGCCCTGCCTGGTGAACAGACGAATCAACGCCGGCGTCAACAGAATCGAGACCGCCAGTGAGATACCGACGGCGATGAGGACCAGTCTCATTCGCTCGTCTCTCCGTCCGCGATCAGCGCCTGGGCCAATTTCGCCAGGCCGGCAGAATTGGAGGCCTTGACCAGAACCACATCGCCCGGCCGCAGTTCGGCGCGCAGTACGGCCAGTGCGGCGTCGGCGTCGTCGACCCGGGTGGCCTCAGCACCCCACGATCCTTCCATGACCGCGCCCTGGTGCATCGCGCTCATAGACCTCCCGGTTCCGACGACGACGAGTCGAGAGACATCTAATCGCACCGCGAGCCGGCCGATGCGATCGTGCTCGGAAATCGCCTCGTCGCCCAGTTCGGCCATCTCACCGAGCACGGCGAAGCCGCGGCGGGTGTCAGGTTGGCGGGACATCCACGCCAGGGCCTGCAGACCCGCCCGCATCGAATCGGGATTGGCGTTGTACGCGTCGTTGATCACCGTCACACCGTCGGCGCGGGTGGTCACCGCCATCCGGTGCGGTGAGACCGGCCCCGCGCCTGCCAGCGACGCGGCGACCTGGTCGACGGTGGCGCCGCACTCCAACGCGACGGCGGCGGCACACAGCGCGTTGGAAACCTGATGATCGCCGTGCACGGCGAGCTGAACCTGCGCTGTGCGGTCACCGTGCCGCAGGGTGAAGCGCGGCCGGGCGAGATCGTCGAGCAGCACATCCTCTGCGACCACGTCGGCTCCGGTATCGGTTCGGCTGACCCGTACCACCCGCGCCCGCGTCTTGGCGGCCATGGCCGCCACCGCGCTGTCGTCGGCGTTGAGGATCACCACACCGTCCGGCGGAACGGATTGTGGGAGTTCAGCTTTGGTGTCGGCGATGGCCTGACGTGTGCCGAATTCACCGAGATGGGCCGTCCCGACGTTGAGTACCACGCCGATCCGCGGCGGCGCGATGGCGGCCAGCGCCGCGATGTTGCCGGGATGCCGTGCCGACATCTCCAGGATCAGATAGTCGGTGTCAGTGGTGGCGCGCAGCACCGTCCAGGGATGGCCCAGCTCGTTGTTGAACGACCCCGGCGGCGCCACCACCTCTCCCAGCGGCGAAAGCACCGCGGACAACAGGTCTTTGGTGGACGTCTTACCTGAGGATCCGGTGACCCCGACGATGGTCAGACCGTGCGCCACCAGGTCGGCCGCCACCGCCGCGGCGAGTCTGGCGAGTGCCGCAAGCACCGCCGAACCCGAGCCGTCGACATCGTGTTCGAGCACGCTGGCGCTGGTGTCACCGCGTTCGGGTCGCACCACGACGGCCGGCACACCAACCGGTCGCGCGGCCAGCACGGCGACCGCACCGGCGGCCACCGCCGCGGGCGCGAAATCGTGCCCGTCGCTGCGTGCACCGGGGAGCGCCAGGAACAGGCTGCCCGATGTGACTGCGCGCGAATCGAATTCGACAGTGCCCGTCACAACGGTGCGTGCGGCGTCGGCGGCGCCGATGTCGACGAGTTCACCACCGACGATCTCGGCGATTCGCGCCACGGACATCTCGATCATGTTCGCGTCCCCAGTGCGTCGAGGGCCGCCGCGAGTTCGTCACGGTCGTCGAACGGCACCGTGCGGCCGCCACCGGACTGACCCTTCTCGTGACCCTTGCCTGCGATGAGCACAATGTCACCCGTGCGCGCCCAGCGCACGGCGTGGTCGATCGCGGCGCGCCGGTCGCCGATCTCCACCACGTCGGCGGCGCCGCCGCGCGCGGCGGCCACGATCGCGGCCCTGATGTCGGCGGGATCCTCGTCACGGGGATTGTCGTCGGTGACGACCACCAGGTCGGCGAGTTCGGCCGCCACCGCACCCATGGGCCCGCGCTTCCCTGGATCCCGGTTGCCGCCGGCCCCGAACACCACCGCGACGCGTCGACCGCCCTGCCTGCGCAGCGTCTCCAGCACCGCACGCAATGCGCCGGGCTTGTGGGCGTAGTCCACCAGCGCCAGGAAGTCCTGCCCACGCTCCACCGGTTCGAGCCGACCGGGCACCCGCGCGTCGACCAGCCCTGGTGCGGCCTGCTCGGGAGCCACCCCGACAGCATCCAGAATGCTCAGCGCGACAAGGCAGTTGGCGATGTTGTACCCGCCGGGCAGCCGGATGCCGATCGGATGGTGTACACCGGCCGGGTCGAGAGCGGTGAACTCCTGGGCGCCGTCGGGCAGGCGCACCACATCCTCGGCGGTCCAGTCAGCGGACCCGGATGTACTGACCGTCACCGCATCTCCGGTCAGCGCTGCCATCGCGCGGCCCGCCTCGTCGTCGATGCAGACCACCGCGGTGTGGGCGTGCAGCGGCGAGGCCGGGTCGAACAGCCGCGCCTTGGCGTCGAAATAGTCGGCCATGGTCGGGTGGAAGTCGAGATGGTCACGTGACAGGTTGGTGAACCCGCCGACGGCGAAGTTCATCCCGTCGACGCGGCCCAGCGCCAGGGCGTGGCTGGAGACCTCCATCACGACGGTGTCCACGCCGCGTTCCACCATCAGCGCGAGCAGTGCCTGCAGTGCGGGGGCTTCGGGTGTGGTCAGGGCGCTCGGGACGTCTACGCCATCGATACGGATGCCGACGGTGCCGATGAGGCCCGCCGTGCGGCCCGCCGCACGAAGTCCGGCCTCCACCAGATAGGTGGTGGTGGTCTTGCCCGATGTGCCGGTCACACCGATCACGGTGAGGGTCCGGGACGGGTCTCCGTACACCCGGGACGCCAGCGCACCCAGGACCGACCGTGGATCGGGGTGCACGAGGACCGGCACCGTCACCGAGTCCCCGATGGCCCGCAGCCCGGCGTCATCGGTCAGTAAGGCCACCGCGCCGTGATCGACGGCCACCGCGGCGTAGCCGGCGCCATGCGTCGACGAGCCCGGCAGCGCGGCGAACAGATCACCCGGCTGGGTGTCCTGCGCTCGCAGTGTCACACCGGTGACCTGGGCATCGGTGTCAAGGGGTGCGGAGGCAACGGCGCCGATCTCGGTCGCCAGAACGGTCACGGACAGGCCGTCGGTACTGCTCGGACGCAGGTTCGACACCAACACCAACCTCCGTCCCACCGCGTTGTCCGGTTGCCACCGATCAGCCTGACACCCTACCGAGGGGTGCCCGCCGCGGTTACGTGGCCTGCAGGGTGAGCGGCGGTCCCGGATCCGGCGACAGCGGCACGTTCTCGCGCTGCATCAGCCACGACGCGATGTTGTGGAACAGCGGAGCGGCCGACGACCCGGGGCTGCCGTCGGCGGCGCGGTGCGGCGCATCCATCATGATGCCGATGACATATCGCGGATCATCGACGGTGGCCATGCCCGCAAACGTGATCCAGTAGACGTCGCTGTAGTAGCAGCCGCAGGCCGGGTTGATCTGCTGCGCAGTGCCGGTCTTGCCGGCGATCTGGTATCCCTCGACCGCGGCCTGCGGGCCGGTGCCCTGCTGGTACCCCATCGGGTCGCGCTGCACGATGGCGCGGAACATGTTGCGCACGGTCTTGGCAGTCTCGGCGCTGACCACGCGGACACCCTCCGGGCGGGGCTCCTCGGTGCGGGTGCCGTCGGGGGCGATCGTGGCTTTGATGACGCGCGGTGGGATGCGGACGCCGTCGTTGGCGATCGCCTGGTACATGCCGGTCATCTGCAGCAGCGTCATCGAAAGACCCTGTCCGATGGGCAGGTTGGAGAATGTGCTGCCCGACCACTGGGCCATCGGCGGGACCAGGCCGTCGCTCTCTCCGGGCAGGCCGACATCGGTGCGCTTGCCGAGGCCGAACTTCTCCAGCATGTCGAAGTACCGTTCCTGGCCGACCCGCTGCGCCAGCATCAGGGTGCCGACGTTCGACGACTTCCCGAAGATGCCGGTGGTCGTGTAGGGCATCACGCCGTGATTCCAGGCGTCGTTGACGGTGACGCCGCCCATGTCGATCGAGCCCGGAACCTGCAGTACCTCATCGGGATTGGACAGCCCGAACTCGATCACCGATGCCGCCGTGACGAGTTTGTTGACCGACCCCGGCTCGAACGGTGACGACACGGAGAGGTTGCCCATCTGCCGGTCGCCCTGCCTGCCGATGTCCTGGGACGGGTCGAAGGTGTTGTCATTCGACATCGCCAGCACTTCGCCGGTCTTGGCGTCGAGTACCACCGCCGAGACGTTCTTGGCGCCGGAGGCGTCCTTGGCCATCTGGACCTGCTGCTGGACGTGGAACTGGATGTCGTCGTCGATGGTCAACTGCACCGTGGAACCGTCGACGGCATTGTGGCGGTTGCGGTAGCTGCCGGGGATGACCACACCGTCGGAGCCGCGGTCGTAGGTGACCGAACCGTCGGTGCCGGCCAGCGCCGAGTCCATCGAATCCTCGAGGCCGAGCAGGCCGTGCCCATCCCAGTCGATACCGCCGACCATGTTGGCCGCCAGCGCCCCGCCGGGATACTGCCGCAGGTCCTGACGCTCGGAACCGACCTCGGGGAACTTCTTCGAGATCGCGGAAGCCACGGCCGGATCGACCGCCCTGGCGAGGTAGACGAAAGTTTCGTTGCTCTTCAACTTCTTGAGCACGGTGGCCATGTCCGGGCGGTTGTTCATCCGCGTCGACACCTCCCGGGCGATCTCCCGCAGGCGCTGCTGGGGATCGGGCGCCTCGGTCGACTTGGCGCGGGCCTCGGTGAGTTGCTCGCGGATCTTGACCGGTTGGAACGTCAGCGCCCGCGCCTCGATGGTGAAGGCCAGCTTGTCGAAATTCCGGTCGACGATGCTGCCACGGACCGCCTTCTCGACGTCGGTGACCTTCAGCTGACCGGCGGCCTGGGCGCGCAGGCCCGCGGCGCGCGGCACCTGCAGGGAGAACAACTGGGCGGCAGCCACGATGAGGATCAGGAAGATGACGACGTTGCCGGCGCGGTGGCGAAACGAGAACGACGACGTCCGGGTACCGGTCTCCGCCGGCTCCCTGGTACGGCGTGATCGTGCCGAGTGCCCCTGGACCGCAAGGCTCTTGCTGTTCTTGGGATCCGGTGCGGGCTTGCTCCCCCGGCCGCGGCTCATGCCGGGGCCCCGGGCGCGGGCGGTACGGGCACCGGCGGCGCCTCAGGTGCCAGCGGCGCGCCGAACTCGAGCACCGTCGGCGCGGACGGATCCTGCGGGCCCGGCGCGGGACCGGTCAGCGGAGCGCCCGGTGCGGGCTGCGCCGCGGGTGCGTGGACCAGCGTTTCGGCGGGCGGTGGCACGACACCCTCCGGAGCCGGCGCGGCGGGGCCGGGGATCACCGGGATGACCGGGATGGTGGCCAGCGGGGCCGCCCCGGGGACCCGCACGGGCCGTTCGACGGTGCTGGTGGGCGCGGGAACGGCTGCGGGCGCCGGATTCTCGTCGGGCAGTTTGATGTTGAGCGGTGGCGGCGGTACCCCTTCGGCGGGTTTGGGATCACCGACGACGATCCAGTTGCCACCAGGGTCCTGGACCAGGTGGGCAGTGTCCCGCGACGGGATCATCCCGAGATTTCGGGCGGCCTCGGCGAGGGCGGGCGCCGCCTGAGCCTCGAGCACATCACGCTCGAGCCCTTCCTTCTGTTGAAGCAGCGCCTGATTCGTGGACCGGGCCGCGCCCAGCTGATAGGACCGCTCGGCGGCATCCGTCGACAACCAGAGGGTGACGCCGAGGCCAACCCCCAATGCGCCGATCACCAGCACCACGAACGGGACGCGGGCAACCAGTCGGCGTGGACTCAGGTCGATCGACGCGATGCGAGTGATTAGCCGTTCGCGCAGCGGAACCCGGACGATCTTGGGCGCCTTGGCCTTTCTGGCCTTGGCCCGCGCTTTGGCCTGGCTGGTGCTCGTTGGCCTGGCCGGGCGGCGGATCGGCGTGGTGGCGGGACCGTGCTGCAGGGCGCGCGGATCCCGGGTGCGACCCTGGCGCGGCTGAGCATCGTTGGGTCGACGGGCTGGTTTGCGGGCCGTGTTCTCGGGGCGTCGCCTGGCCTCACGGGGGTCACCACCGCGAGCGGGGCGACGGACCTTTGTGGTGGCTTCCGATCGTCCGCGACCCTGCTGGGCCGGAACTTTTGCCGCCTGGGCCTTCTGCGCCGCGTTGCGCTTGGCCTGCTTCACCTTCACCGCCCAGCCCCTCCCGTTGCCTCTTGTCGTGTCAGTCGCTCCACACCGCGCAGCCGAACCGCCGCGCTACGTGGGTTCCGCGCGATCTCCTCCGGCTCGGCACGTTCGGCCCGACGGGTGATCGCCTCGAATTCCGGTCCATAGCCGGGCAGCTCGACGGGTAGCCCCGGCGGCGTGCGGCTGGCCGTCGCCTTGGTGAACTCGCTCTTGACGATGCGGTCTTCCAGCGACTGGTAGGACATCACCACCACCCGGCCGCCGACGGACAGCGCGCTCAGCGCCGCGGGCAGTGCCGCCCTCAGCGAGTCGAGCTCGGCGTTGACGGCCACCCGGAGTGCCTGGAAGGTGCGCTTGCCGGGATGGCCGCCGGTGCGCCGCGCCGGCGCCGGGATCGCGTCGTAGAGCAGTTCGACCAGCTCACTGGTGGAGCTGAAGGGCTGAGTCTGCCTGCGCCGCACCACATGCGCGGCGATCCGGCCGGCGTAACGCTCTTCACCGAACTCGCGCAGGACGTCGGCGATCTCGTTCTTGTCCCACGTGTTGAGGATGTCGGCGGCGGTCAGCGGCAGATCGGGGTCCATCCGCATGTCCAGCGGCGCATCGGAAGCGTAGGAGAACCCCCGCTCGACGCGGTCCAGCTGCATGGACGACACCCCGAGATCGAAGAGGATGCCGTCGGTGGAACCGGCAGCCGGGTAACCGGCGTCGGCCAGTGCCTCGGCGATCCCGTCATAGCGGGTCCGCACCGGTGTGAAACGGTCGCCGAACCGTGCGAGCCGTTCGCCGGCGATCTGCAGCGCGGACGGGTCACGGTCGAGTCCCACCAACCGGAGCCCGGTGAACGTGGACAGGAACGCCTCGGAGTGCCCGCCGGCGCCGAGGGTGGCGTCGATCAGCACGGCGCCGCTGCCGTCGGCGGCATGGCGGGTCAGAGCGGGTGCGAGCAGTTCGATGCAGCGGTCGAGCAGCACCGGCACGTGACCGTAACCGCGATCTTCGTCGGCCACCGCGACACCTCCCGTCACGTCGTGGGAGGCCCTTGCACCGAGGTCCCTGTCCGATTTCCCGGACCTGGCGTTGGGGAAGTACGCCAGGGCCGGATCGGGCAGAGGCCACGGTGCACGGGCTCTATCGATCACGAGGACCGGTTCAACCTCCGGTTCAGATGATGTCGCGGAGTGCTTCATCGCTGGCCGCGGAGAAGTTCTCTTCGTGGGTCTGCTGGTAGTCCTGCCAGGCCTGGGCATCCCAGATCTCGAGGTAGTCAACCGATCCGATGACGACGCACTCCTTGGACAGGTTTGCGTAGCGACGGTGGTCGACCGACAACGTGATCCGGCCCTGGCCGTCCGGGTGCTGCTCGTCGGTTGCCGCAGCCAGGTTGCGCAGGAATGCCCGCGCCTCCGGGTTGCTGCGTGACGCGCCGGCGGCCCGGCGTGCCAGTTGTTCGAACTCCGCGCGGGGGTACACGGCCAGGCTGTGATCTTGACTCTTGGTGACCATCAACCCTCCTGCCAGTGCGTCGCGGAACTTCGCGGGCAGTGTGAGCCGCCCCTTGTCGTCGAGCTTGGGCGTGTAGGTGCCGAGAAACACTCGTCACCTCCCGCTTGGGCTTTCCGGTACCGAGCCCCTCCTCGCTCCGTACTCCGCCACCATACCCCACAATCCCCCACTTTGCTCTATCTGAGACCACCATGTTGCGGGTGCTCCCCCACTTTGCACCCAGAACGGCACCGGGACGGCACGACACGCTTGCACGAAGACGGGGTGGGTCGACGAAACACCAGGTCAGCGGGCCGGCGACGGCTATTCAGTCGGGTGGGGCAAGGTGGGGCGCTGCGTGGGGGCCGCGCCCTGGCTGGTGACACGCCGAACGTGCGGTCACTGCGCTCCCAGACACCGAAACTCGCACTCACCGCACACTCGGCGCACCACGCGACCCCACCGAAACCCAGCCCCCCATTTCACGCTCGGCGCAATTTCCGTGGCGGCTCACCGCGCTCGACGACACCTCGGGCGCCCCACCGCCACCATCACACGCTCCCGGCACAACAAAACGGGCCGGCCATCAGGCCGGCCCGAAATGGGATCACGCTGAGATCAGATCACTCGTCGAAGCGACGACGGAACCGGTCTTCCATGCGACTGGTGAACGAACCCGACCCCTTGGACTTCTTGGTGGGACGCTGCGCGGGTGAGCCAGGCGTCGACTTGTCCTTGCCCATCTTGCGCGGCCCGGTGACGGCAAACACCACGCCGCCGAACATCACGATGAATCCGATCACCGACAGGATGGGGAATCCGCCGATCATGGTGGCTTTCACCGCGACACCGAGCACCAGCAACGCGAGCCCGAGCACGAACAGTGCGGCACCCTGTAGGCGGCGGCGCGTCGACGGCGCTCGAAGAGTGCCCCCACGCACGCTGGACGCAAACTTGGGGTCCTCGGCGTAGAGCGCGCTCTCGATCTGGTCAAGCATGCGCTGCTCATGCTCGGAGAGTGGCATTCGTCCCTCCTTGCCGGCGCGGCGGGTCGTGTGGATCGGTACATGGGTGCCCGGGATGGGCTGCCAACATCGATGATACGAGGTGAATTGGTGCGGTACCACCTAGTTCGCTCCTCGATTGTAAGCCGTTGGGAGCACACGGGTGGCCACCACCATCACCGAACATAATGACGTAAGACCGATGCGGGGGTTCTTGCTCGATTCCGGCCACCGTCCACCCACTCGACAGCGAAGGGCAACTGGCTTTGGCCACGTATCTCATCGATTGGTCGCCGCACGACATGCAGCGCCGTCTCGGCGAGGCTCTGCACGTGTACGTCGACGCGATGCGCTACCCCCGGGGCACCGAGGATCAGCGCGCCTCGATGTGGCTCGAACACGTCCGCCGGCACGGTTGGAAGGCCGTCGCCGCCGTCGAGGCCGCACCCAGCGCGCCGGACCTCGCCAACGCCACGCTGCTGGGCATCGCCTACGGCTACTGCGGTGCACCCGACCAGTGGTGGCAGCAGCAGGTGATCCAGGGGTTGCGCCGCAACAGCATGCCGCCCGAGGCCATCGGACACCTCATGAACAGCTATTTCGAGCTGACCGAGCTGCACATCCATCCCCGGGCGCAGGGCCGCGGCCTGGGTGAGGCGCTGGCGCGCCGGTTGTTGACCGACCGCACCGAAGACAACGTGTTGCTGTCCACACCCGAGATCAACGGCGAGGCCAACCGCGCCTGGCGGCTGTACCGCAGGCTCGGCTTCACCGACGTCATCCGCGGCTACCACTTTGCGGGCGACCCCCGCGCGTTCGCCATCCTCGGGCGCAGCCTGCCGCTGTGACGGGGTGCCGCGGCGTCGCCTGATCTGGCACGATGACCTGGTGTTCGCCCCCCGGCCACGGCTCCGACACCGCCGTAAGCGCCTGCTGGCTCTGGCCATGCTGTTGCTCGTCGTCACCCCGCTGGCCGTCGGATGTGTGCGGGTCCGCGCCTCGCTGACCGTCTCCCCTGACGATCTGGTGTCCGGCCAGATCATTGCCGCGGCCAAACCCCGCGACGGCGAAGACAAGGGTCCGCAGCTGTCGAACAACCTCCCGTTTGCCCAGAAGGTGGCGGTCTCCGACTACGAGGCCGACGGTTTCGTGGGCTCCGAGGCGGTGTTCTCGAATCTGAGCTTCGCCGAACTGCCGCAGCTGGCCAACATGAACCGGGACGCCGCTGGCGTCGACCTGTCGTTTCGCCGCGCAGGCAACCTCGTCATCCTCGAGGGCCGCGTCGACCTGACATCACTGTCGGACGCCGAGGCCGAAGTCGAGCTCACGGTGTCCTTCCCGGGTGAGGTCACGTCGACCAACGGTGACCGTGTCTCGTCGGATGCCGTCGAATGGAAGCTCAAGCCCGGGATCGTCAACACCATGAGCGCGCAGGCCCGCTACACCGATCCCAGCACCCGTTCGTTCACCGGCGGCGCCCTGGTCCTCGGCATCGCCTCGTTGGTGGTCGCGGGATTCGTCGGACTGCTGGCCTGGCTGGCGCGTGACCGCTCGCCGCGGGTCGCCACGCAGGACGCCGGAAGTTCTAACGGTTCCTGAATGAAGCATTCGACACCCGAAGCTCTACTCTGATGACCCGGGGCACACCGCACGAAAGGGGCTCGACACTGAGCGTCGAATCTGCGGCGCCGTCGGCCCGCGAGCTGGCCACCGCCGTCACCGAACAGTTGCGCGGTTACCTCAGTGACCGCCGCCGCGATGCCGCCTACATGGGCGCCGACTACGACGGCCTGATCGCCGCGCTCGAGGAGTTCGTACTGCGCGGCGGCAAGCGGGTGCGCCCGCTGTTCGCGTACTGGGGATGGCGGGCCGTGGTGCCCGCCTCTGCACGCGACACCGAGGCCGACCCCCTGCTGCTGTTTTCCGCCCTGGAGTTGCTGCACGCGTGCGCCCTGGTGCACGACGACGTCATCGACGACTCGGCGACCCGCCGCGGGCTCCCGACCGTGCACATCCACTTCACCGACCTGCACCGTGGCTACGGCTGGCGCGGGTCCTCCCGGCAGTTCGGGATGTCGTCGGCGATCCTGCTCGGTGACCTCTCGCTGGTGTGGGCCGACGATATCGTTGCCACCGCCGACCTGCCCATCGACGCGCACCGCCGTGTGCAACGGGTGTGGTCGGACATCCGCACCGAGGTGCTGTGCGGGCAATACCTCGACATCGTCGCCGAATCCAGCGGCGCCGAGTCCATCGCCTCGGCGATGAATGTCAACACCTACAAGACCGCGTCGTACACCGTGTCGCGGCCGCTGCAGCTGGGCGCCGCGGCGGGCGCGGACCGCCCCGACGTGCAGGCGATCTTCCATGACATCGGCACCGACCTTGGTGTGGCGTTCCAACTGCGCGACGACGTCCTCGGGGTGTTCGGCGACCCGGCGGTGACCGGCAAGCCATCCGGAGACGACCTGCGCTCCGGGAAGCGCACCGTGCTGCTCGCCGAAGCGGTCGAACGCGCCGACGAGTCCGATCCGTTGGCCGCCAAGCTGTTACGCACGTCCATCGGTACCGACCTCAGCGACAGCCAGGTCCGCGAACTGTGCGACGCCATCGAGTCGGTGGGCGCACTGTCGGCGGTCGAGGACCGGATCTCGATGCTGACGCACCGTGCTCTGGACACCCTCGAAGCGGCGCCGGTCGAGGCACAGGCCAAGATCGGGCTCGCCGAACTAGCCAGGTCGGCAGCGAACCGCTCCAACTGAGATGTCCATTCCCATCGCGGACCCCGGCGCGCAACCGGCGCGACACCTGGCACGGCTCAGGGAGTTCACCGCCGCCGAGGAGGCCCGCCCGGCGCTGCTGGGCTTCCTCGGCGCCGTGATGATCACCGCAGGCGGACTCGGCGCGGGCAGCACCCGGTTACACGACCCGCTGCTGGAATCCCTGTACCTGTCCTGGCTGCGGTTCGGCCACGGGCTGGTGATCTCCTCGCTGCTGTTGTGGGCCGGCGTGGCGTTGATGCTGATCGCGTGGCTGTGGCTGGGCCGACGGGTGGTCGACGGTTCGGCGACCCGGTACACGATGATCGCAACCACCGGCTTCTGGTTGACCCCACTGCTCCTGTCGGTGCCGCTGTTCAGCCGCGACACCTACTCCTACCTCGCCCAGGGCGCGCTGCTCCGGGACGGTTTCGACCCGTACTCCGTGGGTCCGATCGAGAATCCGAATGACCTGCTGGACAACGTGAGTCCGATCTGGACCACGACGACCGCGCCGTACGGACCGGCGTTCATCCTGGTAGCCAAGTTCGTCACGATGCTCGTCGGCGACAACGTGATCGCAGGCACCATGGTGCTGCGGTTGTGCATGCTGCCCGGCCTGGCCCTGCTGATCTGGGCCACCCCCCGCATCGCACGGCATGTCGGCGCCAATTCGGCTACCGCGCTGTGGATCTGCGTTCTCAACCCGCTGGTGATCATCCACCTGATGGGCGGGGTGCACAACGAGATGCTGATGGTCGGCCTCATGATGGCCGGCATCGCGCTGGCCTTCGATCGACATCCGGCCGCGGGTATCACCCTGGTTGCGGTCGCCGTCGCGGTGAAAGCCACTGCGGGACTGGCTCTTCCGTTCCTGGTGTGGGTGTGGATGCGCCAGTTGCGCGAGCGCGCCGGCGCTCGCCCCACGCGGCACACGGCGGTGGCGTTCGCCGCCGCGGCGGGAGCCTCCATCGTGCTTCTCGGCGCGGTGTTCGTGGTGCTGTCGTGGCTGGCCGGCGTCGGCCTGGGGTGGCTGACCGCACTGGCCGGTTCGGTCAAGATCATCAACTGGTTGACGGTGCCGACCGCGATCGCCAACCTCACCAACGCCGTGGGCGGACTGCTGTTCTCCGTCAACTTCTACGCGGTGCTGGAGGCCACCCGGATCGCCGGAATCGTGATCATCGCAATATCACTGCCGGTGCTGTGGTGGCGATTCCGGCACGACGACCGTGAGGCGCTCACCGGGATCGCCTGCGCCATGGGCGTCGTGGTGTTGTTCGTGCCCGCGGCGTTGCCCTGGTACTACACCTGGCCCCTGGCGGTGATGTCGGCGCTGACGCAGTCCCGGGCCTGGATCGCCGTGATCGCCGGTTTCTCGACGTGGATCATGGTGATCTTCAAACCCGACGGATCACACGGGATGTACTCGTGGATCCACTTCCTGCTGGCAACGACATGTGCCGTCGCCGCCTGGTACTCGCTGGCGCGCACCGAGATCGCCAACCGAGCGCCTACCTCACCCGCTCAGTAAGCCATGGCCTGCGCGCGGCGCACGACCTCCCTGGCCTGATGACCGTGCAACGCGTCGACCGGCCGCGCGTTCGCCTGATCTTCTCTGCTGCCGTCGAACTTGATGGTCAGTGACGGGTCGGCCGTGAACAACCAGCGCACGATCTCGGTATCGCGGTAACCACCGTCGCGCAGCACCGCCAGCAGGCCGGGCAGGGGTTTGACCACCTGGCCGCTGTCGGTGAAGAACCGCTGAGGAACCACCACCGCGCCGTCGCGGCGAACGGCGACCAGATGGCCGTCGCGCAGGTGTTGATGCACCTTGGTGACGGGCATGCCGAGCATCTCGGCGACTTTCGGAAGGTCGAAGACGGGTTCGTCCGCGTCGAGCACGTCGTCTCCGGCCGGAATGCTACTCACCTGGGCAAGTCTAGGACTCACGACCGTCCGCAGTCCCCGTGACAAGGGAATCGATCGACCTCCACCTACGATTGGCCCGTGACCGGACCCATACCCACCGACCCCCTGGAGGGTGCCGTACTGGATGGCCGCTACCTGGTGGAGACGAAGATCGCCACCGGCGGCATGTCCACCGTGTACCGCGGGATGGACAACCGGCTGGACCGTCCGGTGGCGCTCAAGGTGATGGATTCCCGGTATTCCGGCGACGAGCAGTTCCTGAGCCGGTTCCGGCTCGAGGCCAGAGCGGTGGCCCGCTTGAAGAATCCCGGCCTGGTCGCCATCTACGACCAGGGCATGGACGGCCGCCATCCGTTTTTGGTGATGGAACTGGTCGAGGGCGGGACGCTGCGTGAACTGCTGCGGGAACGGGGCCCCATGCCGCCGCACGCGGTGACCGCGGTCCTGCGTCCGGTGCTGGGCGGCCTCGCGGCGGCCCACCGGGCCGGTCTGGTGCACCGCGACGTCAAACCCGAGAACGTGCTGATCTCCGATGACGGCGACGTGAAACTCGTCGATTTCGGCCTGGTCCGCGCGGTCGCCGAGGCAGGCATCACCTCGACCAGCGTCATCCTCGGGACCGCGGCGTACCTGTCCCCCGAACAGGTTGCCAGCGGCACATCGGACCCCCGCAGTGACGTCTACTCCGTCGGCGTGCTGACCTATGAACTACTCACCGGGACAACGCCGTTCGGCGGTGACACCGCGCTGGCGGTGGCCTATCAGCGGATGGACCAGGATGTCCCCGCGCCAAGCACCCGGATCGACGGCGTGCCACCGCAATTCGACGAACTCGTGCTGCGCGCCACCTCACGCGACGCGGCCGGGCGCTACCTGGACGCCGCCGATATGGCCGCCGCACTCGACAGGATCGCAGGCGAGCTGGCACTGCCGATGTTCCGGGTGCCGGCACCACAGAACTCCGCCCAGCACGCGTCGGCGGCGCTGCACGACAGCCGGATCCACGACGAGCGCACCACCGAGAAGCGCGCCAGGCCACCCGCGGCCCCGCCGGTGCTCCCGGTCCGTCATCCGACCAAGGCGATGACGCGCGGGCCCGACGACTGGCAGGAGCCCGCCGGCACGGCCGGACGTCCCGAATACCCTGCGGCGGCAGGCCAGTTCGCCGGTATCGAAATCGACGAGTTCACCTGGGCACGGCAGCGGGCACGCCGCATGACCCTGGTGTGGGTTGCCCTGATACTCATCCTCACCGGCGCCGTCGCGGGCGCCGCGTGGGCGCTGGGCAGCCACCTGACATCACTGCTGTAGTCAGTCGCGCAGCATCTCCGCGACCAGGAACGCCAGCTCCAGCGACTGCTGGGTGTTCAGACGCGGATCGCAGGCGGTCTCGTACCGGCCCGCCAAATCGTCATCGGAGATGTCCTGCGCGCCACCGAGGCATTCGGTGACGTTCTCGCCGGTGATCTCGACGTGCATGCCGCCGGGATGGGTGCCCAGTGCGTGATGCACCTCGAAGAACCCCTGCACCTCATCGACAATCCGGTCGAAGTGCCGGGTCTTGTAGCCCGTCGACGACTCGTGGGTGTTGCCGT
>CAMFLL010000064.1 GCA_945957405.1 uncultured Mycolicibacterium sp. | reverse complement strand
TCGAGTCGTAGCCACGTTCATCAAGCCACTGTTTCGCCTCCGGCCAACGCTCCTCCGGCCGATCCCCCAGGGTGAACAACGCCTCCTTACACCCCAGCACCGCGCCACGGCGCGCCACAGCAAGAATCTCATCAGGCTCCAGGTACATCCCCACGCCCCGCGCGCGCAGCCGACCAGGAACAGTCACAAACGTGCAGTAATGACAAGTATCACGACACAAATGCGTGACCGGAATGAACACCTTGCGCGAATAACTCACCGGCAACCGACCCGACGACCCACGCCGACCCGCCGACTCCAACCCCGCATCACGCACCCGCGCCGCACTACCCATCAAATCAACCAAATCACCCCCACGCGCCGACAACGCCACCGCAGCCTCATCCACATTGAGCGCCACCCCATCACGCGCACGACGCAACACCCGACGCATGGCGGATGACGTCATCAAGATGTGGGGGTGGCGGCGCGCCTGCCCAGGAAAAGACAGGTATAGAAGGTGCGCCAGGCGACGTCGTTGTCGGTCAGTCCCGCATCGGTCATGGCGGCGAGGTGACCGTTCATCGTGGGGAACGGGAAGTAGTGCGGATGAGAAGGTTTTCCGGCGGTGGGCCCGGCGAACTGCGGGAGCACGTCGCGGTAGCGGCGATCCCAATCTCCCGGCGGCAGAATGTGATCCAGGGTCACCAGCCAACCGTCGGGTTGAAGTACCTGTGCCGCGGCGCTGTAGAAGGCCACCAGTCCGTCGTGATCGAAATGATGGGCCACCCGCGAGTTCAGCACCACATCGGCACCCTGGACGGCGTCGATCCCGGCCAGTCGCACGGCGTCTTCGATGACGAAGTCCACGCGACCCTGGAATCGCTCGAGTCGCTTCTCCGCCTGCTCGCGCATCCCCGGTGACGCATCGATCCAGACGCCGCGCGCTTCTGGGTACGCGTCGAGCACGGCGGCCAGGAACGTGCCGGGCCCGCTACCCACATCGACCACCAACCGGGGTGGACGTTCGCGGCCGACCAGTGTTGTCGCGATCGCCCAGGGTAGTTCGAGGAGCGCCGACAAGCCGTCGGCCTTCTGCCACTTCTCGGCATACTCCGACGACGACCACGACTGAATCACTTTCTCATTACTCATTTTTGATGCACCCGTTCTTCCGTTGCGCAGAAGGAACTTTCGCTAAGTTCACAGACGGTTTACAGAAAATCAGGCCCGGAAAGCCCGCTGTCCTCTGGCGCTTACCCGTCTGCTGCATTATCGTACGTTACATCATGGATCTTAGATACAATTTGACTCGTCCGCCGTCCCTGTGCTTCGGCTCAATGAACCGCGAGCAGGTCAGATGATCGAGATCGAGAGCCTCGAGCGCACCTTCATGGCGCGTGGCGAACCTGTCCATGCCCTCAAGGGCATCAATCTCACGGTGCCCGATGAGAAGTTCTTCACCCTGCTCGGTCCGAGCGGGTGCGGTAAGACGACCACACTGCGATCGGTCGCGGGCCTGGAGCGACCCGATGGCGGCGAGATTCGGATCGGCGGCAAGACGGTGTTCTCCGCGGCCAAGCGTGTGCATCTGCCTCCCGAGCGCCGCAACCTCGCCATGGTGTTCCAGAGCTACGCCATCTGGCCCCACATGACCTGTGCACAGAACGTCGCCTTTCCGTTGGAATCGTTACCGCGCACCGCGCGGCCGTCGCGTTCCGAGGTCAAGAACCGCGTGCAGGCCGCCATGGACTCCGTCCAACTCCACGAGCACCTCGATCGCCCCGCCAACCAGCTGTCGGGCGGGCAGAAGCAACGGCTGGCCCTGGCGCGCGCTCTTGTCACCGATCCGTCACTGCTCCTGCTCGACGAACCGCTGTCCAACCTCGACGCAGGCCTGCGGCAGGCCATGCGCCTCGAGATCCGCTCGTTGCAGCGGCGACGCAAACTGGCGGTGCTGTACGTGACACACGACCAGGCCGAGGCGTTGTCGATGTCGAATCTCGTGGCCGTCATGCGGGCCGGCGAGGTGATCCAAGTCGGTACACCGCGGGAGATCTACAACGAACCCGCAACCACATTCGTGGCCGAATTCGTCGGCAGCATCAATCGTTTCACCGGCCAGGTGGCGGGTCGCCGCGGTGACGGGCTGGACATCGACACACCGATCGGCCGGGTACTGTCCACTGCGGCCACCAAGCATCGGGACCTCGCCAACGGCGACAGCTGCGAGGTCATCATTCGCCCGGAGCAGGTGGAGGTGTTGCCCGCCGAGGCGTTCGCAGCGACCACCGGCGCCGACTGCACGGTGCTGCGCGGCAAGATCGCCCGCTCGGTGTTCTACGGGCAGTACGTCTACACCGAAGTCGACATCAACGACGTCCTGGTCCGCGGGCACGTCCATCCCAGTGCCGAGTTCAGTCGCGGTGAGGACGTCGTGGTGCGACTGCCGAACAACCAGGTGCGGATCTTCGACACCTCCGACGACGCGTCGGACGCGAACTGGAAGCGGCCCAGTGAGACCGTCTCCGCCGAGATCGACGACTACGACGAAGAAGACGACGAATTGCGCGCTGTTCCGATCGCGCCGTCCTGACGGCAACTGACCGACATCCCCACCCCGGCACACCCTAGAAAGGACGCGACCCAATGCGCTCAACGAGATGGCGCCTCGGGCGTCTCACCCAGACCGCGCTCGCCGCCGCGATGGTCATCGGGATGACCGCCTGCAGCGGGGGCAGCACACCGGGTGCCGGCTCGTCGGACTCGGGTTCCGGGGGCGGGAAGAACATCGTCTATTACACGACCAGGCCGGAAGACGGACTGCCAGAGCTCAAGAAGGCGTTCGAGACCGCCAACCCGGGTTACACCCTGGAGATCATCCGCGGCTCCTCGAGCGACATGGTCGCGCGATTGATCACCGAGGCATCGGCCAAACAGCAGAAAGCCGATATCGTCGAGATCAATTCGCTGCCGATGTCGGAGCTGTCGAAGGCCGGCATCCTCGGTACCCTGCCGGCATCCATCACCGACAAGCTCCCGGAGAAGGCGAAGGCCCCGGACGGAACGTACGTCGGCACACGCTATTTCGGACACATGACGCCCTACAACACCAACCTGGTACCCAAGGACCAGTGGCCCACCAGCTACATGGATTTCCTCAAGCCGTACTGGAAGGGCCAGTTCATCATCGGCGCCAACGATGTCGAGTGGGCCTACCAGGTGTACGCATCCATGGGCCCGGAGAAGGGTATGGAGCTGTTCAAACAGATGAACGCGCAGGACCCTCAGATCCGTGACGAGGGGCGCGGCGCACTCGCCGAACTGATCGCGGTCGGTCAGGCGAAGGCGGCCATCATGACACTCGCCTACCACGTGACCAACCGCCAGAAGAAGGACATGCCGATCGCCGGCGCACCGTGGAATCCGCCGCTGCTCAACATCGACTGGCTGGCGACCTTCAAGGGCGCGCCGAATCCCGACGCCACCAACGTGTTCTTGACCTGGCTGTTCAGCGATGACGGCGTCAAGACCGATGCCGGACTCGGCTTCAACCGCATCGGCGACGCCGGCACCCAGGAAGCCCTGGCCGACCCGAACCTCCTGATTCTCTCGCCGGCCTCGGCCGATATGCAGAAGCAGGCAGCCGACGACTTCGAGAGTGTCTTCGGCGCACAGTGACTCAACCGACAGTCCTCGACCGACCCGAACCCGTAACCGCTCCGGACGTCTGGGATTCGCGGCCGCGGCGGCTGCTCCGCCTGCTGACGAAGCCGACGGCGCTACTGGGAGCCGTCGCGCTCATCGTGTTCCTGCTGGTTCCCCTGGCCTACCTGCTGTGGAACAGCTTCAGCCCGGGATTGCTGTCCGGGGAGTCGAGTCGCACACTCGACAACTACCGGGAAGTCTTCACGTCGACGGGCCTGTGGCCCATGGTCAGGAACTCCCTGATCTACGGCGTCGGTGTGTGCGTGATCGCCGTGACCATCGGGGGGTCGTTGGCCTGGGTCGGCGAGCGCACCAATGCACCACTTCGCTCGTGGCTGTTGCCGATCGGGCTGATGCCGCTGGCGATTCCGGGTGTGCTGTTCACCCTGAGCGGCATCCTGATGTTCTCGCCGGACACCGGGTTGATCAACCAGTTCGTCGCGAGTTTCACCCCGCTGGACAACGTGCTGAAGATCTACTCGATGCCGGGGATGATCCTGCTCGAGGGGGCCCAGGCCTCACCGCTGGCCTATCTGATGATCTCGGGATATCTGCGGTCGGTGGACAGTTCGCTGGAGGAGGCGGCGCGGGTGGCGGGCGCCGGAGTGCTCCGCACCTTGCGACGGGTCACCGCCCCCCTCGGCGCACCGACCCTGCTCGGCGTCCTGCTGCTCATCTTCGTGCGGACCATCGAATCGTTCGAGACGCCGGCGCTGATCGGTATCCCCGCCCGCATCCCGGTCTTCACGTCGCTGATCTACCTGGCCATCCGGGACTCACCGCCGAACTTCGCGCTCGCCTCGGCCTACAGCGTCCTGCTGGTCATCCTCACCTCGATCGGCATCTTCCTGTATGCCCGGGTGCTGCGGCGCAGCGGTCAGTTCGCGACGATCACCGGAAAGGGCGCCGCGACAACACGTCTCGATCTGGGCGCATGGCGGTGGGCGGTGACGGTGGGTGTTCTGTGCTACGCCATGGTCGTGGTGGTGATGCCGATACTCGTGCTGCTGTGGTCATCGCTGCTGCCCTCGTTCGAGGTCCCCAGCGCCGACGCGTTCGGCAAGCTCAACTTCGACAACTACTCCCACGTGCTGGCCCGGCCCGACTTCCAGAGCGCGGTGTCCAACACCGCCATCCTCGCGGTCTCGAGCGCACTGATCATCAGCGTGCTGTCGTTGCTGATCGCGTGGGTCACGGTGCGATCGAAGATGCGCGCGGCATGGATGGTCGACACGGTCGCCTCGGTGCCCCTGGTGGTACCCGGCATCGTGATGGGCATGGCGTTCCTGTCGTTGGCCCTCAACATCCCGTTCCCGCTCTACGGCACCATGCTGATCCTGATCCTGCTGCACGTGACGCGGTTCCTGCCGTACGGCGTACGCACCGCGACGGCCGGGCTGGCGCAGGTCGACGTCGAACTCGAAGAAGCGGGCGCCATGTCTGGCGCGGGGTGGCTACGGCGGATGCGCAAGATCGCGCTGCCCCTCGTGCTGCCCACGCTGTTCGGCGGATTCCTCTATGCGGCACTGCTTTCGGTGCGTGAGCTGGCCGGCAGCATCATGGTGTACACGGTGGACACCAGGCTCTTCTCGATCCTGATCTTCGACTACTGGCAGAACGGGCAACTCGGCCTGCTGTCGGCCGCCAGCGTGCTGGTGGTCATCGTGCTGATGGTCTTCGTCTTCGCGATGAAGAAGCTCGGCGTGCTGGGATCGAGCACCTGATCGATGCGTAAACGGTACGGCTCCGACGTCGTCGTCGACGTCCTTCGTTCATTCGGCATCTCCCATGTCGCGTTCAATCCCGGCGCGTCGTTCCGTGGCCTGCACGAGTCCCTGGTGGACGCGGGCGCCGACGGTCCCGCGATCATCGAAGTGCCACACGAGAAGATCGCCGTCGGGATGGCGCACGGCTACGCCAAGGCGACCGGGCGTCCGATGGCGGTGGTGATCCACGACCTCGTCGGCCTGCTGCACGCAACCCTGGGCGTCTACTACGCATACACCGACCGCGCGCCCATGCTGCTGCTCGGCGGTGCCGGGCCCATGGACGCCGCGGTGCGCAGGCCGTGGATCGACTGGGTGCATTCGGCCAACATCCAGAACACCGCCGTGCGCGACTACACCAAGTGGGACGACTACCCCGCCTCGGTGAACGCCCTGATCGACAGTTTGGCGCGCGCACAGACGATCTCGCTGACCGAACCGGCCGGACCGGTGTACATCGCGGTGGATTCCGAGCTGCAGGAAGAGGAGATACCCGACGGGCGGTATCCCGCGTTGGCCACACCCCGACCACCATCGCGGTTGTCGCCCGAGCCCGAGGCGCTGCGCCGGGTCGTCGACATGCTGTCGGCCGCGGAACGACCGATGTTCGTCGCGGGGTCGGTGGGCCGCGACCCCACGATGTGGCCGGTTCTCGTGGAACTTGCCGAGCTGCTGGGCGCTGGTGTCATCGACACCGGAATGAGACCCAACTTCCCCAGCTGTCATCCGCTGAATCAGACCGGTACGGCGTCGCTCGCCGACGCCGATCTCGTGGTACTGCTCGACGTGAAGGACATCGGACAGCACACCGCGGTACTGACCAAGCGTGACCGCGGTGGCCGGCCCAAACTTGCGTCGGGCGCGCGACTGGTGGACATCGGGTTCAGCGATATCGGCATCTCATCGTGGTCGGCCGACTACGGCAGCTGGTACGAGCCCGACGAACGTATCACTGCTGACACCTCATCTGCTCTGCCACAACTGCTTTCGTTGTGTCGGCAGCAGGTAGCCGAGGGCAACCGTCGGGCATCGTGGCGCGCCGCGCTCGAGCAGCGCAGTGCCGAGCGCCGCCGGTCCTGGCGCGACTCTGCGGCGACACCCCATTCCGCGGGCGGCATCACCTCGGCGCAGCTGGTGGCTGCCGTCGGTGAGGTGATCGCATCCCACGACTGGGTGCTCACCGCGGGCACCGGTGACGGTTGGGCGCCGAGGCTGTGGGATTTCGACCATCCGGGGCGTCATCCCGGCCGAAGCCTAGGTACGGCGACCCAGATCGGCATCTCACTGGGAGTTGCCCTGGCCTACCGCGGCACCGGAAAGCTCGTGGTCGATCTGCAACCCGACGGTGATCTGCTGTTCGATGCGAGCGCGCTGTGGGTCGCCGCCAAATACCGTCTCCCGATGCTGACGGTGATGGTCAACAACCGCGCCTACAACAACGACTGGAACCACCAACTCACCATGGCGGATCTGCGCGACACACCACGAGACGCCGCGGAGATCGGGATCACCATCGACGATCCCGCTGTCGATTTCGCCACCCTGGCGCGGTCGTTCGGCTGGCACGCCGAGGGCCCGGTCACCGACCTGGGCGACCTGCCGAGCGCGCTCAAGCGGGCCACCGAGGTGGTGCTGTCCGGGCGGCCGGCCCTTGTCGACGTGGTGTGCTGGCCGGAACGCGCCGGATGAGAACATGATTCGGACCGGAAGGACGGCGATGACCACAGGCGCGGCGCACACCACTCCCCTGCTGCCATCCGATGGCGTCGCCGTCATCGGGTTGGGCAAGATGGGGCTGCCGATGGCGCGTCATCTACGGGTCGCCGGTTATCGCGTCGCCGGGTACGACCCGGTGGCCGAGTGCCGGGACCGCGCTGCCGATCTCGGCGTCGAGGTCACCGAGTCCGCCGCCGATGCGGCGGCGATGACGTCTGCGGCACTGGTGGTGGTCGGCTTCGACGAACAGGCCGTCGACGTCATCGCCGAGCCCGAGACGGGTCTGCTCGCCCGCGCCCGGCCCGGCTATGTCATCGCGATGTGCAGCACGGTCCAGACGTCGACATCCATCGAAATGGCCAAACGCGCCGAGAAAGTCGGGGCCGTACTGGTCGATGCCACCCTGTGTCTCGGCGAGCCGGCAGCCGAGGACGCCACGCTGTTGATCCTGTGCGGTGGGCCGTCGGCGGCACTCGACCGGCTCAATCCGGTGCTCTCGGTGGTGGGGCGGGACATCTTCCGGTTGGGGGACGTCGGTGCAGGGCAGATCGGCAAGATGCTCAACAACTACCTGCTGTGGAATTCGGTGGTGGCCAATTACGAGGCGCTCCGCCTGGGCGGTCGACTGGGCCTCGACCTCGAGGCGCTGCGGCAGTCGCTGATGCTCAGCAGCGGTAACAACTGGGCCCTGCAGACCTGGCTGCGGTCACGCCCGATGCCATGGGCGGAGAAGGACATGCGAATCCTGTTGGCACACGCCGAGGAGGCCGATCTGCCGATGCCGAACGCGGACGTGGTACGCAACGAGATCACCGCGATGAAAGCGGTGAAGAACGCATGGCGCGACGGTCGCGGTGTCGCCGCCAGTATGGACGATTTCACCAGGGCACACCTGTGAGCACCTCGATGCCGAACACCGCTACCGGCCTGGATACGGTTGTGCGCCAACAGGAGATCGATCGCGACGACCGCGATCTACTGAAGTACGTGGTCAGTTGGCTGCCCTACGGCACCGTGCCCGAGGGCGAGATCCTGATCCGGTTCGGGCTGACCGGCAGGCGCTTTCCCAGCCGGCTACGCGAGGCCATCGACCGCCAGCGGCGGCACATCCATCCGCACACCGCCGAACGGTTGATCAGCCTCTGCGACCGGATCGAGGCCGGCACCCCCGGTCAGGCGTCCCAGGCCGTTCCGCACTCGCTGCACTGATACAGGCTGGCGCCTGCGCGCAATCCCGGCGCGACATGCTGGTCGGCCGGACCGAGCAGCGTCGCGTCTGTCGACCCGCATTCCGGGCAGGGCTGGTTGTACACGCGGACCTCACCGGGCAGGTCGTAGGTCAACCCGATGACGATGACGCCGCCGTCGGTCGAGTCGACCAGGCGGGTCAGCTCCTCGTCGCCGGTCTCCGCGAGATCCTCGCACCGGATCGACATCACCAGTTGACGCCCTCCGGGCAACCGACCGCGCACCTGCTCCTCGGTCAGTGCCACCACGTCGTCGGGCGAATTGCGCAGTGCACGACCACCGACCGGCATCCACAACGCCGCGGTCGGTACGGCGCCCGCAGGCAATGCATCCATCACGAGGCTGGTATCCCATGGCTGTCGGGCCGGTTGCGACATGGATTCTCCTGGTAGGAAACGATGTTGGATATTTGCGGTATTTCCGATTCTAACTGCCCTCAGGCTGTTGACGCTCAAATTGTATCTATTATCATGTATGTAACCGACGTTGCGTCGGTCTCATCGGACAACGGAGGAGTCACCCCGAACATGCCAGAAACCAAGATCGATTCCATCGAAGAGATCGAGATCCGCGACCAGGCGCTGAGCGAGACCGCCAACAGCGAGATGACCAATCGCGAGCAGTGGAACCGCAAGAATCCGCCCACCGAAGCGGTGATCATCAAGGATCTGAAGACCACCGAACTGACGCCGCGCGAATACCGCAACACCAAGGCGCGCTTCTACCGCCTCGGTGGCGATATCCGCCTGCAGCCGCATGTCAGCGAGCTTCCGCCCAAGGGTGAGTCGGTCAACCACCGCCACACCACCGAGGCCGTCATCTACATCGTCCGTGGCGTCGGGCACACCATCATCAGCTGGGACGGCGTGAACAAGCAGCGCATCGACTGGGAGGAAGGCGATATGTTCAGCTTCCCGGTCTGGATGTGGCACCAGCACTTCAACGACAGCGAGACCGAGGTGGCCCGCTACCTCGCCGTCCAGGACACGTTCGCCGTCAAAGCCCTTGGCCTGCACCAGATCGAGCGTTTCCCCGAAAACCAGTAAAACCCTCAGTGCTGGCCGCGCCGCGTCACACACACGCGACGCGGCCAGCACTGTGTGCAATGCGAGGTGACAACTCTTGACCACCACCGGCCGGCAGTGAGGACACCCGATCCCGGGTCCTCCGAGGTCACCCATCCGCTGCGGAACCGCCGCTTTCTCGCCTACTGGCTGGCCGGCATCGTCTCGAGCATCGGCACCTGGCTGCACAGCGTCACCGCGGGTGTCGTGGTTTACCAGCTGACCGGCTCAGCGTTGATGGTCGGCGTACTCGGGTTCGCGAATTTCGCCCCGGTATTCCTGCTGGCGCTGCCTGGCGGTTACCTGGCCGACCGGTTCGGCCCCCGCGCCGTCATCATCGTCGCGCACGCCGCCGCGTTCGTCGTCGGGGCTGCGCTGACTACCCTGGCCTTCCTCGGGCACGCCGGCCCCCTCGTCTTGATCGTCACCGCGGCGCTGCTGGGCACATGCAACGCCATCGCCAAACCGTCTCTGAGTTCCATGGTTCCGGCGCTGGTGCCCAAGTCCATCCTGGCCAAGGCGACCGCGATCAACACGCTGCAGTTCACCGCGGGCCAGATCGTCGGCTCGCTCCTGTCCTCTGCGCTACTGGTCACCGTCGGCGCGTCCTGGGCCTTCGCCACGAACACCATGAGCTTTCTGGGCCCGATCATCGCAATGATCGTCGTCGGACCGATCGGCAAGAGCGCCAAGGAACGTCGTCAGCTGCTGACCGAAAGCGACGGCGGCGCTGTGGCGCTCGCGCGACGCACCCCGCCGATCATCACGTTGCTCCTCACCGTGGCACTGGCCAATGCCGCGGTGGAGGGATTGCGGACACTCTCCCCGGCCTTCGTCACCGAAGCCCTGCACATCGATGTCTCACGATCGGGTCTGATGATCGCGGCCTACAGTGCGGGCAGCCTCGCCGGGCTCCTGGTGTTCGGGCTCGTGCACGCGCGGATCGGTGGTTTCAAGATGCTGCTGTGCGCCTTCGTGGCCACCGCCGTCGGGGCGGTCATCGTCGCGTCCACCAGTCTGGTCGCCGTCGCGATGGCCGGCGCCGCGGTCATCGGCGTCGGCTTCTCGTTCACCATCCCCGTGCTCAATTCGACGCTGCTGCTGCTCTCCCCCGATGAGTACCGCGGGCGGATCATGTCGCTGTTCGCGATGGCGCATCTGGGTTTTCGGCCGATTTGGTCACTGCTGGCGGGCACCGCGACCAGCGTGCTCGGCCCGCGCGGGGCGCTGGCCGTCCTGGCTGCGATCTCCAGTTTCGCGGTGATCGGCGTGGTTCGGTCCCGTGCGGTCACCGGGCGTCCCCCGGTGACCGCCGGATCAGACGCCTGAGCCCTGCTCGACGACCTCACGCAGCGGGGCCTCCGGGGCCATACTGGTGAGGTCTGCGTCCGGGCTCATGAACGCCTCAGGCCTGAGTAGATCGTGCACCTTCGCCGCCGACAGCAGATTGTGTTCCACCACCAGTTCCGGCACCGGGCGGCCCGTCTCCAGCGCGAGCTTGGCGATCCGAGCGCCTTCTGCGTACCCGATATACGGATTGAGCGCCGTGATGACGCCGATGGAGTTGACCACCGACTCATAGAGCCGTGCCGTGTTGGCGGTGATACCGGTGACACACTTGACAGTCAACGTCCGGCAGGCCGCATCGAGATGCGTGATCGACTGGAACAGGCTGTGGGCGATGATCGGCTCGAAGGCATTGAGTTGGAGCTGACCGGCTTCGGCAGCCATGGAGATCGTCACATCGTGCCCGGTGACCTCGAAGGCGACCTGGCTGACTGCCTCGGGGATCACCGGATTGACCTTACCCGGCATGATGCTCGAACCCGCTTGCACGGCAGGCAGATTGATCTCGTTGAGACCGGCCCGCGGGCCGGAGGACAACAGCCGCAGGTCGTTGCAGATCTTCGACAGCTTGAGCGCGGTGCGCTTGAGCACCCCGGACAGTTGCACCAGCGCGCCGACGTCCTGTGTCGCCTCCACCAGATCCGACGCCGTGGACAACGCGAATCCGGTCAGGCTGCACAGCTTGCGGCAGACCAGATCCGCGTACCCCGCCGGAGCATTCAAGCCGGTTCCGATGGCGGTGCCGCCCAGATTGATCTCGGAGACCAGCAGGCGCGCCTCCTCGAGACGCTGGGCATCCTCGGTGACCATCACCGCGTAGGTGCCGAACTCCTGGCCGAGCGTCATCGGCACCGCGTCCTGCAGCTGCGTCCTGCCCATCTTCAGCACATCGCGAAACTCGTAGGCTTTGGCCCGAAACGCCGACGCCAGGGTGAGCAGTGTGCCGTGCAGATGCGAGATCTGCGTCTGCAGAGCGACCTTGATCGCGGTCGGGTACGCGTCGTTGGTGCTCTGACTGAGATTGACGTGCTCGAGGGGATGCAGGTGGGAGTACTCCCCTCGGCCACGGCCCAACAGTTCCAGCGCCCTGTTGGCGATGACCTCGTTGGCATTCATATTCGTTGAGGTCCCGGCCCCACCCTGGATCATGTCCACCACGAAGCTGTCGTGGAACTCGCCGGCGCGGATCTCGGCGCAGGCCTGCTCGATGGCGTCGGCCAGACCGGCATCGAGCAGACCCAGTTCCCGGTTCGCCTGCGCCGCCGCCTGTTTCACCACGGCCAGCGCAGCGATGAACTCCGGGCAGGCGGCCAGCGTGACACCGCTGATCGGAAAGTTGTCCAGGGCCCGGGCGGTGTGGATACCGTAGTAGGCGTCGGACGGCAGTGTCATCGAGCCGAGCGAATCCGATTCGGTCCTGGTGACCCGCGACCCGGTCACGGTGTGCGTCATAACTGGTTCAGCGCAGGTGCGGCAGGACTTCGTTGCCCAGCAGCTTGATCTGGTCGTAGAACCGGTCGAACTTGAACCGGAAGTCGAACACCAGGTGCTCGGTTCCGAGATCCTGGAATTTCTTGATCTCGGCGACCGCCTCCTGTGGTGAGCCGACGATCAGCTGCCCTTCCAGGTCCTCGACGGTCTCGAACTTGCCGGACGGCGGTTTCACCGCGAACTTCGCCTTGTTGGCCCAGGCCAGCAACCCCGGAATGTTGACGTGGCGTAGGGCCTCCTCGCGGGTCTCCTCGATACTCGTCGGGGGGATGACAGCAATGGTGGGCATCTCCTTGCCCTGCTCGTCGGCCAGTCCGCGCATCGTCTCGATCCGTTTGGCCATGGTGCCCAGCGAGATCCGGCCGGGCATCCAGCCGTCGCAGAACTCCACCGCCAGCCGGGCCGATCGCGGCGTTGCACCGCAGTACCAGAACGGGATTCGGCCGCCGACCGGCTTCGGCTCGATCGACACATCGGAGAAGGAGAAGTTGGCGTCCTCGTAGTCCACATTGTTCTCGGTGAAGACCCGACGGAGGATCTCGGCATTGGAGCGGACCAGCTCGACCCGGTCGCGGTCACCCCATCCGATGGCCTCGAACTCGTGGTCGAAGGTGCCCGCCCCGAATCCCAGAATCAGCCGGGGGCCCACCAACTGGGTCATCGTGGCCGCCATCAACGCGGTCACCAACGGATGGCGGAATGGAATCAGCGAGCCCGTACCCAGCTCGATGCGCTCGGTCACCGCACCGATGGCCGTCAGCGTCGTCAGGGCGTCGTAGAACTCGCGGTTGGGCTTCTCCATCTCGCCGTGCGGTTCGAACACCAGATGGTCGCGCACCCACACCGAGTCGAATCCGACATCCTCGGCGAGCTTCGCGCCTTCCAGCAGAAGTTCGCGGCTGGCAAATTCACCGAAATGCGGTAACAACAATCCAAACTTCATCGCTCAGAACTTCCCTTCCACGGTGCTGCGGACCACCAGATCGATGGGACGCACGTAGTTGTCGAACCACTCGACGATGCGAGGAGTCGTTTGTTCCCAGTACTGGTCGTAGGCGGCGTAATGGGTGGTGTGACGTTGGACGATCAGCTCTTTGGGCCCCGCTGCGGCCTGATAGAGCGCCTCCGCGTGATCAGTCGGTGTCGTGGCGTCGCCTTCGACTCCGATGACCAGGAGCGGCGTGGTCATGCCCGTAGCGGCCTCGGCCGGCTGATACTTCATGATCTCCTCGGCGCATGACAGTGGCACCGCAGTGGGGATCCGCCCGTCGACATCCGATTTGACCGTGGTGGTCTTGCGTTCGGCCGTGGGCACCATGATCTCCTCGCGAGGATGCACCATGCGTCCCTTGCCTTCGACGACCCGCACCTTGCGATCGGCCTCGAGTTCGGCCAGGAAGGCCAGCCAGTCCGATTCGGACCGCATCCGGTGCAGCCAGTCCCGGCCGTCGGCGACGGGGACCTGGCTCACGATCGCTTTGATCCGCGGGTCGACGGCGCCGAGCAGGACAGCGTTACCACCCCCGGTGCCGCCGCTGCCGAACACGCCGATCGCGTCGGCGACCACGTCGGCACGCGTGGTCAGATACGTGACGGCGTTGACGAGATCCTGCAGCTGCCAGGCCGGCGAGAGCATGCCGCGGTCACCACCGGAGTCGCCGAACCCCCGGTAGTCGAACACCAGGACGCCGTAGCCGGCATCGGTGAGCGCCTGGTGGTAGCGGACGTACAACTTGGCGTCCTTGAGACCCAGCCAGCCAGGACCCTGCACGATGGCGCGGAACGGCCCGCTGGCGTCATCCGGCGTTCGCCACAGCGCGGCGATTCGCTCTCCCTCGCTGTAGAACGTGACCTCGGTGGTGCGCATGCAGCTGACCTCATTTCCAAAGCTCGATACCGCCCTCGGCGGTGTACACATCATATTAGATACAAAATCCAGGATTCAAGTATTCGAGGGTGCAAATCTCTGTATTTCGTACCCCCGTTGCCGACTGTGAAACCGCCCGTCTCCGATTGGTCGTCAGCCGAAAACCTCGCTCAGCGTTTGGTTTTGGTACCCGAACTGTCCTGGCTGTCCACCATCTGCTGAAGCCTGGTCGACACCTTTCCGAGGTGCTTGGTCAGCCATGCGACGGCAGCCCGGGTGTCGCGGGCCCGTAGATGGGCGATGAGCTCCGCGTGGCTGTGGCGCTCATCAACACGTTGCAACAACAGATACCGACCGACGGATCCGCGCAGGCTGTTGACCTGAGCGAGCGCGCGGGGCCGGTTGGCCCGCCGGTACAGCGTCTCGTAGAACTGGTACCGGTAGTCCAACCGCGCACTCAACTCTTGGGCGTCGTCCAGATCGCGGGCGATCGTATCGAGCCGGTCCAGAAAGGCGTCGTCGATGTCCTTCATCGCCAGCTTGAGCAGATACACCTCGAGCAGCACCCTCATGTCGTAGATCTCGGCGATCTCGTCGGCGCGCAACACCGATACCGTTGCGCCGCGGTACCGCTCGATCGCGACCAGACCCTCGCTTTCCAGTTGTTTCAGGCTGGCCCGCACCGGCATCCGGCTCACGCCAAGTGATTCGGCGATGGTGTCGAGGTTGAGCCGTTGGCCGGGCGGAAAGATGCCCTGCATGATCGCCTCTCGGATGAAGGACTGCGTCATCTCCTCCACCGTCTGAAACGTTCCGCGCACGTTATCGGCGATAGTGCTCAGCGCCTCGGCTTCGTTGCCCGCCGGGGCGGTCTCGACCGTGCGTGCCATAGTTTTCTCTCCTCGCATCCGCATCAGTGCGTTTGCCGAGAGATTATCTGCTCCCGCAGCCTGAAGTGGGATGCCCGCCGACGGTGTCGGAACTGGACCCCACCTCAGGGGGGATCGATGGGGTCCAGCAGTTCCGGCATCAATCGTTGTGGGTGATGAAACCCTCCGGCCCAAAGCGCACCCCTTCCTCAGGATTGACGCTGTAGTACGAGTACGGTGAGTAGCTCTTGGCGTCGATTTCCTTCTGCACATCCTCCATCGGCATGTGCTTACCCGCCTCTACCTTGCGGTCGAGACCGAGCCAGTCGAGCATCCTCTTGTTCGTGATGCCCAGATACAGCACCGGGCCGTCGCCCGAGTTGACGTGGGTGTGCCACTGCATCGACGGGATGTACATGAAGTCACCCTGCTCCCACGGCACGACTTCGCCCTGGACCTCGCTGTGCCCCTTGCCCTTCATGATGTAGATCGCGGCCTCGTTGTGGTGCTTGTGCAGCCGCGTCTGCTGGCCGGGCTTGAGCTCCGAGATGTGCAGCTGAATGGTGCGAAGCGGCAGATCGACGTCGCGCGCGGGGTGCTGCCGATCGCCGTCGGCGTAGAGATCGAGATGCGGCTGCTTGTGGATCAGCTTGCCCGCCGCCAGCGGACGGACCTCATCCTCGTGGTAGTGCAACTTGCCGCGCCGGCGAGGCGAATTCGGATCGCTGCCGTCCCCGCCACCCTTGGTCTTGTGATCGCCGTGCAGGCCGAATGTGGCGCCCTGGGGCACGCCGTTGCCCGCCTCGGCCTGGTTTGCCTCGGTCGAATGCTCGGTCATGTATTCCTCCGTCTTTCTTCTTCTCGGTGATTACTGATGGTCCGTACGTATGTGTTGTGCGTTGGGTTTCTCACGTCGATGCGGGTTCGGCGCCTCCGGTGACGTTGCGGCGCAACGCGATGCAATGTTCGGGCGGCAGGACGAGCTGGACCGGCTTGCCGGTGCTCAGCCGCTGCGCCGCCGACGTGCGGCACCGGATCGTCTGGTTGCCCACCTCCACCTGGTAGTCCATGGACTCCCCCGTGAACAGTCGGGTGCCGACGGTGCCGGCCAGCCAGTTGGGTCCGCCCGCAACGGTGTCCTGGTGCACGATCTCGATCTGCTCGGGGCGGACCGAGACGATGCACTGATCACCCACGTGGACGTCGACCAGGCGACTCACGGCGAGGTCGCCGTTGTCGGTCCGCACCACTCCGCCTTCGTCGTGGACGGAGCTGACCACACCCTCGATGAAGTTGGTCAGCCCGACGAAATCGGCCACGAAGTCGTTCTCGGGGTGCAGGTAGACCGAGAACGGGTTGCCCATCTGGCTGATGCATCCGTCGGTCATGACCGCGATCTGATTCGACATCGACAGCGCCTCGGACTGATCATGCGTCACGTACACGGTGGTGATGCCCTGTTCGCGCTGCAGCCTCTTGAGTTCGAACCGCAACGACTCGCGGAGCTTGGCGTCGAGGTTGGACAGCGGCTCGTCGAGCAGCACCACCGCCGGTTCGATGACCAGCGCGCGCGCCAGGGCAAGTCGCTGTTGCTGTCCGCCGGACAGTTTTGTCGCGAACCGGCCGGCCAGATGGCCCAGCCCGACCACGTCGAGACAGCGCTCGACGCGTTGCTTGACTTCCTTTTTCGGCGTCCGGCGGCGGGCTCCGACGCGCAACGGGAACGCCACGTTGTCGAAGACATTCATGTGCGGCCAGATGGCGTAGCTCTGGAACACCATGCCCAGGTTGCGCTGATTCGCCGACACCGAGATGCCCTTGGAGCCTGAATAGAGCACTTCGCCATTGACGGATATCTCGCCGCCGTCGGGCTTTTCCAGGCCTGCCACGCACCGCAGCGTCGTGGTCTTGCCGCACCCGCTGGGTCCCAGCAGCGTGAAGAAATCGCCCTGCTCGACCGTGAAGGTCACGTCGTCGACGGCATGTACGCGACCGTGCTTCGTCTCGTCGACGAACTCCTTACAGAGCCCTTTCACTTCAAGCATCGCACCCATCCATCCGTTGCCCTTCACTGCGAATATCTCTGCTGTACAGATCTTTTCGGTACCCGGTCATCCCTCGCGCACCCCGATCTTGGCACCGAGTTTGTACGCGACCGCGACCAAGGCCATCAGCACCACGACCATGCAGACCCCCAGCGCGGCGAGCACCCCGGTCTGCCCGTTCTGCCAGAACTCCCAGATCGTCACCGACATCACCCTGGTGTTCTGCGAGTACAGCAGGATGGAACTGGACAGCTCCCGGACCGAGACCACCACCACGTAGATCCAGCCGGCCACCAGGCCCGGCGCCATCAGCGGTAACACGATGCGGCGGAAGTTGTCTCGCCAGGTCGCACCGCTCATCGTGGCCGACTCCTCGAGCTCGGCGCCCACCTGAGCCAGCGATGACCCTGAGTACCGCATGCCATATGGCAGGTACCGGGTGACATAGGCGATGAACAAGATGATGAGCGTTCCGTAGATCGGCAGTGGCGAGCGCAGGTAGATGAAAATCAGCGCCACACCCAGAACGAGCCCCGGCATCGCCAGCGGGAAGCTGGCCAGCAGTTCGAGGACCCGACGCCCGCGGAACTTGGATTTCAGCACCAGCCAACTGATGATGGCGGTGAACAGCATCACCGCGGTCGCGCTGGTGACGGCCAGGATCACCGAGTTCTTGATCGACTGCGTCACGCCGCGCGTGGTGAACAGATCCACGTAGTTCTCGAGCGTGATGGTTTTCAGCGGGGCGATACCGGGTGTCTGGTAGTACGGCAGCAGCGACATCCAGAGCAGGATCAGTAGCGGCATCACCACCGCGACGATGAAATAGACGACGAAACCGATCGACACCGGCCAGCGCCACTTGCCGAGGTCCAACGTCCTTGGCCGAAAGCCCTTACCGGTCACGGTCTGGAATCGCTCGCTACGCCTGTTCATGAACTGCACCAGGAGCAGGCCCAGCACCGTGATCACCAGCAGGCTCAACGAGTAGATCGACGCCTGGTCGTACTTGATCGGATACGTGTGCAGCGCGTCGTAGATCCGTGACGTGAAAACCCATGTTCCCGACGGCATTCCGAGCACCGCTGGTGTCTCGAAGGATTCCAGCCCGCGCACCACCATGATCAGCACCGCACCCAGCAAGGCAGGCCGCACCAGGGGCAGTGTCACCCGCCGCACCGTCTGCGGCACCGAGGCGCCGCTCATCATCGCCGACTCCTCGAGGGAGGGATCCGTCGACCGGAACGCCGCGTACATCAGGAGGAAGACCAGTGGGGACAGGTGCAGTCCATCGATCAGAATCATCCCCGGCAGCGAGAACGCGTCGGGAATGATGAACCCCATTCCGAATGCGCCGAAGATCTTCTTGATGACGCCGACGTTCCCACCGATCAGGTAGACCCACGAAATGGTGTACAGGATTCCCGGCACGATCAGCGGCACGATCGAGGCGGCGTACAACAGGGGTTTGAGCGGCGCGTTGGAACGCACACAGAAGAACGCCAACGCGGTACCGGTGAAGGTGCTCACGAACGCAGATCCGCCGGCGAACAGAAACGAGTTCAGCAGCATCTCCGACGTACCGGGCACGTTGTAGGCCGCCGCGATGTTGCCGAGCCCGAATCCCGCACCGGTGGTGAGTCCCCGCCAGACAAGGTAGATGAGCGGTGACAGCACCAGGTAGCCGAGCACCACGACCACCACCGCACCGAGGCCCCAGAGCCCGACGGGCCGACGGCCCGCCTTGAGGACCCTCGACGGCTTCTGGGTGGCCTCGGGGACGCCGGGGGCGACCAGGGTCACGCCTTACCTCCGTTGTGAACGACGGTCTGCCACAAATCGCTCCAGCTGGAGTAGTCCTTGGAGATGGCCTCGACATCGGTCTTGATCGGCTCGATGTCGACACCACCAAAGCTGCTCGCGGCCAACTTCTCACTGCTGGGTGTGCGGTCGTCGTCGACGAATGCCTGCTGCCCCTCGGGCCCGAGCACGAAGTCCTGCAACAGAAGTGCGCCGGCGGGGTTGGCCGATGCACACGGCACGCTGATCCCGGTGACTTCGGCAACCACCGGAACCTTCACCGGAACGAACTGCAGCGGAGCACCTTTGGCCTGCAGCTCGCGGATCCGGTGGATGTAGTTGTTGGCGGCGATCCCGTACTGGCCCGCCACGACGAGGTCCGTGGTGGTGGTGTGGCCGTCGGTGATCGCCGCGTTGGCGGCGATGTCCTTGAACAGCTGCACCGCATCGTCTTTCGACATGCCCTGCGTCTGCAGATAGTTGACCAGCGACGCGAACCAGAACACGTCGCTGCCCTCGAGGGCGAGCTTGCCCTTGAACCGCGGATTGGCGAGATCCTGCAGTGTCTGCGGCGCTTGGTCGTCGGGGATGACGGTGGTGTTCCACACCGGCACGATGTAGCTGAGGCGGTCACCGGTGAAGTTCGCGAACTTGGCGCTCTCCGTCACGCCGTCGAGGTACGGCGAGTCAGCAGGCGCGAGCAGCTTGTTCTCGTCGAGGATCGCCATCTCGAGGGAATCGAGTTCGACGATGTCGGCGCCGGCGAAGTTCGCCTGTGATTCCTGCAGGACACGTTCGCGGATCTGCTCGCTACCGGCGCGGTACACACTGACATGGAGGCCGTCATACTTCGACTCGAAGGGGTCGGTGATGACCGTGGGGTCGTTGACCTCGGTGTAGAGGTTGATCGTGCCGTCATTGGTTTTCTTGGCCTCTTCGAGCAGCGTCTTGTCACGCTCCTCGGCGGACTTGCCCTTGAGTTGATCCTGCAGTTTCACCACCGCGCTGTCGGCACATTTGTCCGCGCCCTGCGCCGAGGTGGACTCCGATTCGCCGCCCGGCGCGGAGCACCCCGCGACGAGAAGGGCCAGTGTTGCGGCGCAGGCGACCAACCTCCGCGATGGAATGGGTTCAAAAGGCAGCATCGGTTCTACTCCTCGTTTACTGATGGTTCGCGGGTTGGCGGGGCGACTGTGGTGATCACGGAACTGATTGCGTCACTGCATCGGACGCGTCGGCGTTACTTCGATGGGAGGACATCCACGCCACGGCTTCGTCGAGAGAGATGACGTCGCCGTACTTCTGGTCGATGTCGAACAGGTTGATTGCGCGGGTTGCCTCGTGGCGGTCGTACACGCACTCCTCCACCACGATCATGTGGAGCCGGTTTGCACATCCGTCGGTGACAGTTGCACGTACGCAACCACTGACGCTCTCGCCACAGACGATCACCGTGTCGATCCCCAGACCGACCAGGTGTGCCAGCAGCGGAGTTCCGAAGAAGCCACTGGGCGCGGTCTTCTTCAACACCACCTCGCCCGGCAGGGGCGCGGCTTGCTCGATGAAGTCGAAACGGCGGCTGTAACGGTCGAGTTCTTCCGGTGAGCGTCCGTTGAGCGTGTGCCTGCCGCGCAACGCCGCGCCCCAGGCTGGGATGCCCGACTCTTCTTCGGGCAACCCCGTCAGGTGGATGACCGGGATACCGGCCGACCGGGCCACGGTGAGCAGTTCCGACACCTTCTCCGCGGCCGCCCAGCCGGCCAGGCCCGTGCTGGCGGGCCAGGTCCTGATGGAGTCCAGCAGAGGTTCGGGGCTGTCCCCCAACGCCTTTCGATAATTGTCAACGGACAGCACCACCGGCGAGCGGCCGAAGCCTCGACGACGGGTCGGCGGTGACGCCTCCAGATGAGCCTTGTCTTGCTCGGTCAGGAACCTGTCCCACACCCGCGCGGTCATCACACTCCTACTCAGAGAAGCCGTGCTTAAGATCCTTGATATTGGATATAAGATAGAACTGCTCCGTGGGATGGTCAAGCATTCGGCGAAGTTCATTTGTCACGTTTGCGAGAACCGCTGTCCCGCGGGCAAGTACGAATCCGGAGGGGCGACCATCAACAGGCCGACACTGTGAGCCGCCGCGCACGCCGCCGAGACCGCAGCGGGCTCATTCGTTCCCTTCAACACTCGCCGAATCTGCGGATCTACTTGGCGGGACACTGCGTCAGCGTCATCGGCACCTGGGTCCAGCGCGTCGCCCAGGACTGGCTGGTTCTGCAGATCACCGACAGCGGAACCGCACTGGGTGTGTCGGTGGCGGCACAGTTTGCGCCCATGCTGTTCCTGGGTCAGTACGGTGGGCTTCTCGTCGATCGCCATGA
Organism: uncultured Mycolicibacterium sp.; assembly: GCA_945957405.1. Classification (GTDB taxonomy): domain Bacteria; phylum Actinomycetota; class Actinomycetes; order Mycobacteriales; family Mycobacteriaceae; genus Mycobacterium. The sequence continues at coordinate 5,789 of CAMFLL010000064.1, read as the reverse complement.
CCGCCGGCGCACCGTCATGGTGACCCAGGCACTGTCAGGCCTTCTTGCTGTGGGGCTGGCCGCCATCACATTGGCCGGAGCTGTGCAGCTGTGGTCGGTCCTGGCGTTGGGACTGGGACTGGGGTTGGTGACGGTGCTCGACGTTCCGGCCCGGCAGGCCTTCATCGCTTCCATGGTCGAGCCGGCCGACTATGCCAACGCCCAGGCACTAGCCTCGACGGTGAACAATTCCGGCCGCCTGGTGGGTCCGGCGGTGGCAGGGCTGTTGATCGCCGGGATCGGTGTGGGTTTCGCGTTCGTCGTCAATGCCGCCTCATTTGTGGCAGTGCTCGCGAGCCTGGTGATGCTCAATACCCGCAGCCTGAAGCCGTCTCCGCGCATCCCGCGCGCCAAGGGCCAGATCCGGGAAGGACTGACGTACCTCTGGCAGTCACCGCGGCTGCGGACGACCATCATCCTGGTCACCGTGGTGGCGATCTTCGGCCAGAATTTCCGCGTGGTCCTCCCGTTGGCCGCCACTCAGCTCTATCACGGCGACGCCAGCACCTACGGCTGGCTGACGTCGGCCATCGGCTTCGGTGCGCTGCTAGGCGCGGTGATCAGCGCGAGCGTACGGATTCCCACCGCGTGGACTCTGGTGCTGTCCACAATCGCATTTGGTGCCGTGAACGTGGTGGCAGCCTTCAGCCCCGCCTTTGCGATGGCCCTGGCACTGATGGCACTCGTCGGTCTCACCAACATCGTCTTCAACACCGTGGCCCGATCGGTGCTGCTGCTCAACAGCGAACCCGAGATGCATGGTCGCATGATGGCAATCCACGGCCAGGTGTTTCTCGGATCCACCCCGATCGGCGGACCGCTCGTCGGATGGCTGTGCGAATTGTGGGGCGCCCGGGCGGGTTTCCTCATAGCCGGCGGTACCGCGCTGTTGGCGGCGGCGCTGCTCTGCCGCGTCGCCTACCGGTCCCGCCACCAACCGCCGACCGACGAACGCGCGGACACCCCCGCGGTCGACGAACCCGACGCGGCTACCTGACCCGCATCGTCGTCCGACCGTGCTTGATTGTCCGACTCCTCAGCGGGACTCCTCCGTCGTCCCGCATCGTCGTCCGACCGTGCTTGATTGTCCGACTCCTCAGACGGTCCGCCGGGACTTCTCCTGTGCCAGCTCCAGCGACACCACGTCGAACGCCATGCCCTGGCTGTAGCCGCGCCGCGCCAGCATCCCGACCAGCCTGCGTGTCACCTTCTGTTCATCGCCGTCAGCCAATACCTCGCGGCGAAGTTTGTTGCGCACCAACTCCTCGGCCCGCTGCCGTTCCGCACCGGCATCGATATCGGCCAGCGCCTGGTCGATCACGTCGTCGTCGACACCCTTGGTCCGTAGTTCGGAAGCCAAGGCCCGCTTGCCTTTCCCGGCGTTGGCCCGACGGGAGCGGACCCACTGCTCGGCGAAATCTGCATCGTCGACCAGCCCGACGTCGGTGAGCCTGTCGAGCACCTTCGCGTTGACGTCGTCGGGGTAACCGCGTTTGGTCAGCTGGCCTTCCAGCTCGGCCCGAGTGCGTGCACGCACGGTGAGCAGGCGCAGGCACAACGCCCGCGCCTGCTCCTCGCGCTTGGCCGGGGCTTCGGGTCCGGCAAACTCAGGCGGCTCGACCGACTCAGAAGTCGACCGGGGCCGGGAGGGCGTCGCCATTGGTCACGTCGTCGGTCATCACAGCGCCGATACCGAGCTTCTCCTTGATCTTCTTCTCGATCTCGAGAGCGACCTCGGGGTTCTGGAGCAGGAAGTTACGGGCGTTCTCCTTGCCCTGGCCGAGCTGTTCACCCTCGTAGGTGAACCACGAACCGGACTTGCGGATGAAGCCCTGGTCGACGCCCATGTCGATGAGCGAACCCTCCTTGGAGATGCCCTTGCCGTAGAGGATGTCGAACTCGGCCTGCTTGAACGGCGGGGACACCTTGTTCTTGACCACCTTGACGCGGGTGCGGTTACCGACCGCGTCGGTGCCGTCCTTGAGTGTCTCGATGCGGCGGACATCCAGACGCACCGATGCGTAGAACTTCAATGCCTTACCGCCCGTGGTGGTCTCAGGCGACCCGAACATGACGCCGATCTTCTCGCGCAGCTGGTTGATGAAGATGGCCGTGGTGCCCGAGTTGTTCAGCGCACCGGTCATCTTCCGCAGCGCCTGGCTCATCAGACGCGCCTGGAGGCCGACGTGGCTGTCGCCCATTTCCCCCTCGATTTCCGCGCGCGGCACCAGGGCGGCGACCGAGTCGATGACCAGGATGTCCAGCGCGCCGGAGCGGATCAGCATGTCGGCGATCTCCAGCGCCTGCTCACCAGTGTCGGGCTGGGACACCAGCAGGGCATCGGTGTCGACGCCGAGCGATTTGGCGTACTCCGGGTCCAGCGCGTGCTCGGCGTCGATGAACGCCGCGATACCGCCGGCGGCCTGGGCGTTGGCCACCGCATGCAGCGCGACGGTGGTCTTACCCGAGGATTCCGGACCGTAGATCTCTACGACGCGGCCGCGCGGCAGCCCGCCGATGCCCAGCGCCACGTCCAGGGCGATGGATCCGGTCGGGATGACCGAGATCGGTTGGCGGGCCTCTTCGCCGAGGCGCATCACCGAACCCTTGCCGAAACTCTTCTCGATCTGGGCCATCGCCAGGTCGAGGGCCTTCTCGCGATCGGGGGCCTGCGGTGCCATGGTGTACCTCTCCGGTAGTCGTGGTTTGACCGGTTCTCGGTCGGTTGGCGGTGACGTTAGAGCACCCCACCGACAAGACGTCGCGGTCGAACTCTGACCAGACTAACGAACACGTGTTCGATGGCAAGTAGGCGCGCCGAACGCGTCAGCCGAGCGCGTCCAGGACCTCCGCCAGCTCGGCCGGCCGCGAGTAGAACGGCGAGTGACTGCCCGGCAGCTCGACCAGCGATGCACCCAGACGCTCCCGCGCCACCCGTCGTGACCAGGCCGGATGGACCACCCGATCCTCGGCGCACACGATGTACGTCGAGGGCACGGTCGGTTGTCGCGCCAGCGTGCAGAGTTGGCCGATCGGCAGTGTCGCCTGCGGGCGCACCCTGGCCAGTGCCGCCAGCACCACCTCGTCGTCGCAGTCGGCGTACAGCAGCGAGCGCGCCAGGTCTGCGTCAGCCCATCGGGTACAGCCACCAACCCGTTCGAGCGCGGTCAGATAGAGCAGATTGAGCATGCCGTCGTTGCGTTGTTGGTCATCGACGCTGCGGCCGAGGTCGGCCACCAGAGCACCGAGATACACCAGGTGACGAACCGGGCGCCGCTCCGCCAGCCACGGCAGCACATTCCCGCTGAGTGAATGGCCAACGGCCACAACATCATCACCGGTGTCGGCGAGCGCGGAAGCCGCCACGTCGGCATAGTCTTCGAACGTCGCGTCCGGGTCGTCGATGGGCAGATCCACGGCGACGACCCCGTGCCCGCGGCGCTGCAGTTCGGGTGTCAGGAGTTCCCAGCACCATGCTCCGTGCCAGGCGCCGTGCAACAACGCAAAAGTGGTCACCGGGCTGATGCTGTCACCATTGGTCGCGCGGCACGTCGAAGTCGGCGCACAGGGCCCGCCACACGTCGCGCGGTTCGACACCGTCCTCGATGGCCTGCGCGGCGGTCCGACCGCCGAACCCCGTCAACACGTGATCCACAAGCAACGAGGCGCCACGCACCTGTCCGAATTGGCCTTGGACGAGTTCGTGGAATTCGGTCAGCCGCACGCGCCCAACCTACCCAAGTGCCTCCTGGTACGCCCGTACAGATTCGACATCGTCGAGCGCGAGCGTCCAGTGTTGGCCGCCGAGGTCCACTCCGAAACTCCGGTGCGGCTCTTCGGCGACCAGGGTGAAGCCGAACGACTGGTAGATCCGGCGGGCTTGCTCCAGCACGTCGTTGGTCCACAGCGTGACCTGGCGGTAGCCGGCACTCCGTGCGAAATCCAGGCACCTGGCGACCAGTAGCCTGCCCACCCCACGCCCTCGGGCGGCCGGAGTGACCAACAGGATCCGCAGCTTGGCCTGGCCTGGTTCGTCACCGGCGATGCAGAACACACAGCCCACGCGGCGGCCGTCGACCTCGGCGATCCAGCCTGCCTCGCGAACCGCATCGTGGCCACCGGCGTAGTCGGCCACGATGCGGGCGACCAGCGCTTCGAAATCGGTGTTCCAGCCGAATTGCTCGTGGTAGAGCTCCCCGTGCGTCATGACCACCCAGCCTAGATCTCCCGGCCGGTCGGCACGCCGGAGAGACACCCCGGCATCCGCTGCTGACGGCACCGCCCACCTCCCGCTCGACTGAAACGACTGTTTCAGTCGAGTACGCTACGCGCATGGCACAGCCCGCCACAACCCCGTCGCCCCGACAGGCGGAACTGCTCGACGCCGCCTATCGCTATGTCGTCGAGAACGGGATCAGCGATCTGTCCCTTCGACCATTGGCGGCAGCCATCGGCTCCAGCCCGCGGGTGCTGCTGTTCCTGTTCGACAGCAAGGACGGACTGATCCGCGCCCTGCTGGCGCGTGCGCGCGCCGACGAGCTGACAGTCCTGGATCGGGTGCGGGCCACCACCGGAACCTCGGTCATCGGGCTGACTGCTGCAGCCGAGCGGGTCTGGGCGTGGCTCGCCGCCGACGAGCACCGGCCCGTGTTGCGACTGTGGACCGAGGCGTATGCACGCTCGCTGGTCGAACCCGACGGCGCATGGTCGGGATTCGCCGCCGCGACGGTCAACGACTGGCTGGACCTGTTCGCCGACTGTCAGTCGGAGTCGGAACGCCGAACCGCACACGGCGCGGCGCGGCGCACGATGGTCCTGGCGGTCCTTCGTGGCGCGTTACTCGACCTGCTGGCGACCGGCGACAAGGACAGGACCACGCGGGCTGTCACGGAGGGACTTGCCGCCCTGGCTCAACCGCCGAACGCGTCGTGACAGACCCGCACCGGGTCGGCCACGCCGGAGGCGGAGTCGCCGGCCGCGCCGGCCGCCGAACGATAACTCGCCGCCCCGAGCACCTCGCGTACCGCCACCGTGAGGGATGCGGCCGTCAACGGCCGGATCAACTGCGCACTACCTTGCCGGACAACCCGATTCGCCATTTCCCATTGATCACCACCACCCGGGACCACCACCATCGGGACACCGGCCAGCAGGGACTTGGCGACGATTCCGTGACCGCCACCGCAGATCATCAGGTCGGCGCCCGCCAGCAATTCGTCCTGGCGCCCCAGACCGGCGACGGCCCACGCCGGCAGGGTGAGGTCGGGCCCGCCGAGCCGTGACACCGCGATGCGCGCCCCCTCGGGCAGCACGTCACCGGGCACGAGGCATTCGATCGCGAGCTCGGCCATCCCCTTCGCCCCGGTGGTCGCCGTCGAGGGGGCGACGACCACCAATGGGCCCTCCCCCGGCGGTACCTCGAGCACGGTGGACGTCGGCTCGAAATGCAGCGGGCCCACGACCACCGCCTCGTCAGGCCAGTCCGGGCGGGGCACCTCCAACGCGGGCAGAGTCGCGATCAGTCGTCGGACGGGCCCGGGGTCCGCGGACGGCAACCCGATGCCGACACGGGCGTCCGCACGCTGGCGCAGCCCCTCCCGCCACGACCGTGCCGTCAGCGCGCGCATGATCGAATCGCGCAGCCTGCCCCTGACACCCGTGCCCGGCGCCAGGCCGCTGCCCAGCGGCGGTAGACCTTTGGACGGCCGGTACAGCGGCTGTCTCTTATACACATCTGACGCTGCCGACGA
>CAMFLL010000063.1 GCA_945957405.1 uncultured Mycolicibacterium sp. | reverse complement strand
CTACCGACCAACAGCCCCGCGCACGACCCGCCCGATCCGACCGCACAGACCACCGTCGCACGATCGGCTCCGGCGGCACGCAATTGTTCGGTGAGCTCCCCGGCCGCGTCGGCGAAACCCATGGCTCCCAACGGTGTCGATCCGCCGCGGGGTATCGCGTAGGCGGGCCGGCCACCCGCCGTGAGCCGATCGGCGTGGGCCGAGATGGCGGCGTCGATCTCGTCGCCCTTGGCACGCACCCAGACCATCGATGCGCCCGCGGCTCGGGCGAGGGCGATGTTGGCGCCGGCTTCCGGCTCACCCGACGGCGTGGCGATGACGAGCTCGCAGCCCAGGCCCACTGAACGGGCTGCCACCGCGGCCGCGGCGCAGAAGTTGGACTCGGGCCGGCCCCCTGCGACCAGTACGTGCGCCCCGGCCGCCTGCGCATCGGCGATCAGATATCGCAGTGGACGAGTCTTGTTGCCCGCCAACGCGAACCCGTTGAGATCGTCACGCTTGGTGTAGAGCGGGCCTAGGCCCAGCTCTCGTTCGATGCCGTGCAACCGGTGCAGCGGGGTCGGATAGCTGCCCAGCGCCGTCACACTCACGTCCGCGGCCGTCATCGCAGGCGGCCCTGCGCGCGCGCAACGACGGCGTCGACCATCTCCGCCGACGAGCCGGTTCGGGGTTCTGACAGCCACCGCTCGATGTCGGCTGGCGTCAGATCCACGGCGGTATCGCGCACCAGCGCCTCGATGACCTCCGACCTGGCACCGCCGGCAACCAGCAGATCCTGCAGCAGCGCCTGCGCGCGGTGCTTGCCGATACGCCCCGACAACTCCACCAGAAGCTGCTCGGAGTAGGCAGACATACCTGCGCGGTCGAGGTTGCGGCGCATGGCCGCGACGTCGACCTCCAGGCCACCCACGACTGTCAGCGCGGTCGACAGCGCCACCGCCGCGAGCTCGCAGATCTCCGGGAGCGCCACCCATTCGACCTTCCAGCCGCGACCATCCCGCTCGTGCTGGGCCTCGACGCCTTCCAATAACAGACCCGCCTGAGCCCGCACCAGCCGGGCCAGGGTGACCAGATGTTCGCTGGACTCGGGATTTCTCTTGTGCGGCATGGTGATACTGCCGACCCCGGTCGGGTTGCGTGGTTCACGCAACTCGCCGATCTCTGGCCGGGCCAGCTCGTACACCTCGTTACCGATACGCGCCAGCGTGCTGCACACCAGCGCGAGGGCACCGGCGAACTCCGCAATACGGTCCCGGCTGGTGGTCCACGAGATACCCGGATCGGCCAGGCCCAGCTCGGTGCAGAATGCCGCCCGCAGCCGTATCCCCTGGTCACCGAAGAAGCCGAGCGCACCAACCGCCCCACCGAGCTGGCCGACCGCCCAGCGCGCGCGCCCCTCGCCCAGGCGCTGCCGGTGCCGCATCAGCTCATCGGCCCAGGACGCGGCCTTGTAGCCGAATGTGATGGCCGACCCCGGCTGCCCGTGGGTCCGCCCCAGTTGCACTGTGTCGCGGTGAGTTTCGGCCAACCGCAGCACAGCGTCGATGATCGCGACAAGTCGGGCGTCGACCAGATCGGCGGTAGCGCCCATCACCTCCCCGAACCAGGTGTCCGACACGTCCTGCACCGTCGCGCCGTAATACACCCACTGTGCAATGCCGTCGGGCAGCACCGCCTGCAGCCCGCGGATCAGTCCCAAGGTGGAATGTGATGTGGCCCTGGTTTGTTCGGCGATATACTCGATATCCAGATCATCGACGCCGACGGTGCCGATGGCATCGGCGGTGCCGTGGGGAATGATGTCGAGTCGTTCCTGGGCGCGCGCCAGCGCCTGCAGGATGCGCAGCCAGGACGCCAGCCGTCCGCGCTCCTCGAAGACGTCGGACAGCTCGGGTGCGGTCCACAGGTGCGCGTACATCCGCGCCGTGCTCATACCGGTTGCCATGCTGCCTCACCGAGCGTGGCGACCACATCGAGTGCCTCGGAAACCCGTTGCAGCGAGGCACCCCACGGCACGGACACCCAGTTGGGGCCACTGCGCAGCTCATCGTCCTGCAGACAGCATTTCGCCAGCACCAGTTCGGCGCCCATCGGCCGCTGCAGCGGGCACAATGTCACCGCGTCGGCGTCATCACCGTAGAACTGCCGGTGGATCTGCTGGGACCGCGTGCAGCCCAGCAGCAGCCAGTCACGGCGCACCGGATGCTCATCGAGATAACTGACCTCGGCAGAGGACGACACGAATCCCGAACCGCGACAGGGCAGGGCGTAGTGATGTGACGGATGCGCAGCGGCGAGGTCGGCGAGGTCGATCAGGTCGGGGATGATCTCGATCGGCGGCAGGTCCTCGCGCACCGCGAGGACACGCGCGACCTGGTCGACCAGTTTCGCCGGGTACGGCGGCACGACGTCGCGCACCAGCAGGCGGATCGGTTGGGCATCGATGATGAAACTGATGTGCTCGTACCGGCCGTGGATCACCACCGCCCGGTGGCCCGGCGCGAGGCGGCGAGCGGCCTCGGCCAGTTGCGACGGAATGCCGGTGTCGACATCGGGCGCGTGCACCAGCACCGTCTCTCGCGGTCCGGCCAGGATCGTCACACCCACGATGGGCCGGAACAGGTCCTGGTCGGCCGACGCCGAGGTCCCCTGCGCGTCGGTGGTGTGGATACGCACGATGCAGACGTCGTCGCCGTGCTCGACCACGGCGAACCGGGTCGCGAAATACGCCGGGCGGCCGACGAAGAATCGGTGCAACGATTCTTCGTCGAGATCGCATTCGACGCGGGTGACGGACACCCCGCGGTACTTCCCGGGATGCAGGTTGACCGTCGACGTGCCGGTGGTCATGCGCGGCCGATGGACTCGGCGCCGACAGTGTCGGCGCGCAGGCCCAGTCGCAGTGCCTCCAGTCCGAGGGCGTCATCGAGCGCGATGTTCGCCAGGTTCACCTCGGCGCCGAAGCGCCGGATCAGCCAGGTCTGCTGGTCTTTCTTGGGCGCTTCGAACAGGATCTGGTCGGCACCGGCGACGGCGGCGATGGCTTCGGCCACGTCGGCGCGCACCGCGCCCGAGGCATCGTAGAGGCCGACGGTTCCGCTGTCGCGGCCTTCGGCCACCACCTTCCAGGCACCTGCCGCCAGGTCGGCGGCTACTTCCGCGCTCCATTCGGCGGCGACGACGGCGCGCCCTGGATCCTTACTGCCGACCTCACTGACAGCGACGAGTTCCTCTGCGGCATAAGCGATCAGCTCGGCCTTGTCCTCGGGAGTCATGGGTGCGACACCACGTGACACCTCAACCATGCCGAACCCAGCGTCGGCCGCCCAGGACAGACATTCCTTGGCTCTGCCCTGCATCCAGGCCACCTCGAGAAGCGTGCCGCCCAGGCACGGCTGCACACCGTGGCGATGGAGCAGCGTGATCTTCAGATCGAGTTCCGGATCCAGATAGGCCGTGCCCCAACCGAATTTCCAGATATCGATCACACCGCCCGCCGACCTCAGCACGCCGTCGGCCGCCGTGGCCGAGATCCCCTTGTCCAGCACATGGGTGATCCCGGCGGATCTCGGCTTGTCAGACCGCGTGGGCAGCTTGAGAAAGTCGGCACGATGCACGTTTCGTATATTATCCTTAGCATCTACTATAGGCAACACAACGGGCCGCGGACGGGAGCACCTCATGAGCCAACGGGCACAGGCAATGTCGACGGCGGTGGCACCCGGCGAACTCGCCACGCTGGCCGCGCAGATTCGCGCCTACCCCGGCCTGCGCGGTAAGGCGCCGCTGCAACTGGTGTCCGATGTGTTCGGCGCCAGCGACTGGCTCCACGGGCCCGGAGATGACGGTGCCGCAGTGCCTTTCGACAAATCGTTCGTGGTGGCCTGCGGCGAGGCACTGTTGCCCAGCTTTGTGGCACAGGATCCGTTCGGGGCCGGCATCGCTGCGGTGCTGGCCAACGTCAACGATCTTGCGGCCATGGGCGCGCGGCCGGTCGGCATCGTGGACACCATCGTCGCGGACGAGGCAGCCAGCCGGGCGATCCTCGAGGGCATCCGCCACGGCTGCCGGCTCTACGACGTCCCCCTGCTGGGCGGCCACCTGACACATTCCGACGGCCCACCCGCAGTGTCGGCATTCGGGGTCGGCCGCGCCGAGGCTGTGCTGTCGATGACGAACGCGGCACCGGGTCAGGCCGTCGTGCTTGGCTGTGCCACCGACGGCGAGATGCGCACGGACTTCCCGTTCTTCAGGGCGTTCGATCAGCGCGGCGACCGATCGGCGGGCGATGTGCGCCTGCTGGCCGAGCTGGCAGAGAGCGGCGCGTGCCGGTCGGCCAAGGATGTCAGCATGGCGGGCATCATCGGATCGCTGGCGATGCTGCTCGAACACGGCAAGTGGGGTGTCGAGGTCGATCTCGATGCCCTGCCCCGCCCGGACGGTGTCGCCCTGGACCGGTGGCTGACGTGTTTTCCCTCGTTCGCCTTCCTGGTGACCAGCCCACCGGACCGGGTCACCGAGGTGCGGGCCGCCTTTCACGACCGCGACCTCGAGGCCGACGTCATCGGCGTCGTCGACGACACCGGGCTGATCCGGATGGCGTCGGCCGGACACAGCCAGGTGGTCCTTGACCTCTCCGTCGAGGCGGTCACCGGGCTGCGCTGAGCTGTGCGATCAGCGGCCGCCGGCGACCACCAGCGCGGCGCGGTGCACCCGCTGCGCGCCCAGCGCCACGTCGGCGGCCAGGCCCAGCGCGCGGCAGGCCCGCTCGGTGTCCGGCCAGGTGTGCTCCATCGCGAAGTCGACCCACTGATTCGGCGGGATCAGCGCATGCTCGGAGTAGTCGAGCTCGGCCCATGTCACCGCCAGCTCGAACAGGTCGAGCATGCTGTCGGCATCGGCGAGCAGGAGCAGCAACCGGTCGTGGTGTGCCCGTGCGCGCTTGCGGAACCGGCAGCGACAGGTGTTGCTCGTGTCGAGCCGGTGCACGGTCGCGTGTTCAAGTGTCATCGCCTGGCCTTCCCCGAAATTGTCGCCAAAGTCACATTGCAGCGCACGCTGTTGCACCGGTGTTGCACGCGGCCGACCGCCGGCGCAACTCGAGGCCGGACCAGGTCGGCGGGATGCGAGACTGAACCGATGCCGGACGATCCGCAACGCGCGCTCGACCTGGGGTACGCAGTTCTCGACCTCGACCGCACCGTGCGCACTGGCGATCCCGAGGCCGTGCTGGCGGCGGGCAAGACCGACGCCGAGGTCGTCTCGATACTGCGCAACCTGCACGAACACGCCGCCGACCGCGCGGTGATGGCGACCCGCTGCTCGGATTCCGCGCTCGACGCCTGCGCCGCGGCGTTCGATGCTGCCGTCACCATCGACCGACGGGCCCGCACCGCGGTGATCGGTGCGTTGCCGCCGGCGCACGGCACGGTGGCCGTGGTGACCGCGGGCACCTCCGACCTTCCTGTTGCTCTCGAAGCCACCACCACGGTCGGGGTCCACGGGGCGCACGCCGACCTCGTCACCGACGTCGGCGTCGCCGGACTGCATCGGTTGCTGGCGCAGCGCGACCGGATCGACGCCGCCGACGCGGTGGTGGTGGCCGCGGGCATGGACGGCGCGCTGCCCAGTGTGCTGGCCGGCCTGACCGGCGCCCCCATCATCGCGGTTCCCACCAGCGTCGGCTACGGCGCATCGTTCGGGGGGCTGGCGGCGCTGCTCACGATGCTCAACTCGTGTGCGCCCGGCGTCAGTGTCGTCAACATCGACAACGGTTACGGGGCAGGGGTGCTCGCCGCCCGCATTGCCCGCGGCCGTCGGCGGTGACCGGAGATGCCGACTCTGTGGATCGATGCGTCGAACGGCGCTGCGGGCGACATGCTGCTGGCCGCCCTGCTCGACGCCGGCGCGTCGATCGACAGGGTCCGCGCCGCACTGGCGGGACTGGGCGTGGCCGGTGTGCACATCGATGTCGCTGAAGTGCGCAGGCACGGCCTGCGCGCCCTGCGCGCCGAGGTCGAGGGGACGTCCGCACTTGTCGAGCGCACCCTGCCCGATGTGCTGGCGCTCCTCGACGGCGGCAGCTTGGACCATCGCGTCCGGCAGTTCGCGGGCCGCGTCTTTTCCGCCCTCGCCGACGCCGAGGCACGGGTGCACGGCACCACGGTCGACCACATCCACTTCCATGAGGTCGGCGCCTTGGACGCCATCGCGGACGTGGTCGGTTGCGCGGTCGCGCTCGACGATCTGGACGTGCTCGGCGCCGACGCCACCGTCGTGGTCAGCACCGTGGGTGTCGGCTCGGGTTCCGTGCGCAGCCAACACGGCGTGCTGCCCGTACCGGCGCCCGCCGTGGTCGAACTGCTGTCGGCCGCCGGGGCTCCCGTCTCCGGCGCCGGCCCGGCATTCGAGTTGTGCACCCCGACCGGTGCCGCGCTGCTCACGGTGCTGGCCGACAGCTGGGGTGCCAGCCCGCCGATGCGCCTGTCGACCGCCGGTGTCGGCGCCGGTAAGGCCGATCCACCCGACCACGCCAACGTGACGCGGGTGCTGCTGGGCGACCCGCTGGAGACCGCCACCCTGCACCACGACCTCATGCTGGTCGAGACCACGATCGACGACCTCGAGCCGCGACTGCTGCCAGGAGTGCTCGACGCCTTGGTGCGCGCCGGTGCGCACGACGCGTGGGCCACCCACGCGCACATGCGCAAATCGCGACCCGGCCTGGTGATCAGCGCCCTGTGCCGACCGGATGTCACCGACACCGTTTTCGCGGCGCTCGTGCAGCACAGCCCGACGCTGGGGGCCCGCACCACGCCGGTCGGCCGGATGTCACTGCGGCGCTCCGTCGCGACGGTGACGGTCGAAGGCCAGCCGATCTCGGTCAAATGTGGCTGGCTTGGTGACCGATTGGTCACTGCCACACCGGAATTCGCTGAGGTCGTGCAGGCCGCCACCGCACTGGGACTGAGCCAACGCGCGGTGCTGGCGGCCGCGGATCGCGCCGCGGCACGACTCGACGACGCCGCCGCCCGTCAGCCGGAAACCGATACCCTCGCAACCAGGACCGAGACGAGGAGCGCACCAGTGAACCTGCAGCAGGCCGACCGGATGACGTCCGGCAGGGGTTTCATCGCCGCACTCGACCAGAGTGGCGGCTCCACCCCCAAAGCGTTGAAGCTCTACGGCATCGACGAGACGGCGTACTCCTCCGAGCAGGAGATGTTCGACCTCATCCATCAGATGCGTACGCGGATCATCACCTCGCCGGTGTTCGGCGGCGACCGCGTTCTGGCCGCAATCCTGTTCGAGCAGACCATGGATCGCGAGATCGACGGTAAGCCGTCGGCGGCGTATCTCTGGGAGGACAAGGGCATTGTGCCGATCCTCAAGATCGACAAGGGTCTCGCGGACGCGGCGCTGGGCGTTCAGGTCATGAAACCGATACCGGGACTCGACGAGTTGCTGGACCGGGCCGTGCAGCACGGCATCTTCGGCACCAAGGAACGGTCGGTGATCGGTGCGGCCAACCCCGCGGGTATCACGGCGATCGTCGAGCAGCAGTTCGAGGTGGCGGGCCAGGTGCTCGCGCACGGGCTGGTGCCGATCCTGGAACCCGAAGTGACCATCTCGATCGAGGACAAGGCACAGGCCGAGGACATCCTGCGCGATGTCCTGACCACCCACCTCGACGGCCTCCCCGAGGGCACGCGGGTGATGCTCAAACTGTCCATCCCGACGCAGGCCAACCATTATCTCCCGCTGATCGAGCATCCCCGGGTCATGCGGGTGGTCGCCTTGTCCGGTGGCTACTCCCGCGACGAAGCCGATGCGCTGCTCGCCCAGAACACCGGCCTGATCGCCAGCTTCAGCCGGGCACTCACCGAAGGCCTGACGGCCGGACAGTCCGACGCCGCATTCAACACGACGCTCGACCACACCATCGAGTCGATCTATCAGGCGTCCAACGCGGGTTGAGCCGCACCCTTGTCAGCGCGGGCGGCGGCACGCCATGATCGTGAACCATGGCCCGCTGGTTTGCGCTGGAGTCCGTCGATGCCAGTGTGTTCGACTCCGCCCCGCACATCTTCCGATACGAGAAGCACTACGACGCAACGCCGGAACGCGTCTGGGAGTCGCTGCAGTCCGATGCGTCGCTGTCGACGTGGGGGCCGTCGGTGTCGTCGGTGACGTGGACCTCGCCTCGCCCCTTCGGAGTGGGCGCCACCCGCGAAGTGGCGCTGGCGCCAGGGGTGATGCGGGTGCATGAACGGTTCTTCCGCTGGGACGAGGGCCACGGTTACTCGTTCTACGTCTACGAGGCCAATGCGCCGCTGTTCCGCCGTTTCGCCGAGGATTACGTGTTGACCCCTGAGAGCACCGGCACCCGGTTCAACTGGACGGTCGCCATCGAACCCAAGGCGGCGCTGGCCCTACCGTTCAAACCGCTGGCGCCGGTTCTGAAGGCCGCGTTCGGCCGCATGGCCTCCGACGGGCAGAAGTATTTCGCCGCCCGATAGGGTCGGCCCGGTGACAGGTGTCAAATCCAGCTGGATCGCGCAGCTCCTGCAGTTCGACCGTGCCGGCGACACCTTCGTCGCGCAGCAATCTGAGGTCGGTCCGGGCACACGACTGTTCGGCGGGCTGATCGCGGCGCAGGCGCTGGGCGCCGGCGGCGCGACGGTCGATCCGCAGAAACACCCCCAGTCGTTGCATCTCTACTTCGTGCGCGGCGGCCGTTACGGCATCGACGTCGAGTTCCACGTCGAGCGCACCCGCGACGGGCGCTCATTCGACACCCGCCGCGTCACGGCGACCCAGCACGGTGACGTCATCCTGGAGATGATCGCGTCGTTCCACCTGCCCGAACCCGGCGCCGATCATCATCCCGACGCGCCATCGTGCGCCGGCCTCGACGACGCCATCCCGAAGCAACCCGGCATCGAGTTCGCCGACCGGTTCGAGATCCGCACCATGCCGGGTGACGATTCGCTGTTCGCCGTGCCGCCGTTCTGGATCCGCACCCGGGAAGCGGTCGAGGACGATCCACTGATCCGCGCCTGCACGCTGGCCTTCATGTCCGACCTCGGACCGGTGCCCGCTGCCCGGCCGCCCGGCCTGCCGTTGCGCCCCGGCGTGGGTTTTGCGGCGAGCCTCGACCATTCGGTCTGGTTTCACCGCCCGTTCGACCCGCGTCGATGGCACCGTTACGAGGTGCTCTCGCTCAACAACAGCGACTCCCGCGGTCTGGTCAGAGGATCGCTCTACGACGGAACGGGATCGTTGATCGCGAGCACTTCACAGGAGGCGCTGTGGCGTGTGTGACACCTGTCGACTTCAAGTTGACTGTCAACAGTGCCCGCCACTAACTTTCTTAGCGTGCCAAAGAAGTCTGAGTTCGACGCCGTCGCCGAGATCGAGCGTCGCCTGGTCACCAAATTCGCTGCAGTACCGCCGGCCGACGTGTCGACGGCGATCTCACAAGCGCATGATCGCTTCGCTGACAGCAAGATTCGCGATTTCGTCCCACTGCTGGTCGAACGTCGCGTGATCAGCCAGTTGTCCGCACTCAGCAGGGTCTGACAGGCGGACCGCCCTCAGGCCGCCGAGCGCAGCTTCGACAGCAGCGGTTCGGCCGCCTCTTTGAAGAACACGTCCTGGTGCTCGCCACCGATCTGCACCAACGCGATATCGGTGAAGCCCACCTCCCAGTAGGCCCGCACGGCCTCGACGATGGCATCCAGATCAGGACCGCACGGAATGCTTTCGGCGACATCTTCTGGACGGATGAACTGCGTGGCACCGTCGAAACCGGCCGTCGTCGGCAGATCGGCGTTCACGGCCCATCCGCCACCGAACCAGCGGAACTGTTCATGGGCACGCGCGATCGCGGCGTCCCGGTCGGGATCCCAGCACACCGGGATCTGGCCTACTACATGTCCGCCGCCGGGCATGTTCTTCGCCTGCCGCGCCGAGTTCCACGATTTCACCAACTCGGCGTCGGGTTCGACGGCGATGAGGTGATCGGCGGCAGTGGCGAATGCGTCGATCGAGCGCTGACCCGTCATCGACACCCCGATTCCCACGGGAACTTCAGGTAGGTCCCACAACCGGGCCGAATCCACCTGGAAGTAGGTGCCTCGCCAGTCGACCAGACCTCCTTCGAAGAGCGCCCGGATGATCCGGATCGCCTCGTCGAGCATGTCGAGCCGCGTCTGCATCGCCGGCCAGCCCCGGCCGACGACATGTTCGTTGAGGTTCTCGCCGCTGCCCAACCCGAGTGTGAACCGGTTGTCGGACATGATCTGCACCGTGGCGGCCTGCTGCGCCACGACGGCGGGGTGGTACCGGATGGTCGGGCAGGTCACATACGAGTACAGGTCGACCTTCTCGGTCGCGTGGGCGACAGCACCGAGCACCGCCCAGGCGTTGGGAGCGTGACCCTGCGCGGCCAGCCACGGTGAGAAGTGGTCACTGCTGACCTCGAAGTCGAAGCCGACACGTTCAGCTGAAACCGCGTGTCGGACAAGTTCTTTGGGGCCGCACTGCTCTGTCATCAGGGTGTATCCGAACCTGGGCATGACGGTTGGATACCCCCCGATTGCGCCGATTAACGGCCGCCCTCAGAGTCGGTCCTTGACGAACGACGAGATCCTGGAGCCGTCGGCCTTGCCCGCCGCGATCGCGGTGGCAGCCTTCATGACCTGACCCATCTGCTTCATACCGGGTCGCTCGCCGATCTCCTCGGCGACCTGGGCGATGGCGGTGTTGACGACGTGGCTGAGCTCGTCGTCGTTGAGTTGCACCGGCAGGTACTCATCGATGACGCTGGCCTCGGCGCGTTCGTTGGCGGCGAGCTCGCCGCGGCCGTTGCTGATATAGATCTGCGCTGCCTCACCACGCTTACGTGCCTCGCGGGCCAGCACCTTGATCACCTCGTCGTCGGACAGCTGGCGGGCAGCCTTACCCGACACCTCCTCGGACTGGACAGCGGCCAGCAGCATCCGCAGAGTTGCGGTCCGCAGTTTGTCTTGCGCTTTCATCGCGGCGGTCAGATCGGCGCGCAAACGGTCCTTGAGTTCGGCCATGCAGGCGACGCTACGCCTCCTCCCCGATCCACCGAAGGCCACCGTCACGTGCGACGATCGACGTCGCCCGGGATTTGCTGAGACCTGTCAGACGCATGTCATGCCAGGATGGTGTCTATGCGCGACGACATACGGGGGGATGCCTGATGAGCATGCCGCCTACCAGTGGAGGCTGGCCGCCCCAGGAACCGCCGCAGCAGGGCTACCCGCAACCCGGATACGGCCCCCCCGGCTACCCGCCTCCGGGCCAGCCTGGCTACCCACCGTCCGGTGCGAATCCGCCCGGTTACCCGCCCCCCGGCTACCCGTCCCCGGGGCAGACCCAACCTGGCTATCCACCTCCGGGCTACCCACCGCCCGGCTATCCGCCACCCGGGTACGGCGCCGGTTATCCGCCGCCCGGCTATCCCCCGCCGGGCTATCCGCAGGGTGGCTATGGCGCCCCGCCGGGATACCCCCAACAGCCCATGGCGTTCAAACCGGGTGTCATCCCGCTTCGACCGCTGACGCTGAGCGACATCTTCAACGGCGCGGTCAGCTACATCCGCACCAACCCTAAGGCGACGCTCGGTCTGACGGCCATCGTGGTGGTTGCCACCCAGGTCCTGTCGTTGATCCTGCAGATCGGCCCGCTGGCCGCACTGGGCGCCTCGGAACCGTCGGTCGAGTCGTTCGACGGCCCAGCCATGTTCGGCTACATCGGCGCCAATGCGGTGGGCGCCATCATCCAGATGCTGGCGACCATCGTGCTCAGCGGGATGCTCACCGTCATCGTGGGGCGGGCGGTGTTCGGATCACGGATCACCATCGGTGAGGCATGGCAGCGGATCAAGGACCGCATCCTGCCGCTGATCGGTCTGACGCTGTTGATCGCACTCATCATGGTGGTCGGCATCGTGATCGTCGTGTTGATCATCGTCGCGGTGGCGGCCGCCGCCGGCGGTGCCGCCGCAGTGGTGGCGGGCTTCCTGCTCGGTCTGCCGGCGCTGGCCGCGGTGATCTGGTTCAGCGTCATGGTGCTGTTCGCGCCGGCCGCGCTGGTGCTGGAACGCAAACCCGTGATGGGGTCCGTCTCGAGGTCGTTCGCGTTGGTCAAGGGTGACTTCTGGCGGGTCCTGGGGATCTGGATGCTGGCCTACATCGTCACCATGCTGGTGTCGGCCGCAGTTGCCTTTCCGTTCGGTATCGCGCAGGCGATCACCACCGGCGTCAACGGTGAAGCGTCGACGTCGGCGATCATCACCGCCGCGATGCTGTCGACCGTCGGCGCCATCATCGCGCAGATCATCACGACGCCGTTCACGGCCGGCGTGACGGTGCTGCTGTACACCGACCGGCGGATGCGTGCCGAGGCGTTCGATCTGGTGCTGCGCACCGGCGCCGCAGGCGGCCCCGCCAATACGGCATCCACTGACCATCTCTGGTTGACCCAGCACTGAGGACCCCGCCCTGTGCCGACCGTAGACATCGACCGCGACGCCGCGCGGGAAGCGGCCGAGCGTGAGCTGGGCAAACCGATCTACCCGAAAGTGTCGTTGTCCGAACGGTTCAGCGACTGGCTCGACGAGCTGATCTACCGCATCGTCAGCAAGGGCTCGCAGGTGCCCGGCGGCTGGTTCACCATCATGGTGCTCACCATCGTCGTGATCATCCTGATCGTCGTCGCCGTCCGCGTGGCACGCCGAACCATGCGCACCAATCGCGGCGACGACTACGCCATGTTCGGCACCACCGAACTGCGTGCCGCCGAACACCGCGCCACGGCTGCACAGTTCGCAGCGCAGGGCGACTGGGCCGCGGCGATCCGGCACCGGCTACGAGCAGTGGCCCGCCAACTCGAGGAATCCGGCGTGCTCGACCCCGTTCCCGGCCGTACCTCGTACGAACTCGCCCGCGCCGCAGGTGCCTCCATCCCACCCCTGTCCCGCGAATTCTTCGAGGCGGCAACGGCCTTCAATGACGTGACCTTCGGTGAGCGGCCGGGTACACCGGCGGCTTACCAACTGATCGCCGACCTCGACGACCACCTGCTCACCCACCAGCCGTCCGCCATGCCCGGCGGTGCCCCGGTGATCCCGCACGACATGTGGGCGGAGGTCCGATGACGTCTGCTCCCGTCACATCGTCGGTGGCGCAGCGCTGGAAGACCTGGCGGTGGGTGGCTTTGGCGATCATCGTGATCGCCGTACTAGCGACGGTGACTGCGTGGCTGACCGCACCGCGTCCCGGCGGTCGGATGGACCCCGAGTCGACGTCGTCGGACGGCGCGCACGCACTGATCGCCCTGCTGCGTGACCGTGGCGTGGACGTCGAGGTCGCCGACACCGCCGAAGACGCGGTGCGCCTGTCCGGGCCTGACAGCCTGCTCCTGGTGGCGCAGACCTACTTCCTCTACGACGACGATCTGATCCGCACGCTGCTCGGCGCCCGCGGTGATCTTCTTCTGGTCGAACCCATTTCGCGCACCCGCGAGATCCTGACCCCGAAACTCGCACTCTCCGGCGCGACCATCGGTGGTGATCCCGACTGCGACCTGCGTGAGGCAGTGCAGGCGGGCCCCGCGAGATTCGGCACCAGCGACACGTTCAAAGCCGCCGACGACGACGTCGACCTCACCTCCTGTTATGAAGGCGCGGTGGTGCGCTACCGCCAGGCCGGCCGCGTCATCACCGCCACCGGCACAGCCGATTTCATGACCAACTCCACGCTGCTGCGCGACGGTAACGCCGCGCTCGCGATGAACCTCGCCGGCACCCACCCCCGGCTGGTCTGGTACGCGCCTCAGCAGGCCGAGGGCGAACACGGCGGAATGGCAACCATTTTCGACCTGATCCCGGATCGCTTCAGCTGGATCGTCTGGCAACTGTGGCTGGTCGTGGCACTCGTCGCGCTCTGGAAAGGCCGACGTTTGGGCCCGCTGGTCGCCGAGCGTCTACCGGTCGTGGTCCGGGCGTCGGAGACGGTCGAAGGACGCGGACGCCTGTACCGGTCGCGGCGCGCCCGCGACCGCGCCGCCGAAGCGCTGCGAACCGCCACGCTGCAACGGTTGGCGCCACGGTTGGGGCTCGGCGCCAACGTCGAACCGACGGCACTGGTGCAGGCGCTGGTACAGAACGCCGCCACCCACCATGGTGCCTCCGATCCGATGATGCTGCACCACACCCTGTTCGGGCCACCACCGAACACCGACGAAGATCTGGTCCACCTCGCCCACGCTCTCGACGACATCGAAAGGCAGGTCGCGCGCTCGTGATGCAACCGGCTTCCGCACCACCCATGTCGGCCTCTGCCGAGTCCGCCCGCTCCGCGCTGCTGGCCCTGCGCGCCGAGATCGCCAAAGCCGTCGTCGGCCAGGATGCGGTGGTCAGCGGCCTGGTGATCGCGCTGCTGTGCCGCGGTCACGTGCTGCTCGAAGGTGTGCCCGGCGTCGCCAAGACGCTTCTGGTGCGCGCACTTTCGGCCGCACTGCAGCTGGAGTTCAAGCGCGTGCAGTTCACCCCCGACCTGATGCCCGGCGACGTTACCGGATCGCTGGTCTACGACGCCAAGACCGCGGCGTTCAAGTTTCGCGAGGGCCCGGTGTTCACCAACCTCATGCTGGCCGACGAAATCAACCGCACCCCACCCAAGACCCAGGCCGCGTTGCTGGAGGCCATGGAGGAACGTCAGGTCAGCGTCGACGGTGAGCCCCGGCTGCTGCCCGACCCGTTCATCGTCGCCGCCACACAGAACCCCATCGAGTACGAGGGCACCTACCAACTGCCCGAGGCACAGCTGGACCGGTTCCTGCTCAAGCTCAATGTGCCACTGCCACCGCGTGATCAGGAAGTCGCGATCCTCGGCCGGCACGCGCACGGCTTCGACCCACGTGACCTCTCGGCCATCCGCCCCGTGGCCGGGACGTCGGATCTGGCGGCCGGCCGCGATGCGGTGCGCCGCGTGCTCGTCGCCGACGAGATCCTCGCCTACATCGTCGACATCGCCGGCGCCACCCGCCATTCGCCGGCGCTCTCGTTGGGCGTCTCACCGCGTGGTTCCACCGCGTTGCTGGGTACGGCCCGGTCGTGGGCATGGCTGTCGGGACGCAACTACGTCACCCCCGACGATGTGAAGGCCATGGCGAGGCCGACGTTGCGGCACCGCATCGCGTTGCGGCCGGAGGCCGAACTCGAGGGCGCCACCACCGACGGCGTGCTCGACGGAATCCTGGCCGCGGTCCCGGTCCCACGCTAGTGATCCTCACAGGTCGGGCGGGGCTGGTGGCACTGCTGTGCCTCCTGCCCATCGCGGTATCACCGTGGCCGGCAACGGCTTTCGTCGCCATGCTGGCGATTCTCGCGGTGGCGATCATCATCGACATCGCGCTGGCGGCCAGCCCGCGGGCGCTGCAGATGTCACGCTCGGGCGACACGTCGACCCGCCTTGGCGAACCCGTCCAGCTGTCTCTGCTGGTGCACAACGTCGGCAGGCGCCGGTTCCGGGGACTGGTCCGCGACGCCTGGGCGCCCAGTGCCCGGGCCGAACCCCGCACCCATCCCGTCGATATCGCCGCAGGCCAACGCCAGGTGGTGCCGACCCGACTGCGTCCCATCCGGCGCGGTGATCAGACGTCGGCGGTGGTGACGGCGCGCTCCGTCGGGCCACTCGGGCTGGCCGGCCGCCAGAGTTCGCACCGCGTGCCGTGGTCGGTGCGGATCCTGCCGCCGTTCCTGTCGCGTAAGCACCTGCCGTCCCGGCTGGCCAAACTGCGTGAACTCGACGGCCTGATCCCGGTCCTCATCCGCGGCCAGGGCACCGAGTTCGATTCGCTGCGCGAATATGTCGTCGGTGACGACGTGCGCTCGATCGACTGGCGGGCCACCGCCCGCCGTGCCGACGTCGTGGTCCGTACCTGGCGCCCCGAGCGTGACCGCCGCGTCGTGATCGTCGTGGACACCGGCCGAACGTCGGCGGGCCGCGTCGGTGTCGACCCGACGGCCAGCGATCCCGGCGGCTGGCCCCGGCTGGACTGGTCGATGGATGCCGCACTGTTGTTGGCGGCCTTGGCATCCCGAGCCGGCGACCATGTTGATTTCCTGGCCCACGACCGGGCGACGCGGGCCGCGGTGGTCGGCGCGTCGCGCACCGAACTGCTGGCCCAGCTGGTCGAGGCGATGGCACCGCTGGAGCCCGCCCTGGTCGAATCAGACGCCACCTCAATGGTTTCCGCGGTGCAGCGCCGAGTGCGCCGCCGCGCGCTGGTGGTGTTGCTGACCGATCTGAACGCCACAGCGCTCGACGAGGGCCTGCTACCGGTGTTGCCACAGCTGTCGTCCAAGCACCAGGTGATCGTCGCCGCGGTTGCCGACCCTCGCGTCGACGAACTGGCTGCCGGCCGCGCCGACGCCGCCCAGATCTACGACGCGGCAGCCGCGGAACGCTCACGTAACGACCGGCGCACTGTGGCGGCCCGGCTCCGCAAGAGCGGCGTCGAAGTGGTCGATGCGCCGCCGGAGGATCTGGCGCCCGCCCTGGCCGACCGTTATCTGGCGATGAAGGCCACCGGCCGGCTGTGACCTAGCGCGTCGGCACCACGTCCGGCGCGTCGGAGATGTCACCGGTCTCGCCCGCGGCGACGGCACGTCGACCGAAGTAGACGATGTAGCCCAGGAATGCGACCTCGGCCAGCACCCCGATGAAGATCCGTACGAACGTCGGGAACGGCGACGGTGTCACCAATGCCTCGATGAGGCCCGAGACCAGAAGCACGCCGACCAGTCCGACGGCAACGGCGACGACGGCGCGGCCCTGTTCGGCGAGCACCTGACCGCGTGGCCGGTCGCCCGGCGAGATCACCGACCAGCCCAGTCGCATACCGGCGGCGGCCGCAAGGAAAACCGCCGTCAGCTCCAGCAGGCCGTGCGGGGTCAGTAGCCCCAGAAAGAATCCGCCCTTGTCCGCGGCGAACATCAGACCGCCTGCCACTCCCACGTTGGCGGCGTTCTGGAACAGGACATACGGGATCGGTAGTCCGAGTAGAGCGGCGAAACCGATGCACTGCAAGGCAACCCATGAGTTGTTGACCCACACCCGGAGCCCGAACGAGCCGGCCGGGTTCTCGCTGTAATAGCTTTCGAAGTCGTGGTTGACCAGTTGGTCGATCTCGCTGGGCGTGCCGATGGTGGCCTGGACTTCGGGGTTGTGCGCCACCCAGAATCCGATTGCGATGGCAACGATGAAGAAACCGATGGCCGATGCAAGCCACCACCGCCACGCACGGTAGGCCACGACGGGAAACGACACCGTCCAGAACCGGACGAATTCACTCCACAGCGGCGCGTGCGCTCCGGTGACCGCCGACCGCGCCCGGGCCACCAACGTCGAAAGGCGGCCGATGAGTGCGGAATCCGTCGACACCGAACGCACCATCGACAGGTGCGTCGAGACACGTTGGTACAGATCGACCAGCTCGTCGACCTCGGCGCCGGAGAGCCGACCGCGTCGCTTGACCAGCGTCTCGAGCCGGTCCCACGTTGGCCGGTGGGCCACCACGAACGCGTCGACATCCACGTGGCAAAGTCTAGTCGGGTGACGATGCAGGTCGAGGCACGAGACCTGAGGAGGAACCCGACCATCACCACAGCGGGTGACGATGCAGGTCGAGGCACGAGACCTGAGGAGGAACCCGACCAACACCACAGCGGGTGACGATGCAGGTCGAGGCAGCAGACGCAAGCGGAACCTGACACCTGGCGGACCTAGTAGCGTCGGAGACTATGCCCGCCCCCCAACAGGATGAAGTGGTCACCGGTGACGCGGTGGTGCTCGACGTGCAGATCGCACAGTTGCCGGTACGGGCGATCGGGTCGCTGATCGACATCGTGATCATGCTCATCGGCTACCTGCTCGGCGTCACGTTGTGGGCGATGACCCTGTTGCAGTTCGACGACGCACTGTCGGCGGCGGTACTCATCATCTTCACGGTCCTGGTACTGCTCGGCTACCCACTGGCGTTCGAGACGGCGACCCGCGGCCGCACGCTCGGCAAGATGGCGATGGGCCTGCGGGTGGTATCCGAGGACGGCGGACCGGAACGGTTCCGGCAGGCGCTGTTCCGGGCGATCACCGGCGTCGTCGAGATCTGGCTGTTCTTCGGGGCGCCCGCGGTGATCTGCAGCATGCTGTCCTCGAAGGGCAAGCGCATCGGCGATGTGTTCGCCGGCACCGTCGTGATCAACGAACGAGGCCCCAAGCTGGCCCCGCCGCCCGCGATGCCGCCCGCGCTCGCCTGGTGGGCATCGTCGCTGCAGTTGTCCGGCCTGAGCGCCGAACAGGCGGAACTGGCGCGACAGTTCCTGGCGCGGGCGGGCCAACTCGCCCCGCCGATGCGTGATCAGATGGCCGCCCGGATCGCCGGCGAAGTGGCGCAGCGGATTTCTCCTCCGCCGCCGCCGGGGACGCCCCCGCAGTACATGTTGGCCGCGGTGCTCGCCGAGCGTCACCGCCGCGAACTGTCCCGGCTGGCGACGGCACGACGGCACGCCCAGCAGCAGATGCCCGCCCCGCCGCCACCGCAGCACTGGGCCCCTCCGCCGCAGTCGCATCAGCCCTGGCAGCCACCACCTGCACCGATGCCGCAGCCCCCGAACGACGGTTTCGCGCCGCCCACCTGATTCAGCGCCTCCTCATCCCCGGCCGAGCGCTCATCTGCGTACGGTTTTCGGGCCCGAAACTGTACGTCAGTGAGCGCTCGCCGGCATTCGACGGCATCGGTGCCACGACATCGCCGCCCAGCGCTCACCTAGGTACAGTTTCGACCCCATTTTCTGTACCTCACTGAGCGCTCGCGGCAGGCAATGGGACAGCATTGTCCCATTTTGAGAGGTTCATGCTATATTTTGGGGCATGGTTGAACTCGAGGGTTTGGGGAGCGGCCCTCGGGAACGAACCCGGAAGGCCATCCTCGACGCGGCAATGGAGGTGCTGTCCGAGCATCCGGCGGCGCCGGTCGCCGATATCGCGGCGGCGGCGAATGTCGGCCGCAGCACGGTGCACCGGTACTACCCCGAGCGCGCCGATCTGATCCGCGCGTTGGCGATCCACGTGCACGCCATCAGCTCGGCGGCCATCGACGCGGCCGACCCCACCAACGGCCCGCCGATCGCAGCGCTGCGCCGGGTGGTCGAATGCCAGCTCGATCTCGGGCCGATCGTGCTCTACATCTTCAACGAGCCAACCGTGGTGTCGGACCGCGAACTGATGGAACACCTGGACACCGGCGACGAGGCGATCATCGAGGTGCTGGCCCGGGCTGCCACCGACCGACCCGACATGCCGCCCGGATGGGCACGACGCGTGTTCTGGGCGCTACTGCAGGCCGGCTACGAGTCGGCGAAAGCCGGGGCACCGCGCCACCAGATCGTCGACGCGATCATGGCCAGCCTGACCGAGGGCACCATCAACCCGAACCAATCGTGAATCAGTTTCCACCCCACTTAGTTTCAATCAGGAGTTACAAATGTCCACCCGCCTCGATCCCGTGGCGCCCCGCATAACGACGCCGCGCACCGCCTGGGTCGCGCTGGCAGTCTTGATCTTCCCGGTGATGTTGATCGCGATCGACAACACCGTGCTCGCCTTCGCGCTGCCGGCGATCGCCGAAGATTTCCGTCCGTCCGCGTCGACGCAGCTGTGGATCGTCGACGTCTACTCACTGGTGCTCGCGGCCCTGCTGGTGCCGATGGGCAGCCTCGGTGACCGGATCGGGCGCCGGCGCCTGTTGTTGATCGGCGCCACCGGCTTCGCCATCGTTTCTGCCGCAGCGGCATTCGCGCCGACTGCGGGCGCACTGGTCGGCGCCCGGGCGCTGCTCGGTGTGTTCGGCGCCATGCTGATGCCCTCGACGCTGTCGCTGCTGCGCAACATCTTCATCGACGACGCGGCGCGCCGGTTGGCCATCGCCATCTGGGCTTCGTGCTTCACCGCGGGTTCGGCCCTCGGCCCCATCGTCGGTGGCGCACTGCTGCAGCACTTCCACTGGGGTTCGGTGTTCCTGATCGCGGTTCCGCTGCTGCTGCCGCTGCTTGTGGTCGGGCCGCGCCTGGTCCCGGAGTCGAAGGACCCCAATCCGGGCCCGGTCGACCTGATCAGCATCACCCTGGCCTTCTTCGCCATGCTGCCGCTGGTCTGGGCGATCAAGACGGTCGCACACGACGGTCCGTCGGCGGTGGTGATCGCCGCCTTCGTGGTCGGTATCGGCTCCGGCGTACTGTTCGTCCGGCGGCAGAATCGCAGCGCCACACCGATGCTCGACATGAGCCTGTTCGCATACGCCCCGTTCAGCTCGTCGATCCTGGCCAACTTCCTGTCCATCGTCGGTCTGATCGGCCTGCTGTTCTTCACCTCGCAGCACCTGCAGCTGGTCCTGGGTCTGTCACCGCTGGAAGCCGGACTGGTGATGCTGCCCGGTGCCATCGTGTCGATGATCGGCGGGATGGGCGTGGTGCGCCTGGCGCGACGGTTCACGCCGAAGGCCCTGATGGTGGCCGGCCTGCTGTTCGTCTCGGCCGGCTTCCTGCTGATCCTGGCGTTCCGCCACGACCTGACGATCGTCGCGATCATCGTGTCGTTGGCAGTGCTCGAACTGGGCGTGGGTATCTCGCAGACCATCTCCAACGACACCATCGTGGCCTCGGTCCCCGCCGCCAAGTCGGGTGCGGCGTCGGCGGTTTCGGAGACTGCCTACGAACTCGGCGCCGTCGTCGGGACCGCCACGCTGGGAACCATCTTCACCGCGTTCTACCGGGCCAACGTCGAACTGCCCACGGGCCTGACACCCGAGCAGGCCGGTGCGGCCGCGGAGAGCATCGGCGGGGCGTCGTCGGTGGCGACCGAACTGCCGGCGAAGACGGCTACGGCGCTACTCGAATCCGCCCGAACGGCTTTCGATTCCGGTATCGCCCCGACCTCCGTGATCGCCGCGTCGTTGACCCTGCTCGCCGCCGTCATCGTGGCGCGGACGTTCCGCCGTCAGCGGTAACGCAACCCGACCAGCATCAGCACCGAACCCAGCAACGGAGCCACGGTGCGGACGTGGTTCCACGCCGTCCAGGTGCTGAAGTAGTTGGCCCATTCGCGCGCGGCGTCCGCGGGCCCGACCGCCGCCAGGTCGACAGTGTCGAGGTGGTTGTTCAGCGGGATGTTGAACGCCACGGTGACGACGACGGCAACCAGGGCCAGCACCGCACCGGCGATCAGGTATCCGCTACCGGGTTGACGGATGTGCACCACGCCGACGACGCCCACCGCGATCGCGAGCAGAGCCGCACCGAAGAACAACAGCAGGAAGGGGCCGTTCGCCTGCGCCTCGGCGTTGATCCCGCGCATCGCGGTGATCGCGTCGACGGGGTCGGTGCGGTCGAGTCCACGCATGACGAACGTGGAAAAGGCGTAGAAGATACCGCCGACGGCGGCACTCGTGACGGCGGCGGCAGTGGTGAGGGCGAAGGCTGTGGCTGTGCTCATGGAGCTCAGTCAACCGCGGCAGAGTTGGACGATCCATCGCTGAACGTCCCGGTTTCATACGTGATCGTCCACGCGACACGGTCTCAGCGCTGAAAGCCCGCCATCATCGCCACCACGTCGGCAACGAGCAGCAGCCACGCGACCACCGGCACCACATATCCGCGGGGCCGACTCGCGGTGAAGAACGACGCGATCACCGCGACGGCCGCCACCACCGGCGGCCCGTACAGCATCACCGTGAACTGGGTCTCCGACGGCAACTGCGAGCACTCACCCGCGCTGCAACCGGATGTCGACATCACCGCGCCGTAGGCCAGGATCACGATGGCCGCGGCGGCCGGGATGGTCAGCAGAGCCAGCACCCAGTTGATCACCGTTCGGCTGCGACTGGTCCGTCTTTCTGTCGTCGTCGATGCTGCGTCCACGAAGTCGGCCTACCCCGGACGGGGAATGGCAAACCCTGCGGGCGGATACGCTGCTGCGGATGGACGCGCTGGCCGGAATGCTCGACGGCGTCCGGGCGCGCGGCGCATTCGTCTTGCGACTGTCACTGGACCCGCCGTGGTCGATGCGCGTGCAGGACGAGGCACCACTGACCGTGATCTGCCAGACCTTGGGTCGGGCGGTCATCACCTCCGAGGGCGACCGAATCTGGCTGGACCCCGGCGACGTGGCACTGGCGCGCGGCACCCGGCACTATCAGTTCGCCGATCACCCCGACACCGTGCCGCAGGTGGTCATCCATCCTGGTCAACGTTGCACGACGCTCCGCGGTGACGATCTGCGCTTCGACATGGCCGTCGGCGTCCGGACCTGGGGCAACAGCGCATCTGGAGCCTGCCGCGCAGTGATCGGCGCCTACGAGGGTCGCAGCGAGGTCGGCACCCGGCTGCTCGATGTGCTGCCACCGGTGCTGGTGCTGCGGCACGGCGACTGGGACACCTCGCTGGTGGATCTGCTGTCCACCGAGGCGGGACGCGACCGCGACGGCCAGGAGGCTTACCTCGACCGGCTGCTCGATCTGCTCCTCATCGACGCCCTCCGGACGTGGTTCGACCGCGCCGACAACGCCCCACGCTGGTGGCACGCCTCCAAGGACGATCTCGTCGGCCCAGCCCTGCGGCTGATCTACCACAACCCGGCGCACCCGTGGACGGTGGCCAATCTGGCTGCCGCGGTGGGATCTTCACGCGCAGCCTTCGCGCGTCGGTTCGCCGATGCAGTCGGCGAACCACCGATCGCATTCCTGACATCGTGGCGCCTAGCCCTGGCCGCCGATCTGTTGAGTTCGGGCGAGCACACGCTGACGGCGGTCGCCCGGCAGGTCGGCTACGCGACACCGTTCGCATTTTCGAGTGCGTTCAAGCGTGCCTACGGTGTGAGCCCCAGCGCTCATCGTGCGTTGATCAAACGGGCGTGATCATGGCTGCGCCGTGGATTGCGTTCGGGCGGCGCGTAAGCCCGCCACCGAGGTCACCGCGATGGTGACCAGGGCGCCGACGATCAACGCGGCGGGTTCGCCCGGCGCGAGCAGTGCCTGTTCGGTGCCCAGTGTTGCCGCGGCGACCGGGACCCCGAGCTGCGCCGACGCGAGGGCGCCCAGGCTCAGCGGCTGACCGGCGACGCGCCCTGCGCAGTGCGCCACCACCGCACCGAATCCCAGTGCCAAACCGAGCGCAAGGAAGGCCGGTCGCTCGGCGAGTTCACGCACCTGCAGCGAGGCCCCGAGCCACACGAAGAACAACGGACCGAAGAAACCCTCGGTGATCCCGAACAACTGCCGGGCCAGCCGCCGTGGCTCGCCGATGGCCGACATCACCAGCCCGAGCGCGAAGCCGGCAAGCATGATCGACACATGGGTGGCCACGGCCAGCGCTGACAGCGTGAACAACATGATGAGGCTGAGTCGCAGTTCCATCGCCAGCCGGTGTTTCTCGGAATACTTGTGCACGCGTCGGCGCACTCCGCGGCGGTCGAGGTGACGCAGAACGAGGAACAGCAGCACAGCACCCGCCGCGACCGCCAGCGCGCCCAACGCCGCCCGCGGAGCGCGCGCCGGATTGATCACCAAGGGCACCAACACTATTGATGCCGCATCGGCGATGGCGATCTGCGCCGTCAGTGACAGCACCGCGGGGCCCTCGAGTCGCAACGAGTCGATGACCGGCAGCGCCAGAGCCGCCGATGAGGACGCCATCAGGACCGCGTACAGCGCGGCATGCCCGGTGTCGAACACCTCGGCGATCACCACGCCGAGCACTGCCGCGACGGCACCGACCAGCACCGCGCGCAGCAGCGCCTTGGGCAGGGCGGTGCGCAGAGTGGCGTCGCGCACCGGGACGTGGGTGCCCACGACGAACATCACCAGCGCGAAACCGATGTTGGCCAGCAGCACGAATGTCGGGTTGTCGGCATCGATGATTCCGAAACCTGTTCTGCCGAAAATGATCCCGGCCAGCAGTTCGCCGACGACGACAGGTATGCGCAGTCTCGGCGGCACCGCCAGGAGCGGGCCCACCAACGCGATGATCGCGACGAGGGCCAGTGTGCCGAACCCGAATCCGGTCACGGCCGGTCAGGACCACGACACGAGTCGACAAGGAATCACCGTGTTCTCGTCAGTAATGTAGCTGGCACACACCCGGTGGTAACCGTCGGCGATCTGCAACGGCACCCCGTGTGCACCGTCCCCGCGAACCAACAGGATCGGCGACAGCCGTTTGCCGTCGCTGATCTTCCCGAGATCGTTCCTGACGTGGCTGTTGTTATCCGGCAGCACCGGCAGGCGCGCGGCACGGAGGACGTCCTTTGCCGCCCGCTCGCACTGCGGCGCCGCCCGTAACGCGGTCACCGTCGCGGTGACGCTGCCCTTCTCGGCGAGCATGCCGAGATAGGCAGCAGCAGCGTCATAGTCGTGCTCTTCCGGTTCGTCGAGCCATTTCACCGCCATCCGGACACGATAAACCGGCAGCCTGTCAGTTCGGCCTCAGCCGGCGATCCAGTTTCCGTGAAAGCCGTACGGAACCCGTTGGGGCAGCGCAATGGTGGCCACCGGATCACCGGCGAAGTCGCCGGCGTCCAAGATCACCAGGTCCGAACCGTTGCGCACCGGATCGTAGACGTAACCCAGATACCAGCCGCTGCTCTCGTCGGCGGGACCCTCGGCCGGGACGAACACGGCCTCACCGGGGCCACCGACGCCGAAGTCGTGTGCCACGGCGGCACCGGTGGTCAGGTCGTAGCGCAGCAGGCTGTTGTCCGCGACCGAGACGGCGTAGCGGGCGGGCATGCCAGCCAGCCTGTCGTCGATGCGGGGAAACTCCACGGCGCGGTCGTCGAGCGGACGTTCGGTGACAGCACCCGAGGCCAGGTCGACGCGCCAGCTCCACAAGACGCCCTTGGCATCGAACCCCCCGTCGTTACGCCACAGTTCCGGATATCGAACCGCATGCAGCTCAATGGATTTACCGTCGGCGCTGTCGTAGGCGTTCGCGACGTGGAAGATGTAGCACGGATCGATCTCGAACCAGCGGACCGCGCCGAACGGGTCATCGCGACGCAGCACACCGAACCGGGCGCCGTAGTTGTCATCCCAGCGATAGGGCATGTCACCCTCGCCGTTACGGGCGACGTCGATGTTGAAGACGATCGGCAGGTCCAGGAAGATGACGTGCTGCGCGGTGATCGCGAAATCATGCATCATGGTGTGCGCCTTGACATCCAGCGGGCGATTGATCGTCAATTCACCGGCGGCGTCGGCGCGGTGATAGGTGACGTAGGGCTCGAAGATGCTGCCGTAGCCGAAGAAGTGCAACTCGCCGGTGGTGGGGCAGATCTTGGGGTGGGCGGTCATGGAGTCGATCAGCGCGCCGCCGAAATCGTAGGCACCGATGGTCTCCAGTTCATCGGAGATCTCGTACGGCAGTGAGGATTCCACCAGCGCCAGCGTCTTTCCCGCGTGGTTGACCACGTGCGTGTTCGCGACGCTGGCCCGCAGATTGCGGCTGCCGTCGGCGTTGTAGAGCGGGAAGTCTTCGATGAAACTGTCGGTCCGCACCCACCGGTTGCGATACCACTTCGCGGCGCCATCCTCGATGCGGACGCCGTGGATCATGCCGTCGCCGGTGAACCAGTGGGCGGTCGCCTGACGCGGATTCGGACCATTGCGCAGGTACCAGCCGGACAGCTCAGGAGGGATGGCGCCGTCGACGGACAGGTCGTAGTCGGTGAGCTCGTCGGCGACGGGGGCGTAGTTACCGGTCTGGAAGAACTGACCGGAGCCGGGCAGGTTTTCTTTGGTGGCGGTCATGGTCCCACGATGACATTCCACTAGTGACATGTCAATAGTGGAATGTGCTGCACTACGATGCCCGTATGAGTCTCCGGATCGCGACGTTGGGACTGCTCGCTGAGAGCCCCGGCAGCGGCTACGACCTGCTGAAACTGTTCGAGAAATCGATCTCCAACGTCTGGGGCGCCACCCAGAGCCAGCTCTACGGCGAGCTCAACAAGCTCGCCGACGCCGGCCTGATCGAGGTCAGCGCCATCGGGGCGCGCGGGCGCAAGGAGTACCGCATCACCGCCGCGGGCCGCGCCGAACTCCTGCGATGGATCACCAGCCCCCAGGACGATCCGCCCATCCGGCGCCCCGACCTGCTCCGGGTCTTCCTGCTGGGCGAGATCCCACGCGAGGAGGCGCGGAAACAACTCCTGGCCATGGCCGAACACGCCGACGACGAACTGGAACGTCTTGGTCGCGTGCGGGACACCACCCGATGGGACAACGCCGACTTCTTCGGCCGCGCCGCGCTCGAATACGGCCTGCGTAACGCGGCAATGGAAGGCGAGTGGGCGCGATCGCAGGTCGCCGAAATGGACCGGCGCGGTACCTGAGCCACCCCTAAAAAGGAATAACTGGTTGCATCGCGATAGTTACCGATATATCGTTAATGCATCGGGAGCGCAGGGCGCGTTCCCGGACCCTCAAGGAGACACAGTTATGAACACCCCATTCACCCCCCCGGGTGGCCCCTTCGCGGGCGGCCCGCAACAAGGACCCCAACACCCCGGATTCGGCTTCGGCTTCGGCCACGGCGGCCCGCGTGGTCACCGTGGAATGCGCGGCGAACTACATGATGAACTGCGCGAACACCGTCGCAACGCGCGACGCGAATTCCGCGACGCCGTCCGTGAACAGCGCGGTGGCGGATTCGGCCCCGGCTTCGGCCGTGACTTCTCGGGCTTCGGCCCCGGTGGCCCAGGTGGCCCCGGCTTCGGACCAGGACCCCGCGGTCGTCGCGGGCACGGCCGGGGACGCAGTCGCGGCCGGCGCGGTGACGTCCGCGCGGCAATCCTCAAGCTCCTCGTCGACCGACCCATGCACGGCTACGAGATGATCCAGGAGATCGCCGAACGCAGTCAGGACCTGTGGAAGCCCAGCCCCGGCTCGGTCTACCCCACCCTGCAACTGCTCGAGGACGAGGGCCTGATCGTCGCGACGGAGACCGAGGGCAGCAAGAAACTCTTCGAGCTGACCGACGAAGGTCGCGCCGCCGCCGAGGCCGTCGAGACCGCGCCGTGGGACGAGATCACCGAGGGCGCCGACCCCGCGCAGATGAATCTGCGCAATGCGGTGGGCCAGCTGTTCGGTGCGGTCCGGCAGTCGGCGTTCGCCGCGTCGACCGACCAGCAGCAGCGCATCGTCGACATCCTCAACAACGCCCGCCGCGAGATCTACCAGATCCTCGGCGAAGACTAGGGATTGCGGGGTGTGGCGGGGCCATCAGCGCCCGCCACACCCTTCGATTCACTCGACGTCGACCCAGTCCAGGGTGCGCTGGACGGCTTTCTGCCAGCCCGCGTACCCTG
>CAMFLL010000062.1 GCA_945957405.1 uncultured Mycolicibacterium sp. | reverse complement strand
CCGCTTCCGGCGGATGTTGTCGCGCCCCTTCACCTTCAAACGAGTCGAAGGTCTACGGCCCGCCATCCAGCAGGTGACCGACGAATGCATCGACGCGATCCTGGCGGGCCCGCGGCCCGCCGACATCGTCGCGAAGCTGGCCCTGCCGGTACCCACCAAGGTCATCAGCGAGATGCTCGGTGTGCCTTACGAAGACCACGAGTTCTTCCAGCACCACGCCAACGTCGGCCTGGCGCGCTACGCGTCGGCCGAGGACGGCCAGAAGGGGGCGATGAGCCTGCACGGCTATCTCATCGACCTGGTGAAGACCAAGATGGCGAACCCCGCGGAGGATGCCGTCTCCGATCTGGCCGAACGCGTCACCGCGGGTGAGATCTCGGTCAAAGAGGCGGCGCAGCTCGGTACCGGCCTGCTCATCGCCGGCCACGAGACCACCGCCAACATGATCGGGATCGGCGTGCTGGCACTGCTGCAGAACCCCGATCAGGCCGCGCTGCTTCGAGATACAGACGATCCGAAAGTGATCGCACTGGCCGCCGAGGAGTTGATGCGCTACCTCAGCATCATCCAGAACGGCCAGCGCAGGGTCGCGCTCGATGACATCGAGATCGGCGGTGAGACCATCAACGCCGGCGACGGCATCATCATCGACCTGGCGCCCGCCAACTGGGACACCGAGATGTTCCCACACCCCGACCGGCTCGACCTGACCCGCGACAATGCCAGGGAGGAACTCGGATTCGGCTACGGTCGGCACCAGTGCGTGGGCCAGCAGTTGGCCCGTGCCGAGTTGCAGATCGTCTTCCACACCTTGTTGCGGCGCATCCCCACCATGCGGCTCGCGATCCCGTTCGAGGAGATTCCGTTCAAGGACGACCGCCTGGCCTACGGCGTGTACAGCCTCCCCGTCACCTGGTAACACCTCACCGAACAAAACCTCGCCGAGACTGCGGTGAGTGCGCGAATATCGGCGATGTGACGCAACCACCGCAGTCTCGGCGTTGGGAGTGGGCGCCGTCAGGGCACGTCGATGATCACCTTGCCGATCGCCTTACGGGCGGCGACGAAACGCAGCGCGGCGCCGGCCTGCTCCAGCGGGTACCGGGTCCCGATGTAGGGGCGAACCGTTCCGTCGGCGAACAGTGCGTTGAGTTCGGCGTCATCGCGGTCGACGGTGTGGGGATGGTCGGCGGCGAATGTTCGGATCTCCATACCGCGCAGCGTTATACCCTTGAGCAGCACCAGGTTCAGTGGGATCGCCGGGATGGTGCCCGCCGCATAACCCAGCGTGACAAAGGTGCCGCCGCGGGCCAGTGCGCGCAATGCCGACTCGGAGTACGGCCCGCCCACCGGATCGAGCACCGCCCGGGCGCCGGCGCCGCCGGTGATCTCACGGATGCGATCGCGCAGGTTTTCGCGTTCGTAGTTCACGAGCGCGTGCGCCCCGCGCCGGGCGCAGACGTCAAGCTTCTCGGTTGACGATGCGGCGGCAATGACGTGTGCCCCCAAGGCGACAGCCAAGTCGACCGCCGCCAGACCGACACCGCCCGCCGCCCCGAGGATGACCACCCAGTCGCCGCCGTGGACGGCCGCGACTGTCCGTAGCGCGTAGTACGCAGTGCGGTAGGTCACCCCGAACGCGGCGGCCTCGGCGAAGTCGACGCCGTCGGGGATGGGTGCCACCGACGTCTGCGGGACCACCACCTGCTCCGCGAACGCGCCGACCATCACCGAACCCGAAACCCGTTGGTCCACAGTCATCGACACACCATCACCGACAGCGGCCACCTCACCGGCGAACTCACTGCCGGGGGCGAACGGTGGCGGCACCCGAATCTGGTAACGCCTGGACATGAGCAGCACATCCGGAAAGTTGACGGCCGCGGCCCTGACCCGGACCACCACTTCGCCCGCGCCCGGCACCGGATCGGGTAGTTCGGCGGGTTGCAGGCTCTCCGGTGGCCCGTACTCCCGGCACAGCATCACCTTCATGCCGCGAGCCCGCGCAGGCAGAATCGGACCAGGTGGCCGATATCGTCGGGCCCGGGCGCCGTGCCCGATCCCACGTAGCGGCGCATCGTGGCCATGGTCAGCTGGAAGACGGCCTCGGCGTCGCGGTCGGGATCGTCACTGCCCAGCGCGGCGACGGGGCCGACCAGCAGATCACGCATCGGCGCCATGATGTCGTTGACGGGCCCGGCCTGCGCCGAGGTCGACATCTGCGCGATCACCGCCCGGCTCATGCTGATCAGATGCGGATCGGCGACCTGCGCCAGAACACCCTCGACCCAGCGGGCGATCTTGTCCGCCGGCCGGACCTCCTTGGCCAGCTGGTGTTCCAGATACGACGAGACCATTCCGATGCCGCGCTCCATGACCGCCAGCAGGAGCTCGTCCTTGCCGGTGAAGTACCGGTAGAAAGTCTTCTTCGAGGATCCGGCCGCGGCCACGATATCGCCGACACGCGGTGCCTCGGGCGCCATCTGGTCCATGACGTCGACGGCGGCCGCCAGGATGCGCTCGACCTCATCGGTGGCCTCGCGGTGCCGGTGGTCGAGGGCGCGGTCGACGGCCTGCGAGATCCGTGTGTTCACGGCGCGACGGGGATGGCCGGGATGCGCTCGACGCGGTCGCCGTACTTCCTGCGCGCGGCGGCGATCCGGTTGTCCATGAACTCGCTGGGCCATTCCGGATCCTCGGGCTCGTAATCCTTGAGCAGCAGCCGGGCCAGATTGACCTTGTGCGCCTCGGTGGGACCGTCGGCCAGCCCGAGCGCGACGCCGCCGAGCAAGACGTTGGTGAGCGGCAGCTGCTCGGTCAGGCCCATCGCGCCGTGTACCTGGATGGCACGCAACCCGATCGACTTGAGGACCTCGGACGCCAGAACCTTGCAGACACCGATCTCCTTGCGTGCTGCGTGCTCGCCGGCGGTGTCGATCAGCCATGCGGTGTGCAGCACTGTCAGGCGGAATTGCAGGAGTTCGGCGTACGAGTCGGCGATGAAAGCCTGGACCAATTGTTTGTCCGCCAGGGAAGTTCCCTGGGTGAATCGGCTTTTGGCGCGATGGGCCATCATGTCCATGGCCCGTTGGGCGACACCGATCGACCGCATGGCGTGATGGATGCGGCCACCGGCCAGCCTCGCCTGCAGGATCGCGAAACCGTGTCCAGGTTCGCCCAGCATCGCCGATGCGGGCAGGCGGACGTTGTCGTATCGGATCAGCGAGTGGCCGGCCTCATGAGGAAGCGAGCCGACCAGATGGTGGGTGGCTTCGATGTCGACGCCGGGAGTGTCTGCCTCGACGAGGAACGTCGACGCGCCCCGGTGCACCGGCACGTCCGGGTCGGTGACGGCGACGACGACGAAGAACGAGGCCACCGAGGCGTTGGAGGAGAAGTATTTGCGGCCGTTGAGGATCCAGTGCTCGCCGTCGCGCACCGCCGACGTGGTGAACACCCGGGGATCCGAGCCGCCCTGGGGTTCGGTCATCGAGAAGCAGGAGAAGATCTCCCCCGAGAGCAACCCCGCGAGGTAGCGCTCCTTCTGGTCAGGCGTGCCGAACCGGGCCAGGATCTCGGCGTTGCCGGTATCGGGTGCCTGCGTGCCGAACACGATCGGCGCCCAGCTGCTGCGGCCCAGGATTTCGTTGATCAGTGTCAGCTTGACGGCACCGAAACCCTGGCCGCCGAGTTCAGGCCCCAGATGCGGTGCCCACAGACCCTGCCCACGCACCCGCTGTTTGAGGGGGTCGACGATGGTGCGGCGCTGGTCATCCAGGGGCAGGAACTCACAACCGGGAAAGAGCACCTCGAGCGGTTCGACCTCGTCGCGGACGAAGGCGCGGATCCAGTCCAGCTTCTTCTCGAAGTCGGGTTCGGTGGAGAAGTCCCATGCCATGTGTCGCCTCTCTAGGGAATGCCGCCGTCGGCGCGCAGTATCGATCCGGTGGTGAAACTGGAGGCGTCCGACATCAGGAACAGTGCGGCGCCGACGATTTCGGCGGGCTCGCCGGCGCGCTGGAGGGCGAAGTGCGCGAACGGATTCTGCGCCCCAGCGAGATTCCAGGCCTTGCTGATATCGGTCAGGAACGGCCCCGGCATCAGCGTGTTGACCCGCACGGCGGGGCCGAATGCGTGTGCCAGGCCCTCGGTCATGGCGTTGAGCCCGGCCTTCGACGCCGCGTACGGGATGAACGACGGATGTGGCCGCAGGGAGCCATGGGTGCTGACGTTGATGATGACGCCACGGCCCGCGGCCACCATTTTCTCACCGACCAGCGCCGAAAGCCGGAACGGCCCTTTGAGGTTGAGGTTGACAACGGCGTCGAACATCTTCTCGGTGACATCGGTCTGCCTGTCGTACACGGGCGACATGCCGGCGTTGTTCACCAGGACGTCGACCCTGCCGAAGCGGTCGTAGACCGCGTCGACCAGTCCGTCGAGTTCGTCCCAGCGCCCGACGTGCACGCCGTAGGGCATGGCGGTGCGACCTGTCTGGTGTTCGATTTCCGCCGCGGTGGCCACACAGCTGTCGTACTTGCGGCTGGCGATCACCACATCGGCACCGTGGTGTGCGGCGGCCAACGCCATCTCGCGCCCGAGGCCTCTGCTGCCGCCGGTGATCAGCACGACACGGTCGGTCAGGTCGAATAGTGTTCCCGGGTCGGTCATCTCGCGCTCCGCGTCAGTTCGGCGGCTTTCGCCATCAGGTGGAGGATCATCGGCCCCATGGCCGCGGCGACTTTCGGCTCCACCGTGTTATCGGGGCGCATGGAGGCCGCGTAGGTCTTCTCCAGGACGATCCCGAGCTTCCAGTGGGCCAGCACGAGGTAGTAGTCGATGTTCTCGGTCGAGAAGCCGCTGACATGTTCGTAGTGCGCGAGCAGCTCGCTCCGGGTGGGCATTCCGTCCATGTCGAGGTAGAAACCGTCGCTGCTGGGTTGCTCGCCGTCGTAACCGAGCAGGGCCCAGCCCAGATCGAGCAGTGGGTCGCCGATGGTCGTCATCTCCCAGTCGACGACGGCCGCCAGCCGGGCCGGCTCGCCGTGCGCGAACATGACATTGGCGAACTGGTAGTCGCCGTGCATGATGCCGGGCGTGTACCGGCCGGGCCGGTTTCGGCGCAACCAGTTCGCGGCGTCGTCGAGGCCGGGCAGCTCGCGTGCCTGGTAAGCCGACAGGAAACCGAGCCACCGGTCGACCTGTCGTTCGTGGAATCCGTCGGGCCGGCCGAACCCGTCGAGTCCCTGCGCCCGCCAGTCGACGCGGGCGAGTTTCGCCGCGCCTTCGACGAGCGCAAAGGCCAGTCCACGCCGGGCCGCCAGATCGGTGTCGAACGGGGCCTGCCAGCCGCCGCTCATCGGACTCCAGCCGTCGACTTCGGCCATCACATAGAACGGCAACCCCAGTGTGTCGCCGGTGTCGTCCGCGGCGACGAGCTCGGCATGTGGCACGTCGGTGCCCGCCAGCCCGCGGAGCAACCTGATCTCCCGGAGCAGACCGTCGACGCGCGAGGCGTCTGCTCCCGCGCCGGGCATGCGCAGGACCATCCGGTGGCCACCTCGCCGGACCCGGTAGAGCGTGTTCTGTGAACCGCCGGTGAGGAATTCGAGCCGGGGCTGCTCGCCGTGGCCCGGCGCGCCACTCCGGTCGAGCCAGCGGCCCAGCACATCGGCGTCGATCGCAGACGTGGGGTTCGTCATCGGCCCTCGCTTTCCGGGTGAGAATAGCATTCTCCGATATGGAAACCAACGGTCTCACGCTGATTGAAGGCGCGACCACCTAATCCGCGAGGGGAGAATGTGTTCTTTGAAAAAGAGAAGTCTGTTACCGCAGTTGAGTGTGCAGATAGCGCTCATCGAAGGGCGGTATTGGCTGTTCAGCCTGGCCAACAGCTGATAACGTTATTACCAGAGATGAGCATGACGCTTACGCGTATGCGCAAGCCGAACGCAGGCATGGAAGGTCGATGATGTCCCCACAGTCCACTGCAGCCCTCTACCCGCCCGGCGGCTTCGGCGCGCCGAAGGACCGGCGCGGCCACGCCACAGGTGATTTCGGACTGCCGGCTGGCACGGTGGTGTTCTCGGCCGACAATCACATCTCGGTCGCCGACGACATCTTCTACGAACGCTTCCCAGAGGAACTCAAGGGCGCGGCACCACGCATCTGGTACGAGGACGGCGCCTACATGGTGGGTATGAAGGGCAAGGCATGGACCGGTGGTGACTTCGGACGCGTCCTGATGCAGTACGACGACCTGGCGGGTGCGGCATCGAACAACATCGAAGCACGCATTCGAGAGCTTGCCGAGGACGGTATCGACAAGGAACTGGCGTTTCCGAACGCGGTGCTCGCACTGTTCCACTACCCGGACAAGGCGTTGCGGGAGCGGGTGTTCCGCATTTACAACGAGCACATCGCGGACCTGCAGGAGCGCAGTGACGGCCACTTCTACGGCGTCGGGCTGATCAACTGGTGGGACCCCAAGGGCACCCGCAGCACGCTCGACGAACTGAAAGCATTGGGACTCAAGACGTTCCTGTTGCCGCTGAATCCCGGAAAGGATGACGACGGGAACATCTACGATTACGGCAGCTCCGGTATGGACGCCGTGTGGGACGAGATCGAGGCGGCCGAGGTGCCGGTCAGCCACCACATCGGTGAGACTCCGCCGAAGACGCCGTGCCAGCACAACAGTGTCGTCGTCGGCATGATGGTCAACGTCGACTCGTTCCGGGAGCAGTTCGCCAAATACGTGTTCTCGGGCATCCTGGACCGGCATCCGTCCCTGAAGATCGGCTGGTTCGAAGGTGGGATCGCCTGGGTGCCAACTGCCCTGCAGGATGCCGAGCACATGCTGGCCTCCTACCAGCACATGTTCAACCACCAACTGCAACACGATGTGCGCCACTACTGGGACGCCCATATGAGCGCGTCATTCATGGTCGACCCACTCGGATTGGAGCTCATCGACCGGATCGGGGTCGACAACGTGATGTGGTCGTCGGACTACCCGCACAACGAGTCCACCTTCGGCTACTCGGAGAAGTCGCTGGCCACCGTCGTCGAGGCCGTCGGACTCGAGAATGCGGCCAAGATCGTGAGCACCAACGTCCAGAAGTTCCTCGGCGTATGAGTGTGCTCTCCGTTGATCCCCGGGTCGGATCGTCGGGGTTCGACATCCCGGAACTGCCTGACCGGGCCCGGATGTACACCGAATGCGGCGCCCGGCTGCGGGCCACCATGCGCGACCAGGGTGTCGGCGCCCTGGTGCTGCTCGGCAACGGAAACGTGGTGTACGCCACGGGCGTCAGCTGGCCGCTGCTCGACGCGGGGCTCTCGCATGTAGAACGCCCGGTGGCGATCGTGCTGGCCGACGACGAGCATCCGCACCTGTTCATCCCTCGCCGCGAGGGTTCGGGCGGCCAACCCTGTGAGGTCCCCGATGATCACGTGCATCCGCCGCTGTATCTCGAATTCGACGAAGGAGTCGAGCATTTCGCGACGATCCTCACCGAACTCGTCCCGGCCGGTGTACAGGTGGCTGTCGATGAGCTGACCGGTGCCATGCGCCGCGCGCAGAGCAGACTGTTCCCGGCCGGGCCGCCGTCGGACGCCGCGCTGGTGATCGGTCCCGCCAAACTGATCAAAACCGTCGATCAGATGTCATGCGTCCGCCGGGCGTGCCGTATCACCGAGCAGGCCGTCATCGACGTGCAGCAGTCGCTGGCTCCCGGCGTGCGGCAGATCGACCTGTCGGCGCGCTTCGTCCGGCGGGCCTTCGAACTGGGCGCCACCGCGAACATGCTCGAGGCCATCTGGCAGGTGATGCCCACGACGAAGGCCGACGGAACCTGGACCACCCATGGTGATCTCGCGCTCCCACTACTGACCACCGAACGTGAACTGGAACGCGGTGACGTGTTGTGGACCGACGTCTCCATCACCTATCAGGGCTACTGTTCGGATTTCGGGCGCACCTGGCTGGTCGGCGACCAACCCACCGCCCGTCAGCAGGCTCAGTACGACAAGTGGCGCGCGATCCTCGACGCGGTGCTGGCCGTGACGAAGGCCGGTGCCACCGCAGGTGACCTGACCCGTGCGGCGATCACGGCCAACGGTGGCGCCAAACCCTGGCTGCCGCACTTCTATCTCGGCCATGGTATCGGGACCAATGCCGCCGAGATGCCCATGCTCGGAACAGATCTGGGTCAGAAATTCGACGACAACTTCGTGTTCCCGGCCGGCATGCTGCTGGTGCTGGAACCCGTCGTGTGGGAGGACGGCACCGGCGGCTATCGGAGCGAGGAGATCGTGGTCATCACCGAGGACGGCTACACGCCGCTCACGGACTACCCCTATGCACCCTATGGAGCGGCCTGATGCCCACCGAGGTCCTGCCCGACGCCAAGACCCTGCGGGCCGGCCGGCGTGACCGCGCGCTGGCGCAGATGGCAGCCCACGACATCGACATCCTGGTGCTGGGCCGACAGGCGAATGTCCGCTATGTCACCGGTGCACCCCAGTTGTGGGTGGCAGGAACCCGTCCGTTCGGCCCCATCTGCGAGGTGGTGCGCGCCACCGGCGAAATCCATCTCAACAGCACCTGGGACGAGGGGATCCCCGACGAGATCCCCCATGACCGGCTCTACGGCCTGGCGTGGAACCCGATGACGCTGATCGAGGTGCTCAAAGGGCTACCCGGAGCCGCGACCGTGCCTCGGGTCGGAACCGATTCGCTGACACCGACTTTCGCGCAGCTGCTGCCGATTGCGTTCCCCAACGCCGAACTGGTGGACGCCGAACCCGCACTGCGCGCTGCGCGTCGGATCAAAACACCGGAGGAGGTTGCCACCCTGCGCGGTGCGCTGCGGG
Source organism: uncultured Mycolicibacterium sp. (assembly GCA_945957405.1). GTDB lineage: Bacteria > Actinomycetota > Actinomycetes > Mycobacteriales > Mycobacteriaceae > Mycobacterium. The sequence goes on along the minus strand of CAMFLL010000062.1, from coordinate 18,635 downwards.
TCGCCGAGCGAGCCCTCGACGTCGCGCGCGCAGACGTGATGCCCGGTGCCACCGTACCGGCGTTGACCGGCGCGCTGATGGAGGCCATGGCAGCCGGTGGCGTGACCACACCCGCCACTCAGGACGGTGCCTGGATCACGCCCAAACATCAACCCGGCGGCCGTGATCCGGGTGACGGCCGAGTCCGTGACGGCGATCTGGTTGCGTTCGCCGCCGGGGCGCTCGCCGACGGCTACGTCGGTGAGGTGGGCCGGACGTGGGCCGTCGGGGACGTCCCCGGCGCGGACAAGCTGATCCGGCGGTCGAACGACCTGTGGGAACGGCTGGTTGCGGCCTGCCGGCCTGGGGCGCCTGCCGCGGACCTGTTCGCCGCCTACGAGGCCGCCGGGGAGCCGTTGCCCACCATGCCCGTCGCACACGGGTTGGGCCTCGGGTTCGACCCACCGGTCGTGTCACCGGACCTTCCGGTGACCAGCGCCGAAGAACGGTTGGAACCCGGTATGGTCCTCGCGGTCACGGGCTATGTATGGGAGTCCGGTGTCGGAGCGGTCTTCACCCGCGACGCCGTCCTGATCACGGCAGATGGTGCCGAAGTACTCACCGCTGCATCGGCTCTCGGCGCGGCTACCCAAGGAGTCCTGTGATGGCGGAACGTCCCGCACCGGAGGAGATCATCCTCTACGACAAGGATCCCAGGACCAAGATCGCGACCATCACATTCAACAGGCCGGAGTTCCTCAACGCCCCGACGTCGTTGGCGCGACTGCGCTACGCCGACCTGATCCGGAGCGAATCGGTGGACAACGACGTCAAGGTCGTCGTCATCCGCGGGGTCGGCGACAACCTCGGCAGCGGGGCCGACCTCCCGGAGTTCATGGAGGGTGTCGACGAGCCCGGCAAGCGTCTCGCCGAACTCAAATTGGACGGTGAACTCGGCGACGATGTCACCTATCCGCCCAAGGGCACGTTTCGCAACGGCGCCACGATCAGTGCATGGTATGCGAACGTGCAGGCCGGTAACCGCCCGCTGCAGGAACTCAAGAAGATCAGCATCGTCGAGGCCAAGGGGTACTGCTACGGCTGGCACTTCTACCAGTGCGCCGACGCCGATCTGGTGATCTCCTCGGACGACGCGCTGTTCGGCCACCCGTCGTTCCGCTACTACGGCTGGGGTCCACGGATGTGGACGTGGGTCCAGATGATGGGCCTGCGCAAGTTCTCCGAGATGGTGTTCACCGGAAGGCCGTTCACCGCCGCCGATATGGACAAGTGCAATTTCCTGAACAAGGTCGTGACCCGCGACCAGCTCGAGGCCGAGGTGCACAAGTACGCATTGGCGTGCGCCCATAACCGCCCGGTCGACACGGTGTTCATGCAGAAGATGTTCTTCGAGGTCTACAAGCAGCACCAGGGCGAGTACATGGGCAGCCTGCTGAGCGCGTTCTTCGAATCGATGGGCAGCGGTGTCACCAACGACGGCTCCGATGATCTGGACATGGGGGAGGCCATCGACAGCGGACTGGCCGCCGCCGTCAACGACAACGACGCGAAGTTCCCACCCGATTTCCGGTTGAGCAAGTCCAACCGCGCCCGCGAAGACTGAACGGAAGACGGGGGATCATGCCGCCGCTGACAGGTTTCACGGTCGTCGACCTGTCCACCGGCATCGCCGGCGGGTATTGCACCAAACTGCTGGCCGACGGCGGGGCGACGATCATCAAAGTCGAACCACCAGAGGGTGATCCGCTCCGTCGGTGGTCCGCCTCCGGCGCACCGGTGGACGTGGTCGCCGGTGCCCCCCTGTTCAGCTTCCTGGCCGGTGGCAAGCACAGTGTCGTTGACGACCAGGACGACGCCGACTTCCTCGACCGACTACTGGCCGACGCCGACGCAGTGGTGTGGTCGACCGGCTCGCCATCGGCGCCCGCGGAGATTTGTCGGCGGCATCCGCATGTGGTGGTCACCGCCATCACGCCGTTCGGGCTCGACGGACCGTGGTCGGACCGGGTGGCCACCGAGTTCACACTGCAGGCGTGGGCCGGCGGGACGATGGGTCTCGGCCGCGGTGCACAGGACCGCGCGCCCGTTCATGTGGCCGGCCAGGTGGGTGACTGGCTGGCCGGAGCCTATGCCGCGGCCATGACGTTGATCGGCCGGAGCAGGGCATTGGCCGACGGACGGGGTGAGCTGATCGACCTGTCCATGCTCGAGGCCCAGATCCTCGGGCTCACGTACTACCCGGTGTCGTTCTACGAGGTGCTGGGGCGTCCGTGGCGAACCCAACGTCGCCCCACGGTGCCCGGGGTGGCGCAGGCCGCTGACGGTCTGGTCGCGCTCGGTTGCGGTACCGCGCAACAGTGGTTCGACCTGTGCGCCATGTCGGGGCACCAGGAGTGGATTGACGAACAGTCGCCGCTGTCCATCACCGAGCAGGCCAACCTGCGGGCCCCCGAGCTGTACGCGTGGTTACTCGGCGAGAACGTCGATGACATCCGCGATCTGGCCTCGGCGTTCCGGATCCCGAATTCACCGGTGGGTAACGGCGCCAACGTCACGACGTTCGACCATTACCGCGAACGCGGGATGTTCGTCCGCAATCCGCGCGACGGGTTCTGGCAGCCAAACCTGCCGTACCGGCTACGCGGTGTCGAACTCGGCGCGCCGGCGCCGGCGCCCGCGTTGGGGCAACACACGGCCGCCTACCGCGGCAGGCCGGCGTCGGCACGCCTGTCGCGCGATCCTGCCGGTTCACCGAACACGTTGCCACTGAGCGGCCTTCGGGTGCTGGACATGACGACATTCTGGGCGGGCCCGTCCTGCACGCACATCCTGGCGATGATGGGCGCCGAGGTGATCCACCTCGAATCCACCTCCCGACCGGACGGGACCCGGTTGATCGCCGGAGTGCCCGTGACGGCGCCGCAGTGGTGGGAGCAGTCACCGATCTTCGCAGCGCTGAACACCGACAAGTTGGGTCTGACGATCGACTTCTCCACGGAGCGTGGCCGGGATCTGTTGCGGCAGTTGATCACCACATGCGATGTGGTGGTGGAGAACTTCACCCCGCGCGTCATCGACCAGATCGGTCTCGACTACGAGTCACTGAAGGCGTTGCGGGACGACATCATCATGGTGCGCATGCCCGGCTTCGGTCTCGACGGGCCGTGGCGGGACAACCCGGCGTTCGCCTACATCATCGAAGACGCCTCCGGATTGACGTGGCTGACCGGATACCCTGACCGCAACCCCTACGAGCCTTACTCCGTCGGCGATCCCAACGCCGGTATCCATGCGCTCAACGGCCTGCTGTTGGCGCTGGAGCATCGTCGTCGCACCGGCGAGGGCACGCTGGTGGAGGCGGCGATGGTCGACGCGGCGCTCAACATCGCTGCCGAGCAGGTCATCGAGTATTCGGCGCACGGTGAGCTGTTGCAACGCAACGGCAACCGAGGACCCGCCGCGGCGCCGCAGAACCTGTACCTGACCGCGGATGTCGACGAGTTCGGCAGGCAGGACTGCTGGGTGGCGGTGGCGGTGGCCACCGATGAGCAGTGGGACGCACTGCGGTCGGCGTTGGGATCACCGGACTGGGCCGCCGGTGATGACCTCGCGACCGTCGCCGGGCGCCGTCGCCGTCTCGATGACATCGATGCGCATCTCACACAGTGGTGTGCACCGCGCAGCGTCGACGAGATCGTCGAGACATTGTGGCCCGCAGGTGTTCCCGTGGCCAAGGTGATGCAGCCGCACCGCCAGACGGAGCTGGCGCCGCTGGCCCATCGAGGGTTCTTCGAAACCGTCGACCACCCGGTGACCGGGCCTGCGCCGTACAGCACGATGCCGGTCCGCTGGTCGAAAGGGCCCGACCGGTTCCACCGCACGGCCGCGCCGCGTCTCGGTGCCCACAACGCCGAACTGCTGCACGAACTGGGGCTCACCGATGGCGAGATCGCCACCCTGGTGGCCGACGGCGTGATCGGATCCGAACCCGCCATGGGTGGTCGGCGCAAGGCGGCGCGGTAGCGTGGGGTGCGCTCCCGGCGGCCTGGGCAACCTACTGCGCCGGGCGGCGGTCCAGATCCGGGTCACCCAGGCCGGTGCGGATACTCGCCCACACGTCGGCGTAACGGCCCGGTGAGCGCCGGTACGGTGCGCGTCGTTCCAGGACGGCGCAGATCAGCGGCGATGCCAGCTGGGCGGGGTATCGCTTCCAGCCGCAGTTGAACCGCAACTCTTCCAGCAACTCTGGCCAGGTGTGGTGGTGATACGACAGCAGCTGCTGCGACCTGGTGACGTCCATCCAGTCGCCGATGGCATACCACTGCGTGTCGGAGTCCGGATCGCCCGGGCGGCCCATCGGCAGTCTCGACAGCCCGCGGGCGCGGGCGAGGCCCTGTTTCAGGTCGCCCTGTAGCAGCAGGTGTGTCTTGTCGCCGCCGATCAGCAGCACCTCATCGGTCAGGCCGGTGCGCAGCACCGCCGCGAACGCCGCCGCCACATCACGACTGTCTACGGTGTGCACGCGGCTGTCGTTGGGCACCACGCCGCCGAAATACAGGAGATCGGAGGTGAACGGCATGGCGTCGGGATCGACACTGAACACGCCGCCGAGTCTCAGTACCGCCCACGGCAGTGACGACGCCCGCACGATCTCCTCGGCCTCGAGTTTCTGGCCGCCGTACAGCTCGCACGGGTGGGCCGGAGTGTCGGGCCCAATCAGGTCGGTGACGCGGTGGGGGTTGCGCCCGCCATAGACCGAACCGCTGGACGCATACACGAAGTGCGGCGGGTTCGATTGCTGTTCAGCCGCTTTCACCAGGGTCGCGGTGGCATCGACATTGACCCGGCGGGCCGCGGCGCGGTTGCGGTAGGCCTGCGGCGGGATGATCGCCGCCAGGTGGACGATCGCCGCGGGCGCCACATCGCGGACGGCGGCGTCGACGGCATCGGCGTCGCCGAGATCAACGCGGCGGGTCTGCGTGCCTGCGGGCAGGCCCGCGATACCGGCACGGTGGGTGGTCGCCACCACCCGCCAGCCGTCCGCCGACAGCCGTTTGACGGTATCCCCGCCGACCAGCCCGGAACCGCCCGTGACGAGCACAGTGCCTGACATGGTGTCCCCGATCACCGAGTCCTTGTTCAGGCAAGTATCTTCCTGCGGTGGCTGCCGCGGGCTGGAATGCGGGTCGAACCCGCGCCGGGCGTTCTACTTCAGGCAGCTGCCGGCATCGACCGGAAGCGTGACACCCGTGACGTAACGCGATTCGTCGGAGGCGAAGAACAGCACCGCGTTGCTGATGTCCTGCGGTTCCACCCACGGAATCGGCAGGGTGTGGAACAACTGGCAGATGGGCGCCATGTCGTCGGGGCCTGGATTCTCCAGATCGGGCCGGAACATCTTCCAGGTGCTCTCGTTCATGATCATCGGCGTCGAGACGTGCGTCGGGTGAACGGTGTTGACCCGGATCATGTGCTGTCCCAGTTCCACCGCGAAGGATCGCATCAGACCCACCACGCCGTGCTTGGCCGCAACGTAGTTGCCGCACTGCGGGTACGCCTTGAGGCCGCCGACCGAACTGGTCAGGACGATCGAACCACCCTTGCCGCCGGCGATGATGTGGGGGACACCGGCCTTGACCGTCTTCCACACACCGGACAGGTTGGTGTCGATCATCTCGTCCCAGTCGAGTTCGTCGGTCTCGTGCAACAGGTTGCCGCCGTTGCCGATACCTGCATTGGCGACGATGACGTCGAGCCTGCCCAACTGCTCGACACCGCTGTCAACGGCCGCCTTGACCGCCTCGAAATCGCGCACGTCGGCCTCGGCCGTGACGATGCGCCGGTTCAAACCCTTGACCAGATCGGCTGTTTCGGCCAGATCCTCCTGGGTCGACGCTGGGATCGCAGCCTCTGTGCCGGGCCGGATCGGTTTGCAGATGTCGACCGCGATGATGTCGGCACCTTCCTCGGCCAGTCGCACGGCGTGACTGCGGCCCTGGCCGCGGGCGGCGCCCGTGATGAACGCGACCTTGCCGTCGAGTCGTCCTGTCATGTCAGTACCTCTTGTCTCATCGGGGGATGTGGCCTTGCTGCTGGGAAATCAGGGAACAAAGGTGGGCATCGCTTCCCAACCGCGTACCGCGGTGGTCTGCGACGGTTTCGCGTTGGCCCAGTCGACGTCCCACTCAGGGAAACGGCGCAGGATCTCCTCGAGGGCGATGCGGCCCTCGAGCCGGGCCAGCGCGTTGCCCATGCAGAAATGCGTACCCGCACCGAAGGTCATGTGGGAGTGCTGTTCCCGGTGGATGTCGAAGACATCCCCGTCGGGTGGGAACCGGCGGTGATCGCGGTTGGCCGAGCCGACCAACATCAGCATCGCCGAGCCTTCTGGCACCGTCTTCCCGTAGTACTCGACATCACGATTGACGTAGCGGGCGATCTGCAGAGCCGGCGGTTCCCAGCGCAGGATCTCCTCGATCGCCTGTGGGATCAGTGTCGGGTGCTGTGCGAGTTCGCGGCGCTGATCGGGGTGTTCGGCCAAGGTCTTACCCGCCCAGCCGATCAGCCGCGTGGTGGTCTCGGCGCCCGCGGTCGCCACCACGATGAGATACATCAGCAGTTCATCGCGGCGCAGCTTGCGAACGGTCCCGGTCTCGTCGGTGAACTCGGCATTGAGCAGGTCGGTCATCATGTCGTCCGACGGATGCTCGGTGCGGTAGTCGATGAACTCGCCGAACACCTCACCGGTGGACAGCATGTCGATCTGTTCGTGTTGCAGGGTCGCCTCGCCGTAGTCGGCGACCCGACGCTGATGCTCCTCGGGAATGCCCAGCAGCATGCCGATCACCCGCATCGGCATCTGCTCACCGAGATCGTTCACGAAGTCGAACCTGCCCGTCCCGGCCAGCGGGTCCAGGCAGCGCGCGGTGAACTCCCGGATCTGCGGTTCCAGTGCGAGCACCTTGCGCGGGGTGAACATCCGCGACAACAGGTTGCGGTGGATGTTGTGGATCGGCGGATCCTCGAAAATCAGTGTGCCCGGCGGGATTTCCATACCGGATTTGATGATCTCGAGTAGCGCCCCCCGGCCTGAGATGAACGTCTCATGATCCACCACCGCCTTGTTGACGTCGTCGAAGCGGCTCAGCGCATAGAAGTCGTGGCGCTCGTTGTAATAGAGCGGCGCCTCTTCCCGTATCCGCGCGAACATCGGAAACGGGTTCATGTTGAGTTCGACGTTGTAGGGGTCGTAGTACAACTCGGCATCGGTGGAATCGGCCGACGACGTCGTGGTGATGCTCATCAGCGATCGACCGCGCTTGCCAGCTTGGTGAATTCGATGTGGATCTGCGTCAGGCCGCGCAGGATGAACGTCGGCTCGTAGTCGAATCGATGCGCGTCGGCCGGCCCGTGGTGTTCCTCGGACAACCCGATATCGGACATCCGGTCGAGGATGCGTTCCAGCGACACCCGCCCTTCGACGCGGGCCAGCGGGCCGCCGGGGCAGGAGTGCGCCCCGCGGCTGAACGCGAGGTGCTCGCGCACGTTGTGCCGGTCGATGTCGAACTCGTGGGGATGGTCGAACCGGCGTGGATCACGGTTGATGGCACCGGGATTGATCATCAGGACGGTGCCGGCGGGGATGCTGACGCCGGCCAGTTCGGTATCCTTCTTCGCCAACCGGAAGGCGGACTTGACGGGGCTTTCCATCCGCAGCATCTCTTCGACGAAGTTCGGTATGCGGGTGCGGTCGTTGCGCAGCCGCGCCACGATGTCGGGCCGTTCGGCGAGCACTCTCATCGACGCGCTGAGCAGTTTGGTGGTGGTCTCCTGGCCAGACGCGAACAGGAATGTCGCGCTCTTGACGACGTCGATGAGGTCGGGAGTGTCACCCTCGGGGTACTTGGCGGTCGCCAGTCCCGTCAGGATGTCCTCACGTGGCCGGGCTCGCCGGTCCTCGAGGTACGCACAGAACTTGTTCTCCAGCCACTGCAGTGGGTTGTGATCGAGGAACTCGCCGTTGAGCGATCCGACGGTATTACCTGGACGCGGGGCCAGCATGGCGCGGAACTCTTCGTGGTCCTCCTCGGGCACGCCGAGCAGGTCGGCGATGACCAGCATCGAGAAGGGTTTCGCGTACTCGCTGAGAAATTCGCAGCGTCCCTTGTCGACGAAGGTGTCGATGAACCTGTCGGCCAGCGGCCACATGAAATCCTCGTTCTCCTTGAGCCGCTTGGGCGTCAGGAGACGGTTCAGCAGGGAGCGGGCCCGCGAATGCTCCGGCGGATCCATGGTCACCATGTGCTCGCTCATGGGCAGCTGATCGCGATGCGCCTCGATCTGGGCGGAGATGTCAGGGCCGTCGGGTGTGAACGGCAGCGGCGGGAACGGGCCTCCGACGGCGATACACGAGGAGAACAGTTCGGCGTCCTTATAGACCACCGACGCCTCTTCATGCCCCGTGACCGCGTAGACGCCGTAGTTGTTCGTCTTCAGCACCGGGCACTGGGCGCGGAGGTGGTCGAAGTACGGATATGGGTCCGGAACCAGCGACTGATCGGTGAAGAAATCGATGGAGTCGTAGGCGGTGCCGGGATCTGTTTCGGGCAAGTCGCGTCTCCTGAAAGGGCTGACAGGTGCTGAGCACTTGCTTAGCATGTGAGCTGGCGCACGGTCAAGGATGCGCGGCCGGCATTACCATGGCCACCAGGGCAAATGGTGAAAACAGACACGGAGATCGCAATGGCAGGCCCGGCAAGCACGTCACGACGGTTGGGCGCGCCCGACGCGAAGAACCGGACCGTCCTCCTGGACGCGGCCGAATCACTCATGCGCGCCGAAGGTTACGCGGCCGTCACATCACGCCGCGTCGCCGACAAGGCGGGCCTGAAACCTCAGTTGGTGCACTACTACTTCCGCACCATGGACGATCTGTTCCTGGAGATGTTCCGCCGTCGTGCCGAGCAGATGCTGCACTACCTGACGCTGGCGCTGAAGACCCCGCAGCCGCTGTGGGCGCTGTGGGAACTCAACACGGACCCCGCGGGTACGGCGATGACGATGGAGTACATCGCGCTCGCCAACCATCGCAAGGCGCTGCGCGCCGAGATCGCCCGATACGCCGAGCTGTTCCGGCGTGAGCAGATCAATGCGTTCACCGCGGCGATGGAACGCTACGACGTGCCGTTCGAGGAGTTTTCGCCGACGGTCCTGATGGTGCTGCTGACGGGTGCTACCCAGGTCCTGGTCCAGGAGCGCCTGCTGGGCGTCTCGACCGGTCACGACGAGACCATGGAGTTCGCCGATCGGTGGCTGACCTTCCTGGAAGGTGAGCGCAAGCTCGACCCACATTGGCGCCGGGGTTAGGGGTCGGCGCGTTCATTCAGACCTCACGCGGCAATCCACTCGCACGACGTCTGCGCCAGTTCTGAATCAACGAGACGAATTGCGTTTCATCACCCGGTCGGCGGCCTCCCAGTGCGCGTCCGCGACCCATAGCCTTGCGAATGCGCTGATCGCCTCGTCCGGAGACGCGCCACCGATCACGCGCTTGATATCGGTGGACGCGTTGTTGGCCAGTGACCTCGCGAGCGTGCGCCACCCGTCCTCGAAGGATTCCCGCGAGATGACCTGATCGACCAGTCCCACGCGCTCGGCCTCGGCCGCTGACAGCACGGTGCCGCTGCCGGCGAGGAGCAGGGCGCGACCCCGGCCGACCAGTGCCGCCAACCGTTCGGCGCCGCCCCAGGCGGGCATGATCGCCAGGGTCACCTGGTTGAAGCCGATCCTGATGTCGTCGGCGGCGATCCTGATGTCGGCGGCCACCGCCACCTCGGCGCCACCGCCCAGGGCGTGACCATTGAGCACCGCGATGACCGGGGCCGGGAAGTCGGCGATGCGGTCACACACGCCGCGCATGCGCCGGGCCATGGCCGCGGCCTCATCTTCGGTGCGCAGCTTGGCGAGCTCCTTCAGATCGCCACCCGAGACGAAGGCACGGTCGCCGCCTCCGCGGATCACCAGCGCCTGCGCGCCTTCAGCGCGGTCCAGGGCAGACTCGAGCTGACCCATGGTCTCCGGTGCGATGGCATTGCGTGCGTGGGGCCGGTCGATCGTGATGACCGCCAGACCATCGTCGACCTCGAGGTCAACCATGAGGGCATTCTCCAAATCTGATATCAAAATTCTCGAAAAAAGAGAATACCATCACGCGACATCGTATCGCCGTGCCGTCGGCAGCGCCCCTTTCCGGCAGCCCGCCTGCAAAGCAACGCGGCGGTCCGCTGCGCGCCGCCGACGTCGATCATCCCTCATGCCTTCGCGCGGCGGCCGTGGGCATTGCCACGGCGAGCCAGCGAGAATAGTATTCTCAAGAATTGGAAAGGAGTCTTTCATGGGTCAACTGTCGCATCGGGTCGACATTCCGTTTCCGCTGTTCGACGCGGACAACCACCTGTACGAGCCGCCGGAGGCGATGACCAAATACCTGCCGAAGGAGTACAAGGACGTCGTTCAGTACGTCGAGATCAACGGTCGGACCAAGATCGCGCTCAAGGGTCAGATCAGCAACTACATCCCGAATCCGACCTTCTCGGTGGTGGCCCAGCCAGGCGCCTGGGAGGAGTACTTCAAGTTCGGCAACCCTGACGGCAAGAGCAAGCGTGAGCTCTTCGGCGAACCGATGAAGGCCATCCCGGCGTTCTTCGAGCCTGCGCCGCGGCTGGAGAAGATGAATGAGCTCGGACTCGAACGCTCGCTGATGTTCCCAACACTGGCCAGCCTGATCGAGGAGCGCCTGTCGGATGACCCTCTTGCCATCCATGTCATCGTGCACGCACTCAACCAGTGGCTCGACGAGGTGTGGGGTTTCAACTACCAGAACCGCATCTTCACCACGCCGGTGATCACCCTGCCGATCGTCGAGAAGGCGATCGAGGAACTGGAATGGTGCGTGAAGCGCGGAGCGCGGGCCATCCTGATCCGCCCGGCGCCGGTTCCCGGTTTCCGCGGCCCGCGGTCGTTTGCGCTGCCCGAGTTCGATCCGTTCTGGGAGCGTGTCGTCGACTACGACATCTTCGTCGGCATGCACTCGTCGGACAGCGGCTACTCCCGCTACACCTCGGAGTGGGATGGCGCCGCCCAGGAGATGTTGCCGTTTCAGACCAACGCCATGGCGATCCTCAACGAGTGGCGCCCCATCCAGGATGCGGTGGCTTCCTGGGTCATTCACGGTGCGCTGTTCCGCTTCCCCAAGCTGAAGGTGGGCATTGTCGAGGCGGGATCGAAGTGGATGTTCCCCCTGCTGGATTCGATGGCCGAGGTGTGGAAGAAGGCGCCGGAGGCGTTCCTCGGCAATCCGATCGAGGAGATCAAGAACCGCATCTATGTCAGCCCGTTCTACGAGGAGGGCATCGATGACCTGATCAACCTGATCGGCGTCGACCAGGTGCTCTACGGTTCCGACTGGCCACATCCGGAGGGCCTGGCCGAGCCGACGCACTACGTGACGGCACTCGAGCATCTGTCCGTCGAGGATCAGGCGAAGATCATGGGCGGCAACCTGGGTCGCCTCGTGACGGTGTGACCCTGGAGAACTGGCAGACCATCCCTGAGATGGTCTTGAGCGTCGGCGACCGCTTCGGTGATTCCGAGGCGGTCGTCGACGGTTCGCTGCGATTGACCTTCGCCGAGCTGCGTGACCGGGTGCTCGCCGCGGCCGGCGCGTTCGCGCAGTTGGGTGTCACCAGGGGTGACCGGGTGGCGATCTGGGCACCGAACTCCGCCGAATGGCTGATCGCGGCATTCGGGCTGCTGACGGCTGGGGGAGTGCTGGTGCCCGTCAACACCCGGTTCAAGTCCGACGAGGCCGCCGACGTCATCACACGCAGCGGCGCCAAGGCCGTCATGGTCCAAAAGGGTTTCCTCGGACTGGATTTCGCGGTGCCCCGCGGCGTGCCCGCCATCGACCTCGCATCGGATTTCCTCACCACCGGCACATCATTCGACGGCCAGGTGGGCGGCCTGCAGGGCGGTGACATCGCCGACATCATCTACACCTCAGGTACCACGGGTCGGGCCAAGGGTGTGATGATGAGCCACCAGCAGACTCTTCGTCTCTATGCCGAATGGTGCGACCTCGCCGACCTTCGGCAAGGCGACCGCTATCTGATCGTCAACCCGTTCTTCCATACGTTCGGTTACAAGGCGGGGTGCATCGCCTCGATGATCCGCGGTGCGACAATCCTGCCGGTGCCTGTGTTCGACATCGACTCTGTGGTGGATCTCGTTGAGCGGGAAAGCATCACGATGCTGCCGGGCCCGCCGACGCTGTATCACTCGCTGCTGGCCGTCGACGACAAGACAAGGCTCGCCACGCTGCGTGCCGGCGTCACCGGTTCCGCGGACATCCCGGTCGAACTCATCCGGCGCGTCCACGAGGATCTGCCTTTCACGACGTTGGCCACCGGCTACGGGTTGACCGAATGCGGTACCGCCACGCTGTCGCGTCCCGGCGATTCCTTCGAAGACATCGCGACAACGGTCGGGGTACCGTGCGATGGGATCGAGGTGCGGACGGCAGAGGACGGTGAGGTGCTGGTGCGTGGCTACAGCGTGATGCAGGGCTACCTGGACGATCCGGTCGCCACCGCAGAAGCAGTCGATGCGGACGGCTGGTTGCACACCGGGGATCTCGGTGTTTTCACCGATACCGGTCGGCTACGTATCGTCGGTCGCAAGAAAGACATGTTCATCGTCGGTGGTTTCAACGCGTATCCCGCCGAGATCGAGGGATTCCTACTCGAACATCCCGCGATCGCACAGGTCGCCGTCATCGGTGTGCCTGATGACCGGATGGGCCAGGTGGGCAAGGCTTTCGTCGTGCTTCGGTCCGGCGTGCCGGTGGGCACCGCGAAAACACAAGTCTCCGAGGCGGATCTGCTGGCGTGGAGCAGGGATCGAATGGCCGGTTACAAGGTGCCGCGGTCCGTTGTCATCGTCGACGACCTGCCGTTGAATGCCAGCGGCAAGGTGATGAAGGACCGGTTGCGGTGAACATCGCCGACGTCTACCAGCATTCGATGGTGATTGCGTCGGACTACCGGATCCCGGACCCGACGCGCGTGTGGCCGCTGCTGTCCAAACGCAAGGATGCCCTGGCCGCGATGGGCGCCCACCACGTCCTGGTCTACCGGTCCATCCGGGAGCAGGGACGCGTCCTGGTGATGATCGGCGTGCGCAGTCGTGAACCCGTGGTCGACCTGCTGCGGTCGCGCGTGTTCTTCGACTGGTTCGACGCTGTCGGAGTCGATGACATCCCGGCGGTGTTCGCCGGCGAGATCGTCGAACGGTTTGATCTCACCGATCCGTTCGAACCTCCAGGCGCCCCCGGGGTGGTGATCGCCGCCATCGTGTCGGTCGACGATGTCGCCTGGCTGGCCACCGAAATTCGGGCAGGCAAGGACCGATTCAAGGCCGCCGGCGTCCGCAAGGTATGGGTGTTCGGCGCGTTCGACGATTCCCGCGAGGTGCTCATCCTGCAAGAGGTCGAGGACGAGGAGCGGGCCCGGCGCTGGATCACCCTGGGTGACGACGCCGCTGAGTGGATGACGCATGCCGGGATCGGGGTGTATCCACCGCTGTTCGTGGGGGAGTTCGTGGAGATGATGCGTGTACCGGAGACCCACTGACGAGGGCGTCGCTCGCGAATGCCGTCAGACCGGGTCGAATGACGAGATCAGCCAGTTGCCGTCGACCTTGTCGAGGGTGACGCGCACGCTGCTGGCTGTCATCGACGGGTCGGCACGGTCCTTGCTCATGGTCATCTGATTGACGAACACCAACACCACAGCCTTGTCCGGATGAATCTCCGAGACTGCCGAGTTCACCACCTTGGCCTCGGTCTTGACCCCCTTCTGCTGCACGGCGGGCCGGACGACGTCGTTGGTGAAACCGTCGTAGTACTTGAGGAATTCGCCCGTCAGATGGGATTTGGCGGTTGCGAGGTCCTTGTCGAGTGTGTCGGGCCCGTATGACAACACCGCGACCGTGCCGTCCTGGGCCGCGGTCAGTGCCGTCTGTGCGGCCGCCGGGCCGGTCTGCTGGTCCACGCGGTACAACGCGAAATAAATCCAGGCCGTCAGGCCTGCCGCGGCGAGGATCAGCACGCCGAGGACTGCGATTCCGATGGTGAACGTCCGCCGCCCGGAATCGTCGACGGTGGTTTCGATCGGATCGTCGGTGGCCGAACTCTCGGTGATCTCGAAGTCGGTCTCGTTGGGCCCGCTGTCGTCCTTCACGTCGGAGACCTCGGAGTCGTTGTCGGTGCGCGATTTCTGGTCAGCGGTCACGGTACGAACTCGACTTTCGACATCTTGATCCCGCCATCGGTGTTGTTGACGGTGACACTGAGGCGCCATGCCCGCGGTGTCGGTTGCTTACTGGCGGAATTACTGACCGACGAGGTGGCTGCGATGAGCACCACCGCCGAAGCGTTGTCCATCGATGCGATCCCGGTCGCCTTCACGTCGGAGGTGGTGACGACCTTGGACTCCTTCATTACCGTCAGGAAATCGTTGGTGCTGTTCTTGAAATCGTCGTGGAAGCTGCCCGTGGTGGAGTCGATCACGCGCTGCAGGTCGCTCTGGGCGCTGTTGAAATTGAGCGACATCAGGTTGATGACGCCTTGGCGGGCGGCGGCGGTGAACGCCGAGGCCTGTTGTTCGCGCTGACCGGCTTGATGGTGCTTCCACAGCATGGCTGCGCTGAGGACGCCGAGCGCGACGAGCGCGAGCACTCCCAGGGTGACCGCCACGATCGTCCACGCCGACACGCGGCGTGGCTCGTCGTTGCGTTCGTGCTGATCTACGGTCGCGTCGTCGTCGAGCAGGGCGCCGGTCTCGGCATCGGCCACCGGTTCCGCGACGCTCCTCCGCCGCAGCTCGATGGCCTTGGCGCGGGCACGGGCGGCGGCAGCGGCGGCTTCGGCAGCCTCAGCTTCGGCTTCGGCGGCCTCCGCTTCCGCCAGCAGGTCTGCACTCGCGCTGTTCTTCGACGCCACCGTCAGTGCCCGCCCACCATCGCAGTCCGACCGGCCTCGCGGAAAAACATGAGAATGACGTTACTCCCTTATCCTGAGAATAATCCCTGTCACAGCCACTTTGGGGAGGTAAAAGGCCGCCTATGTGCGGAAATGTCATTTCCGTTTTCGGACATCGTAAATCGGGGTCCATCTCGCGGCAGCCCGCGGGGTCGGCACGAGAATGACGGTGGCAACCCGGATTGTCAAGGACGACGTCAGTCCTGGCGGTTGGCCTCGACCCGCGACGAAAACAGTCCGATGAGATCGAGGGGTAGTGCGTCACCGTCACGAACGCCGGCAGCGGCCTGTAGTGCGCCGTCGCGGGCCAGCACCACCAACCCGTGCGCCAATGCCCAGCTGATCAGGGCCAATTCGGGCGTACCGGACGGGGCAGGTGCTGAGTCGGAGAGTTGGCTGACCGTCGCACTGAGGAAGCCGATCGATTCGGCCTGCGCATGCGCCAGGGCGGGATCGTCGGTATGGAGTTCGGCGGGCCGGAACATCAGGTCGAACAGGGCGGGGTGGCGAAGCCCGAATCCGACATAGGCACGGCCGAGGTCTGCGAGGCGAGCCTGGGGTTCAGTCTCCTCGACCGCCGCCAATGCGGCGGTGAGCAATTCGAATCCTTCGGTCGCGATTGCGGTGAGCAAGCCGGCGCGGTCCTGGAAATGATGTTTGGGGGCGGCGTGCGAGACGCCGGCGCGGCGAGCGACGGCGCGCAGGCTGATTCCCGTGGGCCCGTTTTCAGCGAGTTCGGTCCGCGCCGCCGCCAGTAGGGCGTCGCGGACGGAGGGCCGCGATTCTTCGGTCACCGATCGATTTTCGCAAAAAGGTTGACAGTGTCAAGCGCCGGTGACAAGGTGAAATGATCTGATTGACACTGTCAACCTCATGTTCGAGCGAGGAGTTGTGATGTCCGCCATCGCCATGAACCACGACGTCGAGAGCCTGCGTATCGGTGACCGCGAGCGCGAGCGGGCAGCTCAGCGGCTGCAGCAAGCGGTGGCCCAGGGCTACCTGACGCTGACCGAGTACGAGGACCGCGTCGGCGCCGTCTTCGCCGCCGAGACCAACGGCGAACTGCGGCGTGCATTGTCCGACCTACCTGTCGTGCGGATCGGACTGCAGGCGCCCGAACGACGCGAGGCTAGGCGCCGTGCCGCGCGGCTCAGCGTCACCATGCACATGGCCGCCTACGCGCTGATGGTCATTATCTGTCTGGTGGTGTGGTTGTCTGTCGCGCTGTCCGGCGGTACGTGGTATTTCTGGCCCGTCTGGCCCATGCTCGGTGGCGCGATCGGCGTGGCCTCACACGCGTTACCGGTCCGGCTGTGCCTGCGGTGAGCTCACCGAAATCCTGAATTCCTAACGTTGTCCGGTTAGCGTTAGCCGGCACCGACGGCAGGTAACCGGATGTCCTTCTCCGCCTCCCGAGGTAGGAGGAGGACAGGAGTGGCGCTCGACGAGGACACGCTGGACGCACTCCTGGAACAACTTCCCGTCCTGGCCGGCGTGCCGCGGACGCTCGAGGACCTCCCGGGCGGACTGACGAATCGCAACGTCAAGATCACCACCGCAGACGGCATCTATGTGGCCCGCTGCGCCGATCCCGACAATCTGCTCGGTATCGACCGTGACTCCGAGTGTTACAACAGCAGGGCCGCCGCGCGCGCCGGCGTCGGGGCTCCGGTGATCGACTATCGGCCCGACCTCGGCATCCTGCTGGTCGGTTTTCTCGACGGCACCACCCTGGGAAACGACGACTTCCGGCGTCCCGGTGTCATCCCCAAGGTTGCCGCGGGGTGCCGGACGCTGCACGCGGGTCCGAGGTTCCGCAACGACTTCAACATGTTCGAGCTGCAGCCGCAGTATCTGAAGGTGGTCACGGACAACGGGTTCCGCATCCCGGGGGACTACCTGGACTTCGCCGGGCAGTTCACCGCGATCGAGCGTGCTCTGCGGGTCAAGGAGACGGGCACAGTGCCGTGCAACAACGACCTGCTGGCGGCCAACTTCCTCGAGGACGGCGACCGCGTGTGGATCATCGACTACGAGTACTCCGGCAACAACGATCCATGCTTCGAGCTCGGCAACATCTGGCGTGAATGCCGCTTGACGGTCGATCAACTCGAAGAGCTGGTGACCGCCTACTACGGTCGGCCCTTACGCGCGAACCTGGCCCGCGCCCGGCTGCAGGGCACGGTGTCGCAATACGGCTGGACGCTGTGGGGGTGCATCCAGAACGGTTCGAGCAACCTCGAATTCGATTTCTGGGAGTGGGCGATGGAGCGCTACGACAATGCGGTAGAAGAGTTCAGGGGGCCCGAGTTCGACCGGCTGCTCGACGACGTGCAGCGCACCGACTGACGAAGAACAGGAGTCCAGGTTGTCCTCGACAGCACTTCCGGGCCGCGCGCAGGTGGTCGTCATCGGCGGCGGCGTCATCGGAACCAGCGTCGCTTACCACCTGACCAAATTGGGCTACACCGACGTCGTGCTCATCGAGCAAGGTCAGTTGTCCTCCGGAACCACCTGGCATGCCGCGGGTTTGGTCGGCCAGCTGCGTGCGTCCGAAAGTGGCACACGGCTGGTGCAGTACTCGACGCAGCTGTATGCCGAGCTGGAAGCCGAGACCGGACTGTCGGCGGGCTACAAGCAGTGCGGTGGCGTGACCGTCGCGCGCAGCGAGGACCGGATGATCCAGCTGCGCCGGACGGCCGCGAACGCGGCGGCCTACGACCTCGAATGCGAGTTGCTCACGCCCGAACAGGCTCTCGAGCGGTATCCCGTCATGCGGGTCGACGATCTGGTGGGCGCGATCTGGCTGCCCGCGGATGGAAAGGCCAATCCTGCCGATCTGACGCAGGCGCTGGCCAAGGGCGCCAGACAGCGCGGAGCCCGGGTTTTCGAGCACACCCGGGTCGTCGGGATCTCCAGTGCCGATGGGCGCGTCACAGGTGTGCAGACTGACGCCGGCGATGTCGAGACCGAGATCGTGGTGAACTGCGCCGGGCAGTGGGCGCTGCACATCGGGTTGCTGGCCGGGGTCAACGTTCCGCTGCATTCCGCGGAACACTTCTACGTGGTGTCCGAAGTGATCGACGGAGTGCATCCGGATATGCCGATCCTGCGCGATCCCGATGGTTACACCTACTTCAAAGAGGAGGTCGGCGGCCTGGTGATCGGTGGTTTCGAACCCGAGGCCAAACCGTGGGTGCCGCCGGACCGGCTGCCGTATCCGTTCGAATTCCAACTTCTGGAGGAGGACTGGGATCACTTCCAGATCCTGATGGACAACGCGATGTTGCGGATACCAGCGCTGGAAGAGGCCGGTATCAAGAAGTTCTACAACGGACCGGAGAGCTTCACCCCGGACAACCAGTTCGTGCTCGGCGAGGCCCCGGAGGTCCGGGGCATGTACGTCGCCGCGGGGTTCAACTCGGTGGGCATCGCGTCGGCCGGCGGAGCCGGGCGGGCGCTGGCGGAGTGGATCGTCGCCGGGGAGCCGCAGTCCGACCTCGTCGGCGTCGACATCCGTCGGTTCGCGTCGTTCAAC
>CAMFLL010000061.1 GCA_945957405.1 uncultured Mycolicibacterium sp. | reverse complement strand
GTGTGTTCTCGCGCGAGAAAAGAATCGCATCCCGTCGGCAGCGTCACAGTGAACGCACGGTGAACGTCGGACACCGAATACGCCCGCGGCGGTGGAGCTCTCAGCTCGCGTAGACGACATCCCCGCCGACCATGGTCAGGACCGGTCGTACGGTGCCGATGTCGTCGGCGGCGTAGATGTCCTGATCCAGCGCAACGAGGTCGGCCAGCGCGCCCACCGCGATTCGGCCGGTGGAGTCCTGCCCGTTGGCATAGGCGGAACCGGCGGTATACGCCTCGATTGCCGTCGTCAAGGAGATGGCTTCCTGCGCCTGTAACGGTGTGTCGAAGACACCGTCGCCGACCGCGTGCGGGTCGGCGCGGGTGCCGGTGCGGTGGACGGCGGTGTGAATGGCCCACAGCGGGTCGGGGTCGGTCACCGGCCAGTCGCTACCCATGGCCAGTCGGGCACCGTGTCGGTGGATGGACCCGAACGGGAAGTGCCAACGCTCGCGGTCGGCGCCAAGCAGGGGCAGCTTGCGTTCCACGATCTCCTTATCGCGGCGCGCCCACAGGGCCTGGATGTTGGCGATGACCCCGAGCTGCGCGAACCGTGGAATATCCTGCGGATCAACGATATCCAGATGCGCTATCTGATGTCGGGCGTCAAGGGCGGGGTGCTCGGCGATCGCGTGCTCCAGTGCGTCGAGGCATTCGCGTACCGCGCGGTCACCCACCGCGTGCATGTGGATCCCGAACCGCTGCCCGGCCAGCAGTGCCGTGATCGTACGGAGCTCCTCGGGATCGATGAACGACAAGCCGCGCAGCGCGTCGTGATCGGCCACGGCACGGTAGGGCGCCAACATCGCTGCGGTGCAGTTCTCGCAGATTCCGTCCTGCATCACCTTGACCATGCTGGCGGTGAATCGTGCGTGTCCGGTGCGGTTTCGGCGTTCGCACAGTGCGCCGAGCTGTTCGAAGCCCGTTCCGGCCTCCCACCACAGCGCACCGACCACCCGCGCGGTCAGCTCACCGGCGCGGTCGGCGTCGACGTAGGTGCCGAAATTGTCTGTCATACCGAAGAAGTCCGCACCCACCGCGGCGTCCTGCCAGCCGGTGACTCCCACGGAGTGCAGACGCCGCTGGGCTTCCAGCAGGGCGCGCCGCATGAACTCCGGTGTCACCTGCGGGATGAGGGCGTTCACGGCGTCCCCGCCCCGTTCCATGAGCATGCCGGTCGGCTCGCCGGCCGAGTCGCGGATGATGCGGCCACCCGCGGGATCTGGGGTCCGCGCCGTGATCCCGGCCCGCTCCAGGGCACGCGAGTTCACCCACGCGCCGTGGAAGTCGTGACTGGTGAGGACCACCGGCCGGTCGGTGACCACGGAGTCGATGTCGGCCCGGGTGGGGAAACCACCGGGAAACGCATCGCCGTACCAGCCGGCGCCGGCGATCACAGCTTCGTCGGGGTGCGTCCGTGCGTACTCGGCGATCGCGGACAGGTAGCGGTCACGGTCGTGCGGAAGTTCGGAGAGGTCACACCGCAGCGCGGTCATGCCGGCGGCCACCGGATGCGCGTGTGCGTCGACGAACCCGGGCAGCAGGCTGCGTCCGCGCAGATCGACGACGTCGGTGTGTGATCCGACGACGGTGCGGTCGACGCCGCGCCCGACGCTCACGATCACCCCGTCATGCACCGTGACGGTATCGGCCGGCTCGGTCGAATCGGGTCGGAACAGAGCCGCATTGGTGAAGATATGGTCGGCGAACAACTAACCGCCTAACTGTGCGCCGCGCCGGCGGTACCCGCGCGATGATCGTTGAGCAGCATGCTGCTGGCGTGTTCGGCGACGGCCATGATGGTGCCGACCGGGTTCACCGAAGGGATGGTGGGGAACACCGACGCGTCCACAACGCGCAGACGCTCGACGCCACGGACCCGCAGTCGGGAGTCGCACACCGCCATCGGATCGTCGTCGGCGCCCATCCGGCAGGTACCCGAGACGTGGTACACAGTCTGGTGGGTGGCCCGTAAGGCTTCAGACAGGTCGTGGTCGGTCTGTGCGGCCGGTCCCGGAAACACCTCCCGGACAAGCCAATCGGCCATCGGTGCGGTGTCAGCGATGCGGCGCGCCAGCCGGATCCCGGCGATCAGCACGGCCTCGTCATGCCCGTCGGTGTCGGTGAAATACCGGTAGTCGATCGACGGCGACTGCGCGGGGTCGGCGCACGTGATCCACACCCGGCCGCGGCTGTGCGGCTTGGCGACGTTGGGGGCGATCGACACGATGCGATCGGGCATCGCCACGCCGCGGGCGACCGCATGATCGGCGACCGCCTCGACGGGGAAATGCATCAGCACGTCGGGCCGGGCCGGGCCGTCCTGCATCAGGCGTACGGCGGCGCCGGCGTCCCAGCCTGTCGCGCACGTCGTTGGCACGTCGCGCGCGGCCTCCCACACGATCAGTCCTTCGGCGTGGTCCATGAGGTTCTCGCCAACGCCGGGGGAGTCGACGATGGTCTGGACACCCGCGGCACCGAGCACCTCGTGCGGCCCGATTCCCGACAGTTGCAACAGCTTCGGCGAGTCGATGGCGCCACAGCAGACGATCACCTCACGCCGCGCGCGGTGTTCGTGATCGACCCCGTCGGCGTCCCGCGCGAGCACCCCGACCGCGGCATCGTTGTCGATGACCAGTCGCCGCGCCCACTGCCCATGTGCCACCACCAGGTTGGGGCGGGTGCGGATCGCCTCGTGGAGGTAGTGCACCGACGTCGACGACCGCAGATGATCGTCAGGGGTGTAGCCGATTTCGAAGAATCCGGCACCCCGTCCGGTCGCCGCGAAGTCCGCGTCCGAGTTCCAGGCCTGGCGTGGCGGCAGATCCAGCGCCCGGCGGGCCGCGTCGACAACATCGGCGACATAAGGGTTGCGGTCGCGCTCGGCGACCGGCTGCACCGGAGCGAGTATGCGGTCGAAGGCGGCGTGGACCGACGCCGCGTCCCAGCCGGTGACGCCGAGGGCGGCCCATTCATCGAGGTCGGCGGGCAGCGGTCGCCACGTGATCATGGTGTTGGCGGTCGAGCAGCCACCGAGGATACGCATCCGCGCCTGGCGGATGCCCGAATTGCCGCGCACCTGGGGCACGCTGCGGTAATCGAGGTCGTAGTCGCTCTCGAGCATCTCGGCCCACCGGCGGATGTCGCGGGCCCGCGGTTCGTTTTCGTCAGAGGGGCCGGCCTCGACCACCGTCACCGAGATGCCGGGATCCTCGGACAGTCGGGCGGCGACGATACACCCGGCGGTGCCTCCGCCGACGATGACGTAATCGCTGACCGTCATATCGCGGGCCGCACTGCACTCGACGTCCCCGCCACCGTCACGCCGGGATCGGTGATCTTCGGTCGCATCAACACGTAATACAGCGGGCAGATGACCGCCAACCCGACGATCCACGAGATGTCCACACCGCCCAGGGCCTTCGCGGCGAAACCGGTGAAGATGGTGGTCGACAGGAACGGGATCTGCACGGCGATTCCGATGAAATAGCATGCGATGGCCACCCAGTTGAACGTGCCGTACCGGCCACCGTCGCGCTCGAACAGCGCATCGATGTCGTAGACGCCGTGCCGCAGCAGGTAGTAGTCCACCAGGTTGACGGCGGTCCAGGGAATCAGGACACACAACAGCAGGGCCAGGAAGTTCGCGTAGTTGGCCAGGAAGTCGTCGGCGCTGACCAGGGCCGGGATGATGGCGATCACGAACAGTACGACGGCGGTCACCGCGCGGCTCATGGCCGCGGGCCGCCAGCGCGGCAACAGATTCTGCCCGACGGTGATGGTGGACAGCGCACCGCAATAGAGGTTCATCGCGTTGGTGGCGGCAATGCCAAGGCCGAAGATGGCGAAGACGCCGGTGCTCACGCCGTGGGTCAGCGCGGAGAGCCCGTCGAGGGTGTCGTCATCAGGCAGGGCCGCGCCCACCAGGACACCGAGCAGCATCGGCAGCACCGAGCCAAGGACGCATCCGGTGTAGGTGCCCCAGAAGGCCGCGCGCCGGCCGGTGTCCTTGGGCATGTATCGGGTGTAGTCCGAAACGTAAGGGGCGTAGGCGATCTGCCACAGTGCGGCCACCGACAGGGTGGCCATGAACCCCGCCCAGCTGAACCCGTCGGTATGCCAGGTGGCCGCAGGCACTCCGTTGACGGCGACCATCCAGATGAAGGCCACCACCAGTGCCCCGCCGGCCACGACGGACAGGAACGCGGTGACCCGGTGGATCAGGCGGTACCCGACGACGGTCGCCACCACGCTGACCAGGCCGACGACGGTGATGGCCCAGTTCGTCGGCAAGCCGGTCACTTTCGCCAGCGCCTGCCCCCCGAGTACGGCGTTGGACGCGAAGAATCCGAGGTACATGAAGATCACCAGCACGACCACCAGGAGGCTGCCGTACGAGCCGAACTGGGCCCGCGTCTGCAGCATCTGCGGCACACCCATCTGTGGGCCCTGTGCCGCGTGCAGCGCCATCACGATGCCACCGACGACGTTGCCGAGCACGATCGCCACGACACCCGCCCACAGCGGCAGCCCGAACACCGTGGTGGCCAGTGCGCCCGTGATGATGGTCAGCAGCATGATGTTCGAGCCGAACCACACTGTGAACAGATCTCTGGCTCGGCCGTGACGTTCGTCGACGGGGACATGCTCGATCGTGCGGCGCTCGACAGGCGCGGCGGCTGGGGTGTTGTCGGTCATGACGTGATCACTTCCTGTCCGGTCTAGAACTGGATCCAGGTGGTTTTCAGGCCGGTGTATTTGTCCAGCGCATGCAGCGACAGGTCCCGGCCGAACCCCGACTGCTTGAACCCGCCGAACGGGGTTTGTGCGCTCAGTGCGTCCACGGTGTTGACCGATACGGTGCCGGCCCGCAATGCCGCGGCGACGGTGTGGGCGCGCTTGAGATCATTGGTCCACACCGATGCGGCGAGGCCGTACACGGTGTCGTTCGCCTGGCGGATGGCGTCGTCCACGTCGTCGAAGGTCTGCACCGTGAGAACCGGGCCGAACACTTCATCGGTGATCAGCTCGGCCGACGGACCGAGTCCGGTCACGACGGTGGGTTCGAAGAAGCATCCGCGGCCGTCGACGGTGTCCCGCCGGCCGCCGGCCCGGATGCTGCCGTGTTCGCGGGCCCGGTCCACGAAGCCGAGCACCATCTCGGTGTGTGCCTCGTCGACGATCGCCCCCTGGACCGCGGCCGGGTCGAGGGGGTTGCCGGGCCGCATCGCCGATGCCCGCTCGACCAGGTCGGCCACAAACTGTTCGGCGACCGATTTCTGCACCAGGAGGCGGGAATTCGCCGAGCAGACGGCCCCCTGGTTGTAGAAGGCGCCGAAAACTGCTTTCTCTGCAGCCTGATCGAGATCAGCATCGGCGAACACCACGTTGGGGCTCTTACCGCCGCACTCCAACCACACCTGCTTGGCGTTGGAGTCGGCGGCATAACGCAGGAACCGCTTACCCGTCGCTGTGGATCCGGTGAAGGCCAACACGTCGACATCGGTGTGCAGTCCGAGCGCGGCGCCCGCCGTGCCACCGAGGCCGGGCACGACATTGAGCACACCGGCCGGTAGCCCGGCCTGCGTGGCCAGTTCGGCCAGTCGCAGCGACGAGAGCGGTGCGCGCTCGGACGGTTTGAGCACGACGCTGTTCCCCGCGGCCAGCGCCGGCGCCAGTTTCCACACCGCCAGGTCGAGCGGGAAGTTCCACGGTGTCACCGCTCCCACGACGCCAAGCGGTTCGCGGGTGACCAGCGCGAGGCTGCCCGGATCGGTGGGGGCGATCTCGCCGTTGATCTTGTCGAGCGCCTCGGCGTAGTACGCGAACAGTCCGGCCGCCGACGGCACGTCGACGGTGAAGGCCTCGTTGACGAGCTTGCCCATGTCCAGGGAATCCAGCAGCGCCAATTCGACGCTGTGTTCCGAGATCAGTTCTGCCAGCCGGAGCAGAACCCGCTTTCGGTCACCGGCCGAGCTGCGTGACCAGTCACCGGTGTCGAAAGCCGCGCGGGCGGAACGGACTGCGGCGTCCACGTCGGAGGTCTGCGCCGAGGCCACCTCGGCCAGTCGTGCCCCGGTGGCCGGGTTGACGGAGTCGAAAGTGGCTCCCGAGTGGGCTGCCCGGAATCCGCCGTCGATGTAGATGCCTTCTCGAGGTCGGACTTCGGCGGCGTGCCTGCTCCAGTCGGTCAGCGTTGCCGGATCGCGGTCGATGACGGAGGTCACCTGGTCTCCTTCGGGGTGTTCAGGGGATGTACAGGGCGAATTGCTTGGTCAGCGTCTCGGTGACACGGAACTCGCCGCACCATCCGCGACGCATCGTGTAGGCATCACCGGCCGAAAATGTCTGGGCCACACCGTCATCGCCGGTCAGGGTCACCGATCCCTCGAGCACACGGGCGTACTCGTCGCCCGGGTAGGACTCGATGTACTCGGAATAGGGTTCGGCGCGCCAGGAGCCCACCGTGAATTTGGTGTCGGCGCTGGACAGGTGGGTGAGGTCCGACTCCCGGGGATCGCCTTCACGCAGCGACTCCGGGGTCACGTAGGCGCACGGCGTCATGGCTGACACCGCGGTCTCGCCGGTGGGAATGCGTTGCACGTCGGCAATGCTCTGCAGGTCTGTCATCGTGGGATTCCTGTCTCTTCAGTTGCGGGCGGGTTCGACGGGCATGATGGGCAGCAGCCGGTCCGGTTCGGGACACAGGCCCGTCACCTCGCGGCGGAACGGGATATCGACGGTCGACGGTCCCTCGAATTCCTCGGCGAACCGGTGACCCGACCACACCGCGGCCGCGATCGTGGAGGGCGCCCACGCATCACCGATTGCCTGGACGCTGTTGAGTCCGGCTTGTTCCCACTCGGATTCACGGGCCAGCAGCGCGTCGAAGAGCCGGTTCTCGGGCAGTCGGGCGGTGACCAGGACGACGGAGTCCGCGGGCAGATGCCCTTCGTCCCCGGTGAACACGCACGCGGTACCGACGCCGTCGGATCCGATGCGGGTGACGGTGGTGTTGGTGCGCACCGTGACGCCGGCGCGGATGACGCGCTTGCGGATGCGCATCACTTCCATGGTGTTGCGGGTCCACTCCGACACGTGCGCCGACGGGGTCACCAGGGTGACGTCGAAGCCCTGGTTGGCCAGCAGCTCGGCCAGCACACCACCCATGTAGTAGTGGTCGTCGTCGAACAGGACGACGTGGTGCCCGCGCGGGCGCACCCCGGCCATGACGGCATCCGGGGTCAGCACGTCGGCGTCCTCGGCGATCTCGACGGGATGGGTGTGCCAACGGCCCACACCGTCGGCGCGCCAGTGCGCACCGGTGGCGACGACGACATGGTCGAAGTCGTTGTCGATGATGTCGTCAGGGGTCATCTCGCTCTGCATGAACACGTCGATGTTGTCGAGCTTGTTGATCTGCTGGACGCGGTAGTCCACCACGCGGATCCATGCCGACAGGCCGGGAAGTTTGGCTTCCTGCTCGACGCGTCCGCCGAGTGCGCGAGTGGCCTCGGCCAGGCTCACGGTGTAACCGCGGTTGCCGAGCGAGCGTGCCGCTTCCAGACCGGCGGGGCCTGCGCCGACCACCAGCACGTGCGAGTCGGAGGCTTTCACGCTGATGCGCTCGGGGTGCCAGCCGCGGCGGAATTCCTCGCCCATGGTGGGGTTCTGTGTGCAGCGGATGGGAGACATCGTGAAGTCACCGGACACGCAGATGTTGCAGCCGATGCACTCGCGGATGTCTTCCAGGTCGCCGGTCTCGATCTTGCGCGGCAGGAACGGATCGGCGATCGAGGGCCGCGCGGCGCCGATCATGTCCAGGATGCCGCTCTTGACCTGGTGGACCATCATGTCCGGAGAGGTGAAACGCCCCACGCCCACAACGGGTTTGGTGGTCAATTGCTTGAGGCCACGGACGTAGGGTTCCTGCTCGCCCTCGGGGCCGAAGCGCGACGTCACCGAATCGTCTTCCCAGCTGCCCAGCACGAAGTCCCACAGGTCGGGGTGCTCGCCGATCATGCCGATGACGTCCTCGATCTCGGCCCTGGTGATGCCTGCGTCGCCGATCAGTTCGTCGATGGTGATCCGGCAGGCGATGGCGGCCTTGCCGTCGGCCTCTTCGCGGGAGTCTTCGAGCACCTCACGCAGGAGTCGGACCCGGTTGGTCAGGCTGCCGCCGTACTCGTCGGTGCGGTTGTTGTACCGCGGCGACAGGAAGTGGTGCAGACCACCGAGCGCATGGCCGGCGTAGACGTAGACGATGTCGTACTCGGCCTGCAGCGACCGGCGGACCGCGGCGCGGTGCCAACGGCGCATGTTGGCGATATCGGCCTTGGTCATGGCCCGCGCCTGCACGGGATCGTAGGAGAACGTGGCCACCGGCAGGTTCTGCGGTGCCAGCGGGGTCTCCCGGCTGATCAGGTTGGGGCTGTTGAGGCCGTTGTGCGCCAACTCGATTCCGGCCAGCGCGCCGCCTTCATGGATCTTGTCGGCGATGCGCGCAATGGCAGGTAGATCCTCGTCGTCCCAGATGCGCAGTTCGATGAACGGGCCGATGTCGGAGCTCGCGTGGATCTCGACCTGCTCGGTGCAGACCACTGCCCAGCCGCCCTCGGCCTTGACGCGGCGCATGTATGCCTCGCCGGACGGGTCGCGGTAACCCATGCCGTTGCAGTGCGGCACCTGATAGAAGCGGTTGCGCGCCGTGACGGGGCCGATCTGGACTGGTTCGAAGAGGATGTCGTAACGGGGATCTCGCATGATGTTCTCCTGTAGCCGGCGCCGGTGGCGCCTACGAGTTGTGTACTGGACTGATGGTCTGGTCGTCGACCGAGGTGTCGGCACTGCGGCCGGTGAGGTAGCCGGCGACCGCGATGATCGTCAGTACCGCCAGGGTCCCCAGCGTGAAGACCTCGAACCGCAGCTGGGTGACACCCCAGTTGTCGAGGAAGTCGTAGTCGAGGCCGAACAGCGGTTCCAGCGTGCCGGGGAAGACTGCGACCCAGGTGCCCAGCGCGGCCCAGAAGGTGGTGAGGCCGGCGACCACGGCCATGCCCACCCGGCCGCCGGGCACCCGGTAGGGACGCGGTATGTGGGCGTGGGTGCGGCGCAGGCGCAGGGCGGCGGGGAAGACGAACAGGTAGGCGATCAACGATGTCGAGATGGTGATCGAGAGCACCACTCCGAACGTTGCGGCGCTGTCACCCGCGGAGAAGATGACGCCGGCGATCATGAATGCCAGGGACACCGCACCTGTGAAGACGCCGATCCGGACCGGGGTCTGACGCTTGGTGTCGAATTTCGCGAAGAAGGGGAAGAACGCGCCGTCGGCCGATGCCACCGCGAGAGCGCGGTTGGCGGCCAGCGCCCAAGTGGCACCGGTGATTCCGAGTGTCACGATGAAACCGACGACGGCGACCTTGACCAGCACCGCACCCGCGGTGCCGTAGATGCCGAACACCGTCTCGACGGCGGCCATGAATCCGGCGATGCCGGTGATCTTCTCGGGCGGCAGCACCAGCAGC
Source organism: uncultured Mycolicibacterium sp. (assembly GCA_945957405.1). Lineage (GTDB taxonomy): Bacteria > Actinomycetota > Actinomycetes > Mycobacteriales > Mycobacteriaceae > Mycobacterium. Next base: position 18,110 of record CAMFLL010000061.1, on the reverse strand, counting down.
AGCGCAAGGATCGGCAAGGCGTACGCCAGCAAGCCGATCGACCCGCCGGCGGCGATACCGCGGGGCACGTCGCGTTGCGGATTCTCCATCTCGTCGCCGGCCTGGCTCGGAACCTCGAACCCGACCAGTGAGAACAGCAGCAGCGGGACGAGCGCCAGGAATCCCGTCATGGTCGGCGACCAGGTCAGCGTCCCGACTCCGTTGAACCCGTTCTGAATGCCGTAGAGCACCGTGGTGGCGAGAAAGATCAAGGCCAGCAACAGTTTTGCGTAGGTGCCGACCTTGAAGATCACCCGGCACCGCTCGAGTGACACCAGGGTGATGGCCGTCGAGGCCAGTACGAAGACTGCCTTGAAAAGGTAATCACCGAGGGTGCCGGACTCGACCGGGGAGATGTAGGTGCTCCACGCCTCGGTAGAGATGAAGGCAAGCGAGCCGCCGATCCACAGCGGGTTGATCGACCAGTACATGATGGTGGCCAGGGAGCCTGGCAGGCGGCCGAAGGCGCTCTTGACCCATTCGTACAGCCCGCCCTCGGTGGCGAAGGCGCTCCCGAGTTCTGCGGTGAGCAGGCCGTACGGCACCATCCACAAGACGCCGAGGACGAGCAGCCAGGTGAAGGTCTCGCCGCCGAACGACGAGATCTCACCGACCATGTCGAGACTGATCATGGCCGACAGGATCATCACCGGCACGTCGAGCCGGCGCAGTGAGCGCTGGAAGTGCATGCCGGTGGCCGACGGATCGGCCTGGCCGGGCGTCAAGAACGAATGCTGCGCGGCGATTCCGTCGCTCGGCCCCACTGGTGATCCCATATCGACTCCTGACTGGATGGGCTTTGTGAGCTGTCACCTGTTGTGATCTGTTCAACACTGCAACGACGGCAAGCATCTGTACAGCCGGTCTTTCCGAACCTTAAGATCGATTTTCCTGATACGGGAGGTGGGCGATGGCGGACTACACGCTGCGGCAGCTCGAATACTTCGTCGCGGTGGCCGAAGCGGGCAGCGTCACCAAGGCCGCCGCCGCCGTACACCTCTCGCAATCGGCCATGTCGGCGGCGCTGGCCGATCTCGAGGGCGCCCTGTCGGTACAACTTCTCGTGCGCCATCACGCCAGGGGGATCAGCCTGACGCCGGCGGGTAAGGAGATGCTGGTCGCCAGCCGGCAGCTGCTCGCCTCGGCGGCAGACCTGCGTTCAGTCGCGCAGGGACTCGGCACCTCACTGAGCGGAAATCTGTCGATCGGCTGCTTTCAGGTGGTCGCGCCGTACCTGTTGCCCACACTGCTGGCGGCCGCGGCGGAGACGATGCCGAACCTGCATCTGCAGACCACCGAGGTGGACCTCGCCGACCTCGCCGAAGGCGTCGCCAACGGCACCTTCGAACTCGGCATCGGTTATGACCTGGTTGACGATCCGCGGTTGAAACGGTGGCCGCTGTTCACCCTGCCGCCCTACGTGCTGGTGTCCGGAAATCATCCCCTCGCCGGGCGTGATGCGGTGGACCTGACCGAGCTGGCCGACGAGCCGATGGTGTTGCTCGATCTTCCGCACAGTCGCGAGTACTTCCAGGGCGTGTTCGCCGCGGCGGGCGTGGAGCCCGACGTGCGTTACCGGTCCACAACCGTCGAAACCTGCCGTGCACTGGTGGGCCGCGAACTGGGCTACACCGTGCTGAATCTGCGCGCCGCCGTGCCCACCGCACTCGACGGTCACGCCGTGGCCGCCATTCCGATCAGCGGTGCGCCGCCCAGCCTCACCGTCGTCCTGCTCAACGCGGTGGCGGCGCGGCCGACCCGACGCGCGAGTGTCGTCGCCGAACTGTGTCGCAACCTGTTCGGCGACGGGCCGGCCTTCTAAATCGGTTCTACCGATGTCAAACATCGAATCTATGCGCTGTACAGATCTAGTTGGTGGTTGAACTATTGAACCGCGAGCGAGTATGCCAAGCAGTGGAGGTTTGAAATGTCGAGCCAAGAGGTCGAGGTCCTCGTCGTCGGCGCCGGTCAGGCCGGTATCGCGATGAGCGAGCATCTCAGCGCACAGGGCGTGCCGCACCTGGTTGTCGAGCGCGACCGCATCGCGGAACGTTGGCGGTCATGGCGGTGGGATTCCCTGGTGGCGAACGGGCCCGCGTGGCACGACCGGTTCCCCGGCCAGGATTTCGACATCCCGCCCGACGCCTTCGCCACCAAGGATCAGGTCGCCGACTACCTCGTGGCCTACTCGGAGAAGTTCGATGCTCCGATCCGCACCGGCGTCGAGGTGATGTCGGTCCGAAAACGTGAGGGGCAGATCGGTTTTCGTGTCGAGACCTCTGCCGGGCCGATCGACGCGCGCTACGTCGTCGCGGCCACCGGAGCATTCCAGAAACCGGTCATCCCGCCCGTCGTGCCGGAAAGCGCCGGGCTGCACCAGATCCACTCGAGCGCCTACCACAACCCTGAGCAGTTACCCGCCGGCGCGGTACTGGTCGTCGGAGCGGGCTCCTCTGGCGTGCAGATCGCCGACGAACTCCAGCAGGCGGGCAGGCAGGTCTACCTCGCGGTCGGACCGCACGACCGGCCGCCCCGCAGCTACCGTGGCCGCGACTTCTGTTGGTGGCTGGGCGTTCTCGGCAAGTGGGACATGGCAGCACCCCCTAAGGGGGCCGAGCACGTGACCATTGCGGTGAGTGGAGCGGACGGCGGGCACACCGTCGACTTCCGTGCCCTTGCCGCCACCGGTGTCACCCTGACCGGCCTGGCGGGCCCGTTCGAGGACGGCGTGATGCGGTTCGCCGACGACCTGAGGGCCAATATCGACAACGGTGACGCCAACTATCTGTCGATGCTCGACGAAGCCGACGCCTACGTCGCCCGCAATGGCCTCGACCTGCCTGAGGAACCCCAGGCCCGCCACTTCGGCCCGGACCCCGAGTGCATGAGCACTCCGCTGCGCGAACTCGATCTCGCCGACTCCGGCGTGACGTCGATCATCTGGGCCACGGGGTTCGCCTTCGACTTCGGCTGGCTCGAGGTCGACGCATTCGACCAGAACGGTAAGCCCGAACACCAGCGCGGTGTCTCCCGCGAGCCCGGCATCTATTTCCTCGGCCTGCCGTGGCAGTCACGGCGCGGGTCGAGCTTCATCTGGGGTGTGTGGCACGACGCCAAATATCTCGCCGATCAGATCGCGATCCAGCGCAGCTACCTCGCCTACCCGGCCCCCGAACTGGTAACCCACTGAGAGAGGACATCTGGTGCCCACGCACACGCGTATTCGGCCCTTCAACACCAAGGACACCTACCCCGAGCAGAACCTGGACAACGATCTGTGCCAGGCAGTGGTCGCCGGCGGTGTGGTGTATCTGCGGGGCCAGATCGGTCAGGACCTCGATACCCGCGAATCGGTGGGTATCGGCGACGTCGAGGCGCAGACCGAGAAGGCGATGAGCAACATCGCGATGCTGCTCGACGAGTCCGGCAGCCGCCTCGAGGACATCGTCAAGGTGACGGTCTATCTGACCGATATTCGTTACCGCGAAACGGTTTACCGGGTCATGGGTCGGTGGCTCAAGGGTGTCTACCCGGTGTCCACCGGCCTGGTCGTCGAAGCACTCGCCCGCCCCGAATGGCTGGTCGAGATCGATGCCACCGCGGTGATCAGCGCGCCGGGCGGCGCGTCATGACGCTGTCGCTCGTGGTGCGCCACCGGGACACCTTCGGGGCCGCGTTCGGCATGGTGATCTGCTCGTCCAGCCCGGCCGTCGCCTCCCGGTGCGTACATCTGAGGGCCGGAGTGGGTGCCGTCGCCAGCCAGAACGTCACGAACCCCCATCTGGGAGCCGTGGCGTTGGCGGCGTTGGCCGACGGGGCGGGGGCCCAGGCGGCGTTGGAGGCGGCCGTCGCCGCCGACCAGTTTCCCGAGTACCGTCAGCTGATGGTGGTGGACAGCACCGGCGCTGCGCGCGTGCACACGGGCACCAGGGCGCTGGGCATCCGGCATGAGGTCAGCGCCGAGAACGCCGCCGCCGCGGGCAACATGCTGCGCGACGAGCGGGTCATCGAGTCCTTGTTGTCCGGGTATGCCAACTCGGCCGCGCCCACGCTGGAACAGCGACTCCTCGACGGTCTGACGGCCGCGATCGACGCCGGCGGGGAAGCGGGGCCGGTGCACTCGGCCGGCCTGCAGGTCACCGAGGACGTTCCGTGGCCGGTGACCGATCTGCGGGTGGACTGGCACGACGACCCGGTGGGTGAACTACGGCGGCTGTGGACCGTCTGGGAACCCCAGAAGCGGGACTACCGGATCCGCGGCCTCGACCCCACTGTCGCACCCTCCTACGGGGTTCCGGGGGACCTGTGAGTACCGCGCTCGAGGATGCTGTCGACTCGGTCTGCGGCCGCACCGCCGAACAGATCCTCGCGTTGTCCCACGATCTGCACGCGCACCCCGAGATCGGCTGGGAGGAAGTGCGTTCGTGCGCCCGGGTGGCCGGCGACCTCGCTGACGCCGGTTTCACGGTCGAGGACAATTACACCGGCCTGTCGACCGCTTTCGCCGCGCGCCGCGGCAGCGGCCCGCTGCATCTGGCATTGTGCGCCGAATACGACGCACTGCCCGGTCTCGGACATGCCTGCGGGCACAACATCATTTCCGCCATCTCGACCGGTGCCGCCCTCGCGCTGGCGCCGTTGGTCGATGATCTCGGTATCACGCTGACGGTGTTCGGCACCCCGGCCGAAGAAGGCGGCGGCGGAAAGATCGAGATGCTCGAGCGGGGTGGGTTCACCGGGGTGCACGCCGCGGCGATGGTGCATCCCGGCCCCGTCGACGTCGCGCGGGCGCAGCCGTACGCGGTGTCGCACAGCCATATTCGGTATGAGGGCAAGGCCGCCCACGCGGCGGCCTATCCCGACCGCGGGATCAATGCCGCGGACGCCTTCACCATCGCGCAGGTGGCCATCGGCCTGCTGCGCCAGCAGTTCCCGCACGACGTGCGGGTGCACGGGGTGATGACCAACGGCGGTGAGGCCCCCAACGCCATTCCGCAGCAAACCGAAGGGCGGTGGTACGTGCGGGCAGGCACGCTGGCGGAGCTGGCCGATTTCGAGCAGCGCATCAACAGGTGCTTCGAGGCCGGCGCATTGGCCACCGGATGCGAATTGACGGTGACACCGGAAAGCAAGCCCTATGCCGAGTTCCGCACCGACGAAGGTCTGCTCGACGGTTACGTCCGGCGGGCCGAGCAACTGGGCAGACGCTTCAGCTCGGGGTCGGACTCGTTGATGAACCGCGCCTCCACCGATATGGGCAACGTGTCCCAGGAGATCGCGGCCATCCATCCCTACATCGGGATCGACTCGTTGCCTGCGGTCAATCACCAACGCGAATTCGCCGATGCCGCAGTGTCATCCGCGGCGGACCGGGCGGCGGTGGACGGGGCCCGGGCGCTGGCCCTGACCTTGTTGGACGCGGCGTCCGACCCGGTGACATGCCAACGCCTCATCGACGCGGCGAACGGTAGCGCGCGATGACCGCGGCGGAGTACCGGGTCGAACACGATCTGCTCGGTGACTACGAGGTGCCCGACACGATGTATTACGGCGTGCACACGGCACGCGCCCTGGACAACTTTCCGATCACGGGGATGCCGATCTCGCGTTACCCCGAATTGATCGTCGCGCTGGCGTGCGTGAAACTGGCCGCCGCCCGCGCCAACCACCGGCTGGGGTTGCTCAGTGCCGAGCGGGCCGACGCCATCGCGGCGGCATGCGAGGAGATCAAGTCCGGTGCACTGCACGATCAGTTTGTCGTCGACGTCATCCAGGGCGGTGCCGGGACGTCGACCAACATGAACGCCAACGAGGTGATCGCCAACCGCGGGCTGGAACTTCTCGGGCACCGTCGGGGCGAATACACCTACCTGCACCCGCTCGAACACGTCAACATGGGTCAGAGCACCAACGATGTCTATCCGACGGCGGTCAAGGTCGCGGTCCAGTTCGCGGTCCACCGGCTGCGGTTGGCGATGGGCGAGCTCGTGACGGCGTTCGCCGACAAGGCGATCGAGTTCGGTGGGCATCTGAAGATGGGCCGCACACAGCTCCAGGATGCGGTGCCCATGACGCTGGGTCAGGAGTTCGGCAGTTACGCGGTGATGGTGGGGGAGGACGCCGACCGACTCGGTGAGGCTGCTCTGCTGGTCGCCGAGATCAACCTCGGGGGCACCGCGATCGGCACGGGTCTCAACGCGCACCGGGGTTATGCCGAGGCGGCGTGCGAGGAACTGCGCCTGCTCACCGAACTGCCGTTGGTCACCGCGTCGAACCTGGTGGAGGCCACCCAGGATGTGGGCGCGTTCGTGCAGCTGTCCGGCGTGCTCAAACGTACCGCGGTGAAACTGTCGAAGATCTGCAATGATCTCCGGCTGTTGTCGTCGGGTCCGCGCGCCGGCCTCGGCGAGATCAATCTGCCACCGGTACAGGCTGGTTCGAGCATCATGCCGGGCAAGGTCAACCCGGTGATACCCGAAGTGGTCAACCAGGTGGCATACGAGGTGATCGGCAACGACATCGCGATCAGCCTGGCCGCCGAAGGCGGACAGTTGCAGCTCAATGCTTTCGAACCGATCATCGCGCACAGCCTGTTCGAATCGATGGCGCATCTGACGGCGGCATGCGACACGCTGCGCACCCGCTGCGTGGTCGGGATCACGGCCAACGCGGCCCACATGCGCGCCATGGTCGACCGATCCATCGGTCTGGTGACGGCACTCAATCCCTATATCGGGTACGAAGCCGCCACGCGGTTGGCCGCCGACGCGCTCGAATCCGGTTCTGATATCGCCTCTCTGGTGCTCGACCGCGGCCTGCTGACAGCCTCTCAGCTCGAGGAGATCATGCAGCCCGACAACCTGACGGGCCCGCGGCAGGGTGCTGCCGAGGGGCCGGCCCTCTAGCGTCAGAGATTCTCCCGCAGCGCGCTGTCGACGGCATCTGCGATACCTGACTGAGCGGCCGCGGAGATCAAAGCCTTGGCCGCCGTCGAGTCGGGTTCACGCTCCAACGTGATCAGCCCGACAGTGGGCCTGATCCCGTTCTCGACCATCGGCCGGACCGCGAAGCCGGCGGGCACCCCGAACGCGTGCAACCAGGCGTGTGCGGCGATGGTGGCCATGCGCATGGTGCTGATGTGCGCGAAGATCGCGCCGACGGTGTCCGCCTCGACGGCGGGATGGAAGCGCACCCCGTCGGCGGCCATGCCGGCGTCGAGAATCCTTCGGTTGCGCATGTCCGGCGTCAACGTGCACATCGGCAACGCAGCGGCCTGGGCCCAGCTGACCGTGGCGTCGCGCATCACGGCGTGGTCGGCCGGTGCAAGCAGCACATAGCGCTCCTGATAGAGGGGGACGTGGCGGCAGCCCGGTGGGGTGTCCTCATCGAGATACGTCAGGCCGGCGTCGATCTCGAATTCGGCCAACCGTCGTCCGATCTCACGCGACGACAGTGCCTCGATCCGAATGGACGCGGCGGGATTGTCGTGGAGGAACCGCGCGGTCAACAGCGGGCTGGCCGGAACCGAGGTCGGGATCGCACCGATGCGCGCTGTGATGGTGAGCCGTCCGCGCATGCGCTCGACATCGGTCAGCAACTCGTCCCGTTCGGCGATGATGCGGTGCGCCCAGGCCACGATCCTGCTGCCCTCGTCGGTGAAACCCTCGAACCGGCGGCCGCGAAGCACGATGACGACGCCGAGTTCGCGCTCGAGGCGGCGGATGGCCACCGACAGGGTGGGCTGGCTGACGTGGCAGGCCGCTGCCGCCCGGCCGAAGTGGCGCTCCCTGGCCAAAGCGACCAGGTACTCGAGTTGATGGATGAGTACGTCGGCGTGCATGGGGCAGCCACGGCTCCCGTGTAGGTGGATTCCTTCGTGATAGATCTCGACTATCACAGCATGTCAGATCGTCATGAGCAATCACTTGTCGCCAGGTGGAAACACTTCTACGGTCGGGGCGAGCCCGATTGCGAAGGGCCGGGCTTCGAAAGGTGAGCATGGCAGGCCGCAGCGTCGTCGACCGGTATGAATTCGACGAGGACGACGTCATCGTCACGCACGAGAAGTCCTACGCCGCGGGTGTCCCTGCCGTGCTGGTGTCGCTGCGACGCGGTCTCGAGCAGATGGGCACGGTGCGAACCGCGCGCACACTGGCACGGTTGAACCAGCGCCACGGGTTCGACTGCCCCGGGTGTGCGTGGCCGGAAACCCCCGGGCACCGCAAGCATGCCGAGTTCTGCGAGAACGGCGCCAAAGCCGTCGCGGAGGAGGCCACCACGCGACGGGTGGGGCCGGAGTTCTTCGCCACCCATGCGGTGGCGGATCTGCTCGGGCGCACCGATTACTGGCTGGGGCAGCAGGGCAGGCTCACCCATCCGATGGTGCTGCTGCCCGGCGCCACCCACTACGAGCCGATCGGCTGGGATGCGGCGTTCGCGTTGATCGCCGAGGAACTGCGCGCACTGGCGTCCCCCGATGAAGCCGCGTTCTACACCTCGGGGCGCACCTCGAATGAGGCCGCGTTCCTCTATCAGTTGCTGATCCGCAGCTTCGGCACCAACAACATGCCCGACTGCTCGAACATGTGCCACGAGTCGTCCGGCACGGCGCTGTCGGAGAGCATCGGCATCGGCAAGGGTTCGGTCTCGGTGACCGATCTCGAGGACGCCGACCTGATCCTGATCGCCGGGCAGAATCCGGGCACCAACCACCCGCGCATGCTGTCGGTGCTGGAGAAGTCGAAAGCCAACGGCGCCAGGGTGATCGCGATCAACCCCTTGGCCGAGGCCGGGCTGTTGCGCTTCAAGGACCCGCAGAAAGTCCACGGCGTAGTCGGGGACGGCGTGGCCATCGCCGACGACTTCCTGCAGATTCGCGTCGGCGGCGATCAGGCGCTGTTCCAGGGGCTGGCCAAACTGCTACTCGAAGCCGAGGACCGGGCACCGGGCACGGTGCTGGACCGGGCGTTCATCGATCAGCATTGCGCCGGCTACGAGCAGTACGCCGCGCACATCCGTGCAGTGGACCTCGACACCGTGGTGGCCGCAACCGGGCTGAGCCGCGAGCAGCTCGACTCCACTGCGGCGGCACTGATCGCGTCGTCGAAGACCATCGTGTGCTGGGCGATGGGCTTGACACAGCAGACCCACGGTGTGGCGACCATCCAGGACGCGACGAATCTGCTTCTGCTGCAGGGCATGATCGGCAAGCCGGGTGCCGGTGTCTGTCCAGTGCGCGGGCATTCCAACGTCCAGGGCGACCGGACCATGGGAATCTGGGAGAAGGTGCCGGAGTCGTTCCTGGCGGCGCTGGACACCGAATTCGGGATCACCAGCCCCCGCGCACACGGTTATGACGCCGTGGACACCATCCGCGCCATGCGTGACGGGCGGGTGTCGGTGTTCATGGCGATGGGGGGTAATTTCACCTCCGCGACGCCGGACACCGAGGTCACCGAAGCGGCCTTGCGTCAGTGTTCGCTCACCGTGCAGGTGTCGACCAAACTGAACCGCTCCCATCTGGTCACCGGGCGGACCGCGCTGATCCTGCCCTCGCTGGGCCGCACCGACCGCGATGTCGTCGACGGCCGTAAGCAGGTGGTCACGGTTGAGGATTCGATGTCGGTGGTGCACCTCTCGCGTGGTGGGCTCAAACCCGTCGGCGAGCACCTGCGCAGCGAGGTGGGCATTGTGTGCGGGCTGGCAGCGGCTCTGTTCGGGCCCGCGCACCAGGTGCCATGGGCCCGGTTCGCCGCCGACTACGACACCATCAGGGACGCGATCTCGCGGGTGGTGCCCGGCTTCGCCGATTTCAACAAGCGTGTCCGCCAACCCGACGGCTTCGTCCTCCCGCACCCGCCGCGCGACGAACGTCGCTTCGAAACGCACACCGGCAAGGCCAATTTCGTGGTCAACGAGCTGCAGTGGGTGCCCGTCGCACCCGGTCGGCTGGTGCTGCAGACCATGCGCAGCCACGACCAGTACAACACCACGATCTACGGTCTGGATGACCGCTACCGCGGCGTCAAGGGTGGTCGGCGCGTGATCTTCGTGCACCCCGATGACATCGCCGATGCGGGATTCACTGCCGGAGACCGGGTCGATCTCGTGTCGGAATGGCCCACGGCCGCTGGTATCGAGGAACGGCGCGCCGAGGACTTCCGGCTGGTGCCGTACGCGACGCCGCGGGGTAACGCCGCGGCGTACTACCCCGAGACCAATCCGCTCATCCCGCTCGACCACGTCGCCAAAGGCTCGAACACCCCGGTCTCCAAGGCCGTCACCATCAGACTCGAACGCCGGATCTGATGGGACGGGTCACCGCCCGCACGCGGATACATCGGATCAACGGCACCGAGTACCGCACTGCTCCGGACACCGTCGCTGTCGAGGAGCCCCTCGAGATACGTGTCAACGGCCGGCCACTGGCGGTGACCATGCGCACCCCGGGCGCCGACGTCGAACTGGCGCAGGGATTCCTGCTGACCGAGGGGATCATCGGCGGCCGTGACGACATTGCCGCGGTGCGCTACTGCAACGGGCGCGGTGAGGACGGTGCGAACACCTACAACGTGCTCGATGTGTCGCTGGCGGACGGCCTCGCCCTGCCCGAAACCGGGATCGAGCGGAACTTCTACACCACCTCGTCGTGCGGCGTGTGCGGTAAGGCGTCGCTGGACGCCATCGTCGCGCGCACGCGCCACAGCCCCGTGGACGACCCGGTGCGGGTCGACAGCACGGTGATCGCCGGGCTGCCCGTCACCCTGCGCGCCGCGCAGAAGGCATTCGACACCACCGGCGGGCTGCATGCGGCCGGATTGTTCACCGCGGCAGGCGAACTGCTGGTCGTGCGCGAAGACGTCGGCCGGCACAATGCCGTCGACAAGGTGATCGGCTGGGCCGTCGAACGACAGTTGGTCCCGCTCACCGGATCGATCCTGATGGTCAGCGGCCGGGCGTCCTTCGAGCTGGCGCAGAAGGCGGTGATGGGCGGTATTCCCGTGCTCGCCGCGGTTTCTGCGCCATCCTCCCTTGCCGTGGACCTGGCCAAGGAGTCGGGGCTGTCCCTGGTCGGATTCCTCCGCGGTGACAGCATGAATCTGTACGCCCATCCTGACCGCATCCGGGTTCCTGTGCTGCACTGACAGGGGACCGGCGGACGGAGGCGAGGCGGCGTGGCGACACATGTGTTCTTCGACTTCTTCGGCACCCTCGTCGACTATGACGCCGCCGTGCACCCGGCCGAGAATGCGCCGCTGGCCTTCGCGCGGCGCTTCGGAGCTCCGGTTGGGCGCGACGAGGTCGACGCGCGCTGGCAGCGCGCCTGGGACGACCTCGAGGACGGTGCCGAGCGGACGGGCCGCGAGTTCTCCATGCGTCAAGTGGTGCAACGATACTGGCGGTCGATCGGGGCGCCACCACTGTGCGCCGATGCGATCGACACGCTCATCGCCGAATATCTGGATGCCTGGACACAGGGCGTTACACCGGCGCACGGTGCCGGAAAATGCTTGGCGGACCTCGCCACAGATCACCGGCTCGTGATCGTCAGCAACACCCATGACCCGGCGCTGGTCCCACGGTTGGTCCGACGATTCGGTTTCGACACCACGATCGACCGGGTGATCACCTCGGTAGCTGTCGGCTGGCGTAAACCCCACCCGGCCATCTTCGAGACCGCGTTACGCGATTGTGGTATCCGGGCGCGCGACGCCGTCTTCGTGGGGGACAACTGGCAGGCTGACGTCGAGGGGCCCCGCGCCGTCGGGATGGCGGCGATCTATGTGGGGCGGCCCGCCGCGCTGCGCCCGGTTGTGACGATCAGCGAACTGCCGCAGGCCATTCGGTCGCTGCCCTGACCTCGCTCACCCCGACGCGCCTGCGCCCTCGGTGTTGAGCAGCAGCACCGACGACGCGCCACTCAACCCGAGTTGGCTGCGGGCCGGTTCGGCGGCCAGCACGCGAAGGGCGGCCAGGCTCGCCGCGCCGCACGGACCGCTGTCGACACCGAGGCCCGTCAGGTCGGTGACCGCAGAAGCGGTGGCGGCGTCGTCGACCACGACGGCGCCGGCCAGGCCCCGGTCCAGGTCCGGCCACGCGAGGTAGGAGGGCGTTCCGCAGTTCAACCCGGCCATGCTGGTCTCGCCGGTGGGTACGGTGGTCGGTGCACCGGCCGCAAGGCTGGCCCTGATGCATTGGGCCACATCGGGTTCCACCGCAACGATCCGGCAGTGCGGCTGCGAGCGGCCGAACAGCACAGCGGCATGGGCAAGCGAGCCAACACCGGCCGGAACCGCCACCAGGTCGATCCCCGCGCCGAGCTCGGCGGCCTGGTCGGCAGCCTCGTCGAACAACGTCGCGTAGCCGTCGACGATCCATTGCGGCACGTCCTCGTACCCCGGCCACGACGTGTCCTGCACCAACAGCGCGTCAGGGTCGGCGTCGGCCAGTTCGGCGGCCTGTCGCACCGCCTCGTCATAGGGGACGTCGAGCACCCGCACCTGCGCACCCTCGGCGCGGATCAGGTCGATGGCGCGTTCGGAGACGCCACGCGGTACGACGATCGTGGCGGGTAACCCGAGCAGCGCGCCCATCCGAGCCACGGCCCTGCCGTGGTTCCCGTCGGTGGCGGTCACCAGCCGGCGCCCGCCCGTGGCGCCGTTGCCGAGTGCGCGGTGCACAGCCCACGACGCGCCGAGCATCTTGAACGCGGGCAATCCGAGCCGCAGCGACTCGTCTTTGACCAGAACGGTTCCAAGGTCGAGTTCGGCGGCGACCGTCGGCAGCGACACCAACGGCGTCACCGCGTAGTCACGCAGCCCCTCGTGGAACCGGCGCACCTCCTTGGTCTCGCGTGGCTCGGCGGGCCGACCCGGATTCCAGCGGGGATTCGGCAGATACTGCTCGATCGTCTGCACAGCACACCTCCTGGTTCGGAACTGTAGGTAGCTCATCGCTGATGCAACATCACCGATTGCTGCCGTCAATCCGGCAGCGGTAGTGAAGTGTTTCCGTAGAATCGCAGGCGTGCTCGATGTCCGTCGGCTACGTTTCCTGGTCGAGTTGAGCCACCGCGGGACCATCGCGGCGGTGGCTGACGCGCTGCACATGAGCCCGTCCGGGATCTCCCAGCAGCTGGCGCTACTGGAACGTGAAGCCGGTGCGGTGTTGCTCGAGCGAGTCGGTCGGGGGGTGCGGCTGACCGATGCGGGCCGTCGGCTCGCCGAGCGTGGCGCCGACATCATCGCCGCGCTCGAACTGGCGCAGGCGGAACTGCGGTCGAGTGAAGAGCCGCCGAGCGGTACCTGCCGGGTGGCCGCCTTCGGCAGTGCCGCAAGGGCGCTGGTGCCCGCCCTGCTCGACTGTCAGCAGCGGCACCCCGGGCTTCGGGTCGAGCTGGTCGAATCCGAACCGGAAGTGGCCGTTCCCGCGCTGCTCAGTGGCGATTTCGACCTCGTCGTGAGTGAGGAGTATCCGGGCTCCGACCCGACTCCGCCCCGCCACGCCGACCGCGAGGTGCTCGGCGCCGACCCTCTCGAGATGGTGGCGGCGGAGTCGCTGCTGCGCGGTCCCGATCTCGTCAAACAGGGCGGCCGCCTGCCGTGGGCGCTCGAGCCGGTCGGCGCGTCGTCCAGGGCATGGGCGGTCCAGCACTGCCTGGGCCTGGGTTTCCGCCCGGCCGTGCAGTACGAGTCGTATGACCTCGATCTGCTCCTGCTGTTGGTCCGGCAGGGCGCTGCGGCCAGCGTGCTGCCCAGGTTGGTGCTGCCGGGGCGGCAGGAGGCCCCGACGCTGCATCGCGTCGACACGGGCATGTCGCGCACCCTCGTCTCGCTGGCGCGACGCGCCAGGGTCGCCGATCCCTCGGTACGCGCGGTGCGCGGCGCGCTGCGTGGGCAGTTCGCCAAATCGGCAGTTTCGGTGACTGATGGGGCGCAGTAACCGGCGCTGTTCCACAACTGCGGCGGCGGTGATACTTGGGCCAGGACGACCCGTACGAGGGCAGGAGGACGCGTGGCGAAGCAAGTCGCATTGACGACCGATATCGGTGAGGGACTGGGCCGTTGGAGCCTGGGTGACGATGATGCGCTGCTCGACATCGTCACGAGCGCCAACATCGCCTGTGGATTCCACGGTGGCGATCCGGGCATCATGCGCCGCACCTGCGCGATCTCGGTCAAGAACAACGTCGCGATCGGCGCCCAGGTCAGCTACCGCGACCTGCACGGCTTCGGCCGCAGATACATTGCGATCCCCGGCCCCGAGCTGCGCGACGATCTGCTGTACCAGATGGGTGCCCTTGAGGTCTTCGCCCGCATCGCGGGCGGCCAGGTGGACTTCATCCGCGCGCACGGCGCGCTGTGGAACGTCGCGACCAAGAACACCGAGCACGCCCAGGCGCTCGTCGATGCGACGCTGGAATTCAACAAGGATCTGCCGCTGCTCAGTCCGGTCGGCACCGAACTCTGGCGGCTCGGCAAAGAGGCCGGCCTTCGTCTGGTCGCCGAAGCGTTCGTCGACCGCGCGTACACGCCCGAAGGCCTGCTGCAACCGCGATCGGAACCCGACGCGCTGCTGACCGACGCCGACGCAGCGGCCGCGCGGGCCGTCCAGATGGTGACCGAAGGTCACCTGACCGCCGTCGACGGCAGCGAGGTCGAGGTCACCGCCGAAGCCCTGCTGGTGCATTGCGACACGCCCGGTGCCGTTGAGTTCGCCCGCAAGACACGGGCCGCGCTGGAAGCCGCGGGGGTCGAACTCGTTCCGGTGCGGTGACGGCCTCGTCACAGGCGGTTCTGCGGCCGTGCGGGGACGAAGCATGGCTGCTCGACCTCGGTGACAACGACCTCGTCCATCGATGGGCCACCGCGGTCAGGGACGCGGATGTGCCCGGTGTGCGCGATATCGTCCCCGGGCTGACGACGCTGCTGGTGAGCATCGACCCGGCACTGACCGACACGTCGGCGCTGCGCGCGGCGCTTGCCCGCCTGACGCCGGGGGCACCCACGGTCACCGACGACGTCCGGCACATCATCGATGTGCGTTACGACGGCGAAGATCTCGCCGATGTCGCGAGTCTGACCGGGCTCACCGTCGACCAGGTGGTGGCCGCCCACACCGGCACCGCGTGGCGCGTCGCGTTCTGCGGTTTCGCCCCGGGGTTCTCCTATCTGGTCGGCGGCGACCCGCGGCTGCGGGTGCCGCGGCGCGACGAGTCCCGGGTCCGGGTGCCTGCCGGCGCGGTCGCGCTCGCGGGCGGATTCTCTTCCGTCTATCCGCGCGCATCACCTGGTGGCTGGCAGCTGCTCGGTCACACCGACGCGGTGCTGTGGGATGCCGCCGCCGATCCGCCTGCCGTCCTTCGCCCCGGCGCGCTGGTCGAATTCCGTGACGTGACCCGATGACCACCCTGACCGTCGACTCCGTCGGCGTACTGGCGCTGCTCGAGGACGGCGGCAGATGCGGTCTGGCCCACCTCGGCGTCGGCCGATCCGGGGCCGCCGACCACACGTCATACGACCTGGCGAACCGCCTGGTGGGCAACCGGCCCGGCGCCGCCTGCATCGAGACCACTCTCGGCCGCCTCGAATTCCGGCTCGCAGCAACGTCTCTCATTGCGGTGACCGGTGCTCCGGTCGCGGTGCGCTGCGGCACGCGGGCCCAGTCGGTCAACACGGCGTTCGCCGCAGGCGCGGGTGAGGTCGTCTCCCTCGGCGCGCCGGACTGCGGCCTGCGCACCTACGTCGCCGTCCGTGGCGGGATCACCGGTGCGGCGGTGCTCGGGTCCGCCTCATGGGACACCATGGCGCAACTCGGCACGCCGCCACTGAGCGCAGGTGACGTCCTGGCGATCGGTGACGGGGCGGGGGACTGGCCGGCGGCCGATCATGCTCCGGTGGCACCGATGGAGTCCGCGTCGATCGAACTGCCGTTGCTGCTCGGTCCCCGCGACGACTGGTTCACCGCCACCGCCCTCGACCGGCTGGCCACGCACCGATTCGTCGTCAGCTCCGACGCGGACCGGGTCGGTATCCGGCTGGACGGCCCGCACCTCACCCGCCGACGGTCCGGTGAACTCGCCAGCGAGGGGGTCGCCGTCGGCGCGCTCCAGGTGCCGACCAGAGGTCGCCCCACGCTGTTCCTCGCCGACGCGCCGGTCACCGGCGGTTATCCGGTGATCGGCGTGGTACCGCGTGCCGGTGTCGACCGGGCGGCACAGGCCGTACCGGGCACGTGTATCCAGTTCCGGCCGATTCGCGCCGGCGCAGTGTGAATCAGTGACAAATAATGAGCCACCAGCTGGCTGTCGGTGACATGGATACGAGCGTGGCAATCCAATAGCGTGGCCTCTCACCAGCCCTTATCGACAGGGAGGACACTTATGCCGGCGACATTCGGGCTGGCCGTGGAGAACTTCACATCGGCCAAGAAAGCACCTCGGATCGAGGAACTGCTCACCACGGCTCGTCGAGCCGAACAACTCGGTTTCACGTCGCTGTGGGCGTGGGACCACCTGTTCCTCGGCAGCCGACAACCCTTTCCCCAACTCGAGGCGTTGACCACGCTCGCGGTGTTGGCCAGTCACACGACGACGATCGAGCTGGGCACCGGGGTGTTGGTGCTGCCGATCCGCGATCCGGCGCTGCTGGCCAAGACGGCGGCATCGATCCAGGCGATCTCCGGCGGCCGACTCCGCCTTGGCGTCGCGGCCGGCTGGTACGAGCGGGAGTTCGACGCCACCGGTACCTCGTTCAAGAATCGCGGCGCCATCTTCGAGCGCAATCTCGAGATCTGTATGGATCTGTGGACGCGCGACGAGGTCACCGGCACCTGGGACGACCTCTCCTTCCGGCGCGTCAAGATGCTCCCGCAGCCTGCGCCGAGACCGCAGGTGCTGATCGGCGGCTACGTCGACCGCGTCCTGAAACGCGCGGCCACCCTGGGTGACGGTTGGCTCACCTACTTCTACACCCCTGAGGCGTTCACCGAATCATGGTCGAAGATCCGGCGATTCGCCGAGGAGGCCGGCCGGGATCCCGCCGAACTGCACTCGCTGAACCAGGTGCCGATCTGCATCGGGCCGTCGATGGAAGCGGCGCGAGCCCGCACCGGTCCGTGGCTGGCGTCCTACTTCGACACCCCGGAGTGGAGCAGTGCGACACCGGACAGTGCGATCTGCGGGACACCCGAGGACTGCGCCGAACAGATCGCGGCCCACCTGGATGCCGGCGTACAGGAGATCTGCCTGATCCCGCACGAATACGAGCTCGATCAGGTCGAGCAGTGCGCTGCGGAAGTCCTGCCGTTGCTCGGCGTGACGGTGGGGGCGCCATGACTGCCCGGCTGGCCACCGCGAGCAGCGCCGCCGCCCGCATCGAGCTCGAGGCACTCGATCATCCGGCCGTCGAAAAGCTCACCACGGCAACAGAAGCCGTCCGTCGGCTGGTACCCGACGACGCGGTGGTCGGGGTTGGCGGCACCAATCACGCCCGCACCCCCATGGCGTTGCTGATCGAGATCCTCCGTCAACGACGCAGTGGCCTGACGATGGTGCGGCCGTTGTCGTGCTTCGAGGCCGAGTTGATGCTGGCGACCGGGATGGCGCAGCGGATCATGACGAGCTGGGTCGGCATCGGGCATGGGTGGGGGCTTGCGCCGGTGCTGCGGCAGCTGGTCGAAACCGGCCGCGCGACCTTCGAAGAATGGAGTCACCTCGGTATCGGATTGCGGTACAAGGCCGGCGCCATGGGGGTGCCCTATCTGCCCACCCTCAGCATGCTCGGATCCGATATCGACCGGCAGCTCGGTCTGGCCAAGATCACCTGCCCGTACACCGGCCAGCTGCTCAATGCGGTGCCGAGCCTGAACCCCGATGTCGCGCTGGTGCACGTCCAGCGTGCGGACAAGCTGGGGAATGCACAGATCGACGGGTACGAATTGATGGATGCTGATCTGGTGCTCGCCGCCCGCCGCGTCATCGTGTCCGCCGAGGAGATCGTCAGCACCGACCAGATCAGCCGTGATCCTGGCCGCACCGTCATCCCGGGATTCGCCGTCGACGCTGTGGTCCA
>CAMFLL010000060.1 GCA_945957405.1 uncultured Mycolicibacterium sp. | reverse complement strand
TCTCGCGCGAGAACACACCACTCCGAGAGGAAACCAAGCATGGCGACGATGATCCGCTGGGGCGTTCTGACCGTGGCCGGCGCGGCCACCATTGCCGCCGTTTTCGGTGCACCCGCGGCCAACGCCGACGATCCCAACCTCCCGCCCGCCGGTTCGGAGAATGCGCGCGCGACACTCAACGACATCACCGCCGCCGGGTACAACCCCGTCCTGCAGTACGAGAACGGCGTGCCGAACGTGGGGCTGTCGCAGTGCACGGTCACCGACATCGACGATGCCGACGCCGCGGGCGGTAAGGGCAACGTCTACGTGACCATCAACTGCCCCAAGTGATCTCGGCTCAGGCCGACGCCCGCTCCCATCGCCGGTGTCCCACCCCGGCGGTGAAAAGGGTGGCGCCCGCCGCCACGTAGACCGGAACGCTGATGTGCAGTTTCATCATCAAGCCGCCGGCCAGCGCTCCGGCGAAGATCGCCAGCACCGCCCACAATCGGCGGTGCGTGAACCACACCAGGCCGCCCGTGAACAGTGTCTCGCTGGCATAGGACGTGATGGTCGACGTGACGACCACCGTCGTCATATCTGTCACCGCGAGAAAGCGCGCGATCGAGGCCTGCGCACCCATCACCACGGCGATGGTAGCGGCGGTGGCGATGCCACCTGACGACTGGCCAGGGACGGGTGTCACCAGCAGTACGGTTGCCACGCCGGCCAGCACCGTGGCATTGACGGCCAGCACTGCGGTGATGAGCGGACTCCAACCGCGGGTCCTGCCACGGATCAGGCGACCGGCCGTCGCGGCCCCGAGCACATAGCCGAGCAGCGCGATCAGCGGGCCTGCCACCGGAAGCCCTTCCTCGGCGGCGATCCCCATGCCGAGGATGACGACGTTGCCGGTCATGTTGCCGGTGAACACACGATCGAGCCCCAGATAGCCCACGGCGTCCAAGGATCCGGTCACCACCGTCAGCGTCATCATCAGCCAGACGTGCAGGTGACGGCGCGTGAACGGTCGCGACTCGACGTGGCCCGAGGTCACACCGTCACCGGCGGCCGTACTGCGCCACCACGGCCGCGCCGTCGGCACGCGGGTCCGTCGCCGCGGTGATCGGTCCGTCAGGATCGACGCACACCACATTGGCCTGCCCCAGACTCTCGGTGTGCCTGGGCATGTCGACGACAGTCAGTCCGGACCCCGCAAGCGCTGATGCGGCCGCGGCCTCGAGGTCGGTTTCGACGACCACGGAATCTGCGGTGCACCCGTCGGACTGGTATCCGACGACGGCGCGCGGCCCCGCGACGGCGTCGGCGGCAGAGGCACCGGCCATCATCCGCAGCAGCACCTCGGTCAGGATCTGGGGTTGTCCCTGCCCACCCATGGTGGCCAGGACGTGGCGGGTCTGGCCGTTCTGCGTTGTCAGCACCGGCATCAAGGTGTGCAGCGGGCGTTTCCGCGGGGCCAGCACATTCGGTGATCGCGCGTCGAGGGAGAAGCTGGTACCGCGATCGTGGAACAGGATACCCGTCTGGGGATCGATCAGACCGGACCCGAATGCGTGGTACACGCTCTGGATGAGCGACACCGCGACGCCGTCACTGTCGGCCGCGGCCACACCCACGGTGTCGCCGCGCGGAATCGGCCGAGACGCCTCGGTGGATTCGGCGAACGCCGTGACGGCGGCCAGGTCGTCGTTGATCAGCTCGGCCACGTCGACCGGTGTCACCCTCGGGTCGGCCAGCTGATCGGACCGCAACCTGTTGCCGTGGTGGAAGATCCTCATCAAGGTGGCGATCCCAGCACCGAGCGGATCGGATACGCCGAGTTGGTCGATGGCCCTCAACGCGCGCAACATCAGGAAGCCGTGGGTGTTCGGCGGACTGGTGAACACCGTGAGACCGCGGAAGTCGACGGACAGCGGCGCGGTGATCTCGGGCTGGAACTCGGCGAAGTCGGCCGCGTCCAGCACCGACCCTCGCGAGCGGAGATACTGCACGGTCTGCGCGGCGAGGCCGCCACGATAGAACTCGTCGGCACCGCCTTTCCGGAGTGCGGCGAATGTCGCGGCCAATGCGGGCTGCCGGAAATCCTCACCGCCCAGCAGCGGCCGCCCGCCGGGTGAGAACACCCGGTCGAAATCCTCGAGACCGCGCAGATCGGCGTTTTCGGGTTCGGCCAGATGCGCGTGCAGCGAGGCGGCGATCGGCACTCCGTCCTCGGCAGCCCGTTCCGCCGGCTGCAAAAGACGGCTCCAGGGCAGGCGGCTTCCGAAGCCGCGCAATGCCTCCCAGCCGCGGATCCCCCCGGGCACGGTGACCGTATCGGCGCCGCGGGTCGGCAGTGCCGGACCGTGCTGGGCTCGCATCACCCCCGCGTCGGTGGCCGCCCCGGCCCATCCCGAGGCGTTGATGCACGTCACGGTGCCGTCCGGGGTGCGCACCAAGGCGATCAAATCACCACCGAGGGCGACATTGTGCGGATAGACCACCGTCAGCACGGCAGCGGCGGTGATGGCGGCGTCGATCGCGTTACCGCCGTCCTGGAAGACGCCCATGGCGGCCTCGGAGGCCAGGGCGTGCGGTGCGGCGACCGCGCCGGTGAATGACGATGGCCCTGAGATGGTGGGCACAGCTGAACTACCTCCTCGTGAGGTGGGTCGGATGGGTCGGCTAGTGGATGGTGGACAGAAACGCTTTGGTCCGTTCGTTTTTCGGACTCGAGAAGAGTTCTCCGGGCGGTGCGTCCTCGATGATGCGGCCCGCATCCATGACGATGATTCGGTCGGCGACGTCGCGGGCGAACCGCATCTCGTGCGTCACGACCACCATGGTCATCTGGTCGCGGGCGAGTTCGCGCATCACCTCGAGGACCTCGCCGACCATCTCCACGTCGAGGGCGCTGGTGGGCTCGTCGAACAGCATCACCTTCGGCCGCATCGCCAGCGCTCGTGCGATCGCCACCCGCTGCTGCTGTCCACCCGAGAGCTGACTCGGACGGGATTCGCCCTTGTCCCCCAAACCGACTCGTTCCAACAGGGCGCGGGCATCCTCGCGTGCCTTGTCCTTGGGGTGCCCCAGTACCCGCACCGGCGCGTTCCACACGTTCTCCAGCGCGCTCATGTGCGGGAACAGGTTGAAGTGCTGGAACACGAAGCCGATCTCGCGTCGCCGGCGCGCCAGCTCGGTCTTGCCGATCTTGCGCCCACCGGAGCCGTGGGCGATCGACTCGCCACCGATGAGCACTTCCCCGCTCTCCAGGTCCTCGAGATGGTTCAGCGAGCGCAGCAGGGTCGTCTTGCCCGCCCCGGAGGGACCGATCAGCACGACGACCTGGCCGCGGTCGACGTCGAGGTTGACATCATCGAGGACCCGACGGCCGCCCAGTGTGCAGCAGGCGTTGCGCACCGAGACGATCGGTGCGCTGGATTCGGTGCCGACACTCATGCGCTCTCCTTGATTTCGCACAGTCATCCGTGCGCCTGCAACGTCGGGGTGGCGCCCGCGCGGCGTGCACCCATCAGGCGCTGGGTGATCCGCACGCGCTGTTCGATGCCGAGCTGGCGGGACAGCCTGTTCTCGATCCAGGCCTGGATGAAGGTCCAGATGGTGGTCAGCGCCAGGTAGTAGATCGCCGCCACGATGAAGATCTCGAACGTGTGGAAGGTGGCCGAGCTGATCGACTGGGTGACGAGAAACATCTCGCTGACCCCGATCACCGACAGCACCGACGTGGTCTTCATCATGCCGTTGAACGAGTTGCCCATCGGCGGGACCATGACCCGCAGGGATTGCGGGACGATGATCCACCGCATGAGCCGGGTCGGGGTCATACCCAGCGATGCGGCCGCTTCGAACTGGCCCTTCGGTACGGAATCCAGTCCCGCCCTGATGATCTCGGCGATGTAGGCGCTCTCGTTGATCATCAGCCCGATGACGGCCGCCTGCACGGCCGCCTTCACCGAGATGCCGACCAGCGACACGTCGTGGAACTGGTAGAGGCCGACCGCCGCGAGACCCGTGTAGATGATGACCAGTTGCACCAGCAGCGGGGTGCCGCGGATGACCCAGATGTACACACTGGCGCAGGCACGCACCGCGGCGAACTGTGATCGCCGCATCAACGCGATCACCAGGCCCACCACGGTGGCCAGGATCATCGCGACGATCGAGATCACGATGGTCAGCACCAGACCTTCCAGGAACGCGTCACTGGGTGCGAACAATGATTTCCAGAAGAACTGCCAATCGAATTGCATGCGGGTGCTCCCGAGCTACTTCTGGATGCTGAGGTCGGTCATACCCCACTGGTCGAGGATCTTGCCGTAAGTCCCGTTGTTCTCCAGTGCGGTCAGCGCCGTGGCGATCGCATCGTGCAATGCGGTGTTGCCCTTGAGGGTGGCGGCGCCGATCTTGATGGTGCCGAACGGTTTTCCGACTGTCTGGATGCGCGCGCCGGTCTTGGTGGCGTAGTAGCCGAGCGTCTCCGCGGTATCCATGAACGCATCGACCTGCCCGTTCTGCAGCTGCTGCAACGAGACGTCCGCCTGATTGCTGCGGTTGATGTCGACCTCGGCCTTGCCCGCGGCGGTGCACTTGCCGGACTGCTCCATGGCCAGGGACTCGGCCGTGGTGGCCACCGCGACCATGACCTTCTTGCCGCACAGGGTGTCGTTGAGTCCGGTGACATCGGCGGGCTTGTCCTTCGACACCGAGATGCCGGTGCCGGAGTAGACGTACGGGACGAAGTCGACGACGGCCTCACGCTCCGGCTTGATGTAGAGCTGCGCCATGATGACATCGCACTGCTTGGCTTGCAGGGTGGGGATCACCGCCGAAAATGCCGATTCGACGAAGTCGGCCTTGAGTCCCATCTCGGCGGCCAGCGCCTTGCCGAGGTCGACCTCGCTGCCCACGAGTTCCCCCGATTCGTCGTGGTAGACGTTCGGCGGTGTGCCGTCGTTGGGCGCGCAGATCTTCAAGGTGCCGGCCTGCAGGATGGCGGGCGGAGCCACTTTGGCCGGGCCGGTGGGAGCCGGCGTCGACGAATCCGACGATGAACAGGCCGCCAGGGCCAGCATCGAGGCGCCGGCCAGGCCGGCGATGAGCGCTTTCTTCAACATTTCTCCACCTTCAGCGGTCTTCTCAGAGAATTCGGTGCTGCGGGTGTCGGCCAGATCACAACCCGCTCTCTATCGAACGATAGGACACTATCGGTCGATAGGGAACTGTTTGGTGGAAGTTTTTACGTCGTTGTCACAACAGACTGTTGACCGAGGGAAACGGAAGCCCGGATCACAACCGGGCGTCGCAATCAGTTGGCTCGGGCCAACTCGAGGTCGTGCAGGCGTGCCCGCGTGACGTCCCGGACGGCGTCGAGCCGGGTCTGATCGGCCAGCAGCGATCGGACCACGAAATCGGCGGCCTGCAGGGGCCGTTCGTGGCGCATGTGCCCGGACGGGCCACCCTGCTCACGCAGTGTCTCGAACAGCACGCCGTTGATCGCCCGGAGCACGAAGCTCGGTTCGAACGTCACGAATTCGCGCGCTCGCCCCCCGCCGTCGATGACGCTCTCGACCTGCTCGTGGAACATCGCGATCCCTTCGCGCTCGGCCTCGAACTCATCGAGAGCCAGAACCGCGTCCTGATACAAGCCGCGCGCATCGAACGGCTGGACCAGGATCTCGCGCACATCACATGCGATGGCGAAGTGCAGCTTCTCGGCCCAACTCGACGTCTCCCCCAGTCGCTGGTTCATCCGGTCGATCGACGGACCGAGATCGAGTTCGACAAGCGTCCGGAAGATCTCGTGCTTGGCCTGGAAGTGATGGAACAGCGATGGTTGCCGGATCTGGACGGCGTCGGCAATGTCCCGAGTCGAGGTGCCGAAGTACCCGCGCTGCGCGAACAGGACCGACGCCGCGAGCAGGATGCGGCCGCGCGTCGAAGACCAGTCGACCGGTCGCGCCTGCCAGCCCTGCCCGTACTTCATCGATCAACTGTGACACATACCGGCACCGCGGCGCCCGCACGGTGTGCGCGACACCCGGTTCAGCGAACTGCGGGTGTCAACGAACTCCTGGCGCTGCGGAACCGGGCTCGCCCGTCGCGCATCTTCGAACCCAGCAGGGTGTGCCGCTCGCGCGCCGTCATGGCACCCCAAATGCCGTACGGCTCAGGCGTAGTGAGTGCGTGCTGGCGACAACGGATGAGCACCGGGCATCCCTCGCAGATCGACTTCGCCTTCTGCTCGCGGCGCTGCCGATCCGAACCCACCAGCTCATCAGGGAAGAAGAGCTCCGGCGGATATTGGTTGCATGCCCCGTCGGACTGCCAATTCCACTCCTCGACAATCGGTTTGGGCAGTTGCAGAGTATTCAACTTCGGCGACTGGGCCGACCTCCTCGACAACTGCTGACTCCTCTTCACGCCGACCCTGGATCACTTTGGCAACCGGTATTGCAGCGCACCTCGGTGAACAACTGGCAAACTCTCACCGGGCCATCACACCGTACCGGTGATGCGGTCGATGATCGCGAGCAGTCCACTGTCGGCCTCGACAGGTCGGCGTTCACCGCCGAGCGCATCGAAAAGCGCGTTGTAGTACAGACCGTCACCGATGAGCTTCACCGCCCGGGCGGCATCGAGATCGCCCAGCGCCTCGTTCAGAACGCACAACCAGTCGCCGGCAATGGATTCGATGGCCGCCTTCGCCCGCGGATCGCCGGACTGCTGGAGCCGGGCGACCGCCACCAACGCCCGGTCCAACGGCGTGCCGACATACTGCGACGTGCGCACGTAGTAGCGCGCCGGCCCCTCGGGCGACGTCCGCATCTGCTCGACGTCGGCGGCGGCCAGCACGAGTAACCGTTCGAAGAGCGCCAGCGCCAGCCGGTCCTTGCTCGGGAAGTGGTAGAGCAGACCACCCTTGGACACGTCCGCGCGCTCGGCCACGGCGTCGAGGGTCGCGAACCGTTCCCCCTCGGCGGCCAGCAGGTCCTCGTAAGCGTCGAGGATGCGGTCTCGCGCTTCGGTCATCTGCACATCCTAGGGAGCGGCGAACTGTACCGTCCAGACGGTATAGTCAGGTGTCTCAGGTGGCTCGCTCACCGAACACGTAGACGACGGATGGAGGCTCAGCGGTGCGCGGTTACCTGGACCTCGCCCGCCAACCCGGCCTGCTCAACATCACCGCGGCACAACTCTTCGCGCGCCTTCCGCAGGGCATGCTCTCGCTGGCCATCCTGATTCACGTCCACGCACTGACCGGTTCCTACGGTGTGGCCGGCGCCGTGGTGGCATGCGTCAGTGTCGGTGAGTCCGTCGTCGTCCCCTTCACGTCACGCCTGACGGGCATCCTCGGCGTGGCACCGACGCTGATCGCCGCCGCCGTGACCAACTGCGTCGCAATGGTGTTCCTCGCCTTCGCCCCGCCCAACTCGGCGCTGATGGTGATCCTCGGTCTGCTCATCGGGGTTTCGGTACCGCCCGTGGCCTCCGTGGTCCGCGCGGTGTACCCACAGCTCGTGCCCGACACCGTGCTACCAACCCTGTTCGCCGTCGATGCGACTGCGCAGGAACTGATCTGGATCATCGGCCCGGTCGCGGCCACGTTGTTGGCGTCGGCGCTGTGGACCGCGCTGCCCCTGATCGCGACCGCGTCCATCACCATCACCGGGACGGTGTGGTTCCTGACGAGCCCACGACTGCGCGGTACCCACATCCCACGCACCGAAGCGGGATTCGGCCGCGTCCTCGCCGGCCAGGCGATGATCCTCGCGATGGCGGCCAGTTTTGCGTTGGTGGCGTCGTTCACCGCCCTCGAAGTCGCCATCATCGCCCAGCACAACCACAACGGCGTGCTGGCCGGCATCCTGCTGGCCCTGAGCGGCTTCGGCTCGCTGGTCGGCGGAGTGTTGTTGGGCCACCGCCGCCTCGGCGTCGCCGGTCTGGTCGCGATCCTGGCCGTGGTCACCGTCGGGACCGCACTCAGTGGTGTCGTGGTGGGGCCGGTGCTGCAGTCTGTCGCGCTGTTCTTCGCCGGTGTCGGCTTCGCCCCGGCCCTGTCGACCTTCTACCTGACGGTATCGAGCGAGGTCGCCAAACACGCTGCCGCCGAGGCGTTCGGGTGGCTCACCACCGCCGCCCTCGTCGGCGCCGCCGCGGGCACCGGGTTGGCGGGTGTCGCCAGTGACGCCTACGGACCCGCGGGGGCCTTCGTCGCGGCAACGCTGATGGCCCTGGCCGCCGCGGTGAGCCCGGTGATCGCACGGTCGGCCGGACCGATCCGCGGCCTCTCGGCGTGACTTCGTGCGGTATTCGGCGCGAAAAAGCCGGGGCTCCCCTTCGACGTGTTTGAATTGTTGCCTCGAGGGCAAGCAGCGGGGGCTGCTACCACGTCAGGGAGGGTGAGCGATGAGTGCACCGGAGCGAGCGAACTCAGATAGCGCCGAGTGGGCCGTGAACCAACGCGTGCGGGTCTATGCGGGCTCGGCCGATGAGCGGACCGGCACCATCGTCGAGGATTACGGCGACTCCGCCGGGCAGGCCGTGGACATCGGCGAGCACCACATCGTGGACGCCGCAAAGCGGTGGGCGGTGGCACTCGACGACGGCGCACTGGCGTTCGTCGACACCGATGCCCTGACCGCCGAATAACACCCCATATAACACCCGATCGAGTTGCCAGTAACGCGTCGAGCGTGCCGTCGTAGACGGTTTTGAGCAGCGCGTGCCAGCAGATATCCTGTCTTTGCGGGAGGTTTCCGTTGCTCTGGAGTGGCTGAACCGTTTGCCACTTGCAGGGCAGTGCGCCGGGGGGTGACTAGGGGCATGGGAGCGTCGTGGGGATTGGCCGGTACTGGCGTCGGGTGCTGCCCTGGATCGCGGTCCCACTCGGGCTGACCGTCCTGCTGGCGGTGCTGCTGATCGCCGACGACGGTGCCCCCACCACCCGCCTCATCGACGATCTGATCATCATCGGACTGTCGGCGTATGCCACCGGGTGCGCCGTGTGGGCCGCCCGGTCCACCGACGGCCGGCTGAGCGCGGTCTGGACCACCATGGCCGCTGCGCTGGGATGCTGGGCTGTCGGTGACCTCATCTGGTTGGTCCGCGAGCACGTCATGCACGTGGCACCGCTGCCATCGGCCGCGGATCTCTGCTATCTGGCGTTCACCGCGCTGGCCGCCGCAGCCATGGCCATGTTTCCGGCGGCGTCGCAGCGACAGTCGCGGGCGCGCATTGTGCTCGATGGCGCCACAGTCGCATTGTGTCTGTTCCTGCTGTCGTGGATCTTCGCGCTCGAGCACATCTATCAGAGCTATGCCGATGGCCGGGTGACAGCGAGCCTCGCGTTGGTCTATCCGGTGGCGGACATCATCGGGCTGTCGGTCGCCGTCGCCGTGTTCGCCCACGCGAACGTCCGTCAGCGCGCCGTGCTGTCGCTGATCGTCCTCGCCCTCGGTCTCAACCTGGCCACCGACAACGTGTTCGCCTACCTGATCACCGACGGCCGGTATGCGACCGGCAGCCTCGTCGACGTGGGCTGGGCCGCGGCTCTGACCGCCCTGGCCGCGGCGGCGTTGCTGACGCGCACGATGCCGCCGCCGGCACCGCCCACGGTGTCCGTGCCGTCCAACACCTCGCTGTGGTTGCCGTACGTCCCGCTACTGCTGGCCGGCACGGTGGGTCCCGCACTGGTGATGACGGGACTGGAACGCACCATCGTGCAATTGATGATGAGCGCCGTGTTCCTGCGTCAGACCGCGGCGGCGTGGGAAAACCGGCGCCTGCTGTCGGCGGCGGCCGACCAGGCCTTGCGCGATCCCCTGACCGGCCTGGCGAACCGCACCCTGTTCCACGACCGCCTCGAGCACGCCATGATGCTGCGCCTGCGCGACCACCGCTCCGTCGCGGTGGTCTCGCTCGATCTCGATGACTTCAAGCTGGTCAACGACAGTTTGGGGCATCCCACCGCCGACAGCCTGCTGGTGCACGTGGGCGAGCGGGTGGCCGACTGCGTGCCCGCCGGTGACACGGTGGCCCGCATCGGCGGAGACGAATTCGCGCTGCTCCTGGAAAGCGAAGAAGACGATTCGCACCTCGTCGCGCAACGCGTGCTCGAGGCGTTCAACCGGCCGTTCGTGGTCGACGGCCACCGCATGCTGATACGCCCCAGCGTGGGGGTCGCGCTGGCGCCCACCGACGAACCGGAGCTGGCGCCGGAGACGCTGATCAAGCGCGCCGACATCGCCATGTACGCCGCGAAGAAGTCCCGTTCGTCGAAGGTGCACACCTTCAACGCGGACATGGCGATCACCGATCCGGACGCGGTGCGGCTGGCCAGGAACGACGCAGGAGCGCCGGGCGCCGGTGCCGCCCAGTTACGGCTGTTGGGCGAGTTGCGCCACGCCATCGACACGCGCGGCCTAAATGTGGTCTATCAGCCGAAGTTCGATCTGCGGACAGGACATGTCATCGGTGTCGAGGCACTGTTGCGGTGGCCCCATCCGAAGTTGGGGACGCTGCGGCCCGATGCCTTCATGGCGTTGGTCCGCCAACACGGCCTGATGCGGCCCGTCACCGATCTGGTGCTGAGCCTGGTCCTCGATGACGCTGCCCGGTGGATGACGAGCGGTGCGCCGATGCCCGTCGCGGTGAATTTGTTCGCACCCTTTCTCCGGGACACCAGGCTGCCCGACATCCTGCGCGAGGCCCTGCACGCCGTCGATCTGCCTGCCGAGCTCCTGACCGTGGAGATCACCGAGGATCTGGTGCTCAGCGAGCTCGAGCTCGTGACATCGGTGCTGCGGCGGCTGCGCAAGGACGGGATGCGCGTGGCGGTCGACGACTTCGGCAGTGGCTACTCGGCACTGTCCTACCTGCGCGACCTGCCCATCGACGAGATCAAACTGGACCGCCACTTCATCGCGTCGGTGACCACCGACAACCGGGCTGCCGCGGTGGTGCGTGCCGTCATCGACCTGGCCCACGACCTGCAGATCACCGTGGTGGCCGAAGGGGTCGAGGACGGCGCCACCGCGGATTGGCTGCGTGATCAGAGCTGCGATGTCGGGCAGGGCTATCACTTCGGTAAGCCCATCGACGCGGCCGGCGTTCCCGACCTCGTGGCCCTACCGCACTTCCAGTGAGCAACACCGCCGAGGGCGGCAGCGCCCCCGACCGTGTCAGTCGGCAATCGGGGCGCCCCGCACGCTCACCGCGATACTGCTGAGTGGATCGGAGGCGTCGTTGACCACCACCGTCTCAGGCACCGCACGGGCGGCAGTGTCGAAGGGTTCTTCGATACCGATGGCATCCCCGGGCGGGATGTCCTGCGCCGACTCCGGCGACAACAACGCCACGGCGGACGGGTCCGCGGCGACCGGCACGCCGTCGGCCACGAGCGACTGCAGCTCGGCCGCGAAATGCACCGGAATGCTTCCGGTATTGCGCACCGAAAGCGCCACGATGATGTACTGCCCGGCAGCCCGTGTCTGCCGGGTCGGGTCGGCCGGGTTCTGCGCCGTCGGCGCGCGCCGCAAGTGGTGCACGATGAACTCGAGCGGTCCGTCCCGGACAGCGTCACCCAGCTGCGCCTGCGTGGCACCAGGTGATCCTGCGGGTGTCGGCACCGCTGGTCCCGATGTCTCCCCCGGCCCCGACATGGGCTTGTCCATCGATGTGCACGACGCTGACAGCGCAGCGGTGGCGATCACCACCGGCACCACCGACACACGAATCCACCATGGCCATGACATGGGCATACCGTATAGGTTTGCCATTTTCCGCTGAGCTATGCATGTCGGTCAGGTGGAACGCAGCGTCAGGATCTGGGAACTCGCGCCGATGGGCCCGATTTCATCGTGAATCACGCTGTGCGTCAGCCCGATCCCGTTGGCGCCGAACGACACGGCGGTGTCGAATCCGAGCCATTCGGTGCGGGGATGGGCAAACAGGTGGACGGTCAGATCGAGATTCGGAAAGGCCAGGGTCCGCGGGTCGGCCCTGACCGTCATACCGTTGGCGATGTCGAACAGGACCGCCGCATTGGCCAGCACGCTACTGCGTTCGCCACTGATCAGCGGTACCGCCGTGCGCACCCAGTATGCGGCACGACCGGGTTCGACCTGGTCTCGCCGGACCTCTGCCGACGCGATGTATCCCCCCGGCCACACCGTGGTCGGATCCCACGGCACGAACGACGTCGCGGCGCCGATGCCGGGAAGAGATGTCGCACTGACGGTTTCGGTGTCACCGGTCTGCATGAGCCAGGCACGTAACAACACGATGGCACGCCCGCCGTGGCTCAGTGTCGCCTGTACCAGTTCGATGGTGCGCCCCGCTCGCACCACCTCAACCGTCGTTTCGACCACTCCGATCGGCACCGTGCCCAGGATGTCGAAGCTGAGCCGTCCGATGACGAGCCCGTCGTCGCGTCGGCGCGCGTGATCGCGCTCGACACAGTGGGTCAGCAATCCCAGCGCAGGGGCGATGTGCTGCTCATCGACGTTCCACGCACCACCGACGTGCTCGGTGGCACGGAAGGTGGAGTCGGACAGCTGCTCAAAGTAGGCCACCAGAACGACCTTTCAGGATCGGCGAGCCCGTTCATACGGACAGCAGGTTCGCCAGTGTCACACACACCACCGTTCCCGCGACGATCGACAGCAGCATGTTCTTCTTCCACAGGTGCAGTGCGACGACGGTCACCGCGCCGGTGAGTTCGGCGATGCCGTGCGTCGTGGTGTTGTCCTTGATACCCGCCAGACAGTAGACGGCGAGGATCAGGATCGATCCGGCCGGCATCCAACGACTCAGGTTTTCGCTGATGGGATGCCGCTGCAGCGTTCGTGCGACGGCGAATGGCATGGCCCGCAGGCTCACCGTGACGACCACGCAGACCGCCACGGCGGCAAGAAAGTACGTGGTGGCGGTCATTCGGGCCGTCGCTTTGCGGTGCGGTGCCGGATCACCGAGGCGATGGTGAAGACCGTCAACGCGACGACGATCATCGCGTGGGGCGCCACGGCCAACGCCACCACGCTGCTGGCGGCGGCCAGGGCCGCCGTGGTCTTGTCGGCGTGGCGCAGGGCGTCGATCGACAGCACCAGGAACAGCGCCGTGAGGATGAAGCCGAGCCCCTTGACGTCGACGAGCAGAGTCGCCCCCACGAGTGCCCCCAGCAGTGCGCCCACCGCCCATGACGCGTGCAGACCCGCCTGCGTCCACAGGATGCGCGGACTGGACACGGTGCTCGACTTCTTACTCGTGATCAGCGCGTATGCCTCGTCGCACAGCGCGTACACGCTGTAGGCCTGCCCCGCGCGGCCACGCACGCGCGACAACGGGAAGGTCAGGCCGTAGAACAGATGGCGCGCATTGATCAAGGCGGTGGTCACCGCGATGGCAACGACGCTGGCACCACCGGCGAGCATGCCGACCACCACGAATTCGGCCGAACCGGCGAACATCAGCGTGGCAGTGGTGGGCGCGAGCCACCACGGCAGACCGAGTCCGGCCACCACGACACCAAACCCAATTCCCAAGGCCAGCAACCCAATCCACATGACACCGGCCTCACGGCCGGCGTCCCGCAGATCGCCACTCATTGTCATGAAGCAATCGTAGATTGAATATCGAGCAATTTGGTTGCCCGTTATTGCGCCCTGATCGATTGATGCGCAATCATTGAGGGGTGGATCAGCTAGATCGCGCAATTATCGCCGAGCTACAGCGGGACGGGCGCCTGACGAACCAGGACCTGGCGGCGCGCGTCGGTCTGACGCCCGCGCCGTGTCTACGGCGGGTCCGGCGACTCGAAGAGGGCGGCGTCATCACGGGATACGTCGCGGTGGTCGATCCGGTGGCCGTCGGGCGCGCCTTCGAAATCATCATCAACGCCGACCTCGTCGCCAAGAATGCGAGCAGGGTCCAGGAGTTCGAGTCCCGCCTCCTGGCGATGGACGAAGTGGTCGAACTCCGCCGGATGTTCGGACTGCCCGACTACCTGATCCGCGTCCGGGTCGCTGACGCCGTCGCGTACGAACACTGGCTCACCACCAAGCTGATGGCCGACCCGGTCATCGCCCGCGTCGACTCCCGCGTCACCATGAAGGTGCTCAAGCGGGCGCAGTAGGTCCTTCCCGTTGGGCTTCCAGCCGTTTGATCGCGTCCTCGGTGAAGACGGAGAGCCCCAGTTCGGGGTTGTAGCCGTGGATCTCCTTGACGTCGAGCTGCGCCAGGAAGTACAGGATGCCTTTGGAGATCACCTGACCGGGCACGAGCACCGGGAACCCGGGCGGGTAGGGCACCACAAATGTGGTCGACACCAGCGTCTTACCCTCGGCGAGGCGGCGTCCCGCCGGCCCGAGCAGCACGTGTTCTTTGTCGGATTCCTCGTATCCCGCATAGAAGGCTGACCGCATGTCACCGATCGACCCGTCGCCCGCCGACCGGAATGCGGAGTCGAACTCGCTGAAGTCGGGCAGCGGCGGCAAGTCCTGGGTCATCTCGGTGACGCGGCGCTGATGCAGGGCGAGATCGGCTGCGCCCGCCGTGCGCATGGTGCGCTCCAAATCGTTGGAGACGCGGCGCAGGGCATCCAGGAGGTAGTGGACGCTGGACCAGGTGACACCGATGGTGAAGATCAGCAGCACGCTGTTGATCGACGTCTTGTTGATCTGGATGCCGAAACGCCCCATCAGGATCTTCTCGCGGAAGTCGTAGCCGTTGAGGCCCGTCTTGCCCAGGAACAGCGTCACCCGGGTCGGGTCCATCACGAATTCATCGGATCGCCAGGCCTCGTTCCACCCCTCGAGCCCGCCACGGGTGACCTCGCGGTAGGAGCGCACCCCGGAGGCGCGGTACTCATCGGGGACCAGGTCGGCTTCGTCGAGAATCCGGAACCACTTGCTGATCAGGGGGTCGAGCCGAATGCGGTGCCGGAACACCAACGCCATGTTGTAGGCGTACCGGACCAGTTGGAACCCCTCGATGTCGACCTGACGGCGGGCCAGGTCGAGCGACGCGAGCAGCTGCTGGTTCGGCGACGTCGATGTGTGCGTCAAGAACGCCTCCCCGAATGCCTCCCGACTGCGGGTGTTGAAGTCCTGGTCGCGGATGTGAATCATCGAGGCCTGCCGCAGCGCCGACAGCGACTTGTGCGTGGAGTGCGTCGAATAGACCCGCACCCTGGCCTGGGCCGGATCGGGCAGCAACCGGCGGTCGACCCAGTCGGCGCGGTCGACACCACGCATCGATTCCCGCCAGCTGCGGTATTGCTCGACGTAGCCAGGAGACGCCAGCATCTCTTCGAGACTGCTCGCCGAGATCATGGCCGTGCGCTGCCGTGACCAGGGCACCGCCGTCGCAAAGGCGTACCACGCCTCATCCCACA
Source organism: uncultured Mycolicibacterium sp. (assembly GCA_945957405.1). Classification (GTDB taxonomy): domain Bacteria; phylum Actinomycetota; class Actinomycetes; order Mycobacteriales; family Mycobacteriaceae; genus Mycobacterium. Next base: position 12,325 of record CAMFLL010000060.1, on the reverse strand, counting down.
GGAAGCAGATATCGGGCTTGATCGCCAGCACCTCCTCCATCACCCGGCGGGGGTTGTAGACGATGCCGTCGAAGGTGCAGTTGGTGAGCAACAGCATGCGCACCCGGTGCAGCTGACCGGCCGCCTCGAGGTCCAGCAGGGCCTTCTTGATGGTGCGCAATGACACCGCGCCGTAGATCGCGAACCGTTCGAGCGGATAGGCGTCCAGGTACATCGGGCTCGCCCCCGCCAGAACGAGGCCGTAGTGATGCGATTTGTGGCAGTTGCGGTCGATCAGCACGATGTCGCCGGGGCGGATCAGGGATTGCACGACGATCTTGTTGGCCGTCGACGTTCCGTTCGTGACGAAGTAGGTCTGGTCGGCACACCAGGTCCGGGCCGCCTTGTCCATGGCCAGCCGCAGATTGCCGTGCGGGTCGAGCAGCGAGTCCAGACCACCCGAGGTCGACGAGGTCTCGGCCATGAAGATGTTCCGACCGTAGAACTCGCCCATGTCCTGCAGCGACTTCGAGTTGAAGATGCTGGCGCCCCGCGCCACGGGCAGCGCATGGAACTGTCCCACCGGGGCAGCCGCGTACGCCCGCAGTGCGTCGAAGAACGGTGTCGCGAAACGGTTCCGGATACCGGCGATCAGCGTGCTGTACAGATCGGTGGCGTCGTTGAGCCGGTAGAACGTGCGGTCGTAGATGTCGGGTTCGTCGTCGGTGGGGGCGGCGATTGATTCGTCGGTCAACAGATAGAGATCGATGTGGGGGCGGAGTTCCCTGATCCACTGCCCACACTCCACCCAGTCGTGGGTGCCTTCGGTGACATTCGCCTCGTCGATCGCGCCCAGCAGTGTCGTCATCAGCGGTAACCGGTCGCGCGAGCGGAGCGGGAGGTCGTGGCGGATGATCGCGGCCTGGATCTCACCGTTGAGGGCGATCGCCGTGATGGCGTCTTCGACGCTGGGCATCACGAGCAGTTCGAACTGAACATCATCTGATGGATTACGCAGTGCCCGAATGCTTTCGGCCAGACTCTCGGGAACCGCCGGCGGCGAGTCGTCGGCCAGCAGCACGGTGTAGAACTGCTGTTGCTTGGCCCGCGCCTCCAACTCCTGATCGGCCAGCGGGGCGTTCGTGTCGAACAGGGCGGCGCGGTCGCCGTATTCCGACAGGAGTCGGACCGCCAACGACACTTCGTCGCTGAGACGTTCGGTCGACTGCTCTGCCAGGTAACCACGGAAGGCCTCGAGGTTGACCGCACCTGGATACAGCCAATATCGCTCGTAGGCCGCCAGCCGGTCCAGCAACCGCCGCACCCGGGCGAGATGGGGCTTGGTGTCCAGGCCGGCGCGGGCGGCTCCGTGCAGGTGGCGGCACGCGTTCTCCAGCAGGTTCCAGGTGTCCAACCTGGTGTAGGACGGATTCGCCACCGCTGCGAGGGAGGAAACGCGAAGAAGTCTCGGGTGCTCTGTACCTCGGTGCATGATGGCCATTCTCTGCGCCGCAGATGGACGACATCCGCGTTTTCGGCGCCACCGACACTTTTGGTACGAGTCTGTGCCGATGCCGACATCTGGTCGGCACCGTGCCGTCAGCGACTACGGACTTTCAAGGGCGCCGGCGCACCCTGCTGCATGTCATCGTCGACGAAGCCAACACCTCACCTACCGAGCGGAGCACCCGATGTCCGATGTGATGGAACGAATGATGAAGGCGATGACCGTGGTACAGGCCGTCACACCGCCGTCCATCCCCGAGGGCGCCGACGCGATGACCGCGATCATCGAATGGGGACCCGGTGACACCGGAGCACCGCCGCACCGGCATCCGGGTGGGCCGTGCTTCGGTTACCTCCTGGAGGGCGAGATGCTGTTCGAACTCGAAGGCGAGGCGCCCCGCGTCATCAGGGCCGGCGAAGCGTTCTGGGAACCCGGCGGTGACGTCATCCACTACTCGGATGGCAACAACCGCAACGACGTCCCGCTGCGGTTCCTGGTCACCATGCTGTGCCGGCCAGGCACCGAGATGTTCGTGCTGGTGGATGACGCCGAACTCGAAGCCCGCAAGGACCGCCGGGTGCCCGCCTCTGGGTAGGCGCCCGGCGGGCACCTACGCGATCTGAAGTGATCGTCGCAGATCGGCGTCGGCCGCCTTGAGCACGCCGGCGGCCACCTCGATACCCTCGATTCGGCCCAGTTCGGTGTCTTCGTGCTCGATGTTCACCATCATGTCGGGATCGACGTCGTGGAGCGCGCGCAGGAACTCGGTCCAGTAGGCGGTGTCGTGCCCCTTGCCGAGCGCGACGAAATCCCACGCCGAGTTCTTCGGCCATTCGTTGGCCCACTCGTCCCCGCCGAGGTTGGTGCGTTGCTCATCGGGTGACAACCGCCGGAAGCTGTTGTCCAGTACGCCATTCAGCGCAGCGTGCTCGGTGTTGACGCGGACGTCCTTGGCGGCGGCGTGCACCACGAGCTCGCCGAGGTGCCGGACCACCGCGACCGGATCCATCTGCTGCCAGAACAGGTGCGATGCATCGAGTTCGACGCCGACATTGGTGGCGGCGGTGAGCTCCACCAGCTGGTGGGTGGACGCGCTGTTGAAGACGATGTTCTGCGGATGCAACTCGAGGGCGACCTTGACGTCATGGTCGCGGGCGAGCCGGTCGGTCTCGCGCCAGAAATCCGCGGCGATCTGCCACTGGTAGTCGAGGACATCGAGGGCAGCCGAATTCCAGGCATTGACAATCCAATTGGGCCGTGCGCTGCCGGCCTCACCGCCGGGTAGACCAGACATGGTGACCACCCGATGCTGGCCGAGTCGCTGTGCGAGCCTGATCGAGCGGCGGATGTCCTCGGCGTGTTTGGCTCCGATGGCTGGGTTGGGGTGCAGCGGGTTCCCGTTGCAGTTGAGACCGGCGATGGAGACGCCGGTGCCCTCGAAGATTCCGAGGTAGTCGTCGCGGGCGGTGTCGCTGTCCAGGATGTCGTCCATGCCCGGTACATGCACGGCGGGCAGGAACCCCCCGGTGTTGATCTCGATACCGGTCAGCCCGAGGCCGGCGATCACCTCGATCGCGTCGGCGAGACTCCGGTCGTGCAGGATTGCGTTGTAGAGGCCGAGTTTCATGGATCCACTTCCAAGTCCGAGTTACTCCGATCCATTAGACCGGTCTAGGTCACAACTATGAACGGCGCGCGACAGCGCTGTCAAGCGTCAAATTTGTTGTCCACTGTGACGATTGACCGCGCCCGATCAGTAGGGGACATCGCAGTCCCGAAAGATTTATGTCCATATGACTTTACAAATTACTTACGCGCGTTAGTCTGTATGCATGTGACGGGTATCACCGTCACCGGCCAGGTCCGGCGATCCTCGCCGACCAAGCGACAAAGGAGCCCTTAATGACTGCGCATGCGGACACGCCGGCTGAAGCCGAGCTACCACCGTTGACCGACGGCCCCCACCGGCAGCGGATCGGCCTCATCTCGGTGGTCGCCTGCCTCGGCGGCCTGCTGTTCGGCTACGACACCGGCGTGGCCAACGGCGCCGAGGGCCCGATGGCCAAGGAACTGGGACTTTCCCTGTTACAGCTCGGCGTGGTGATCAGCTCGCTGCTGTTCGCCGCGGCGATCGGTGCGCTGCTCGGCGGGATCATCTCCGACGCCATCGGCCGCCGCAAGACGATCCTGATCCTGGCCCTGCTGTTCTTCTTCGGTGTCGTGCTGGTCGTGTTCTCGCCGGCCGGTCCGGAGGTGGGCACATTCTCCCCGCTGGGCTTCGGCGTACTGGTGAGCGGGCGCATCGTGCTCGGACTCGCGGTGGGCGGAGCGTCGACGGTGGTCCCGGTCTTCCTCGCGGAGCTGGCACCGTATGAAATCCGCGGATCGATCACCGGGCGCAACGAGCTGGCCATCGTCGTCGGCCAGTTGGCCGCCTTCGTGGTGAACGCGATCCTCGGTGTGACCCTCGGCCACGTCGACGGCGTCTGGCGCATCATGTTCGCGGTCTGCGCGCTGCCTGCCGTGGCCCTGTTCTTCGGCATGCTGCGGATGCCGGAGTCACCACGCTGGTTGGTGGAGAAGGGTCGAAACGACGACGCTCTCGCCGTGTTGAAGACCGTCCGCTCCGAGGACCGGGCCAGGGCGGAGATCGCCCAGGTCGAGCTCGTCGCCCAGCATGAGCGCCAGGCCCACCAGATCGGCATCCGCGCCATCATGGGCAACAAGTGGTTGCGGCGCATCATCCTCGTCGGCATCGGTGTGTGCATGACCCAGCAGCTCACCGGCATCAACTCGATCATGTACTACGGCACCCGGGTGCTCGAGGAATCGGGTATGACCGAACAGCAGGCCGTGCTCGCGAACATCGCATTCGGCGTGGTCGCCGTCATCGGCGGAATCATCGCGCTGCGCAACATGGACCGGCTGGACCGCCGCAAGACCTTCCTGATCGGTCTCGCGTTGACCACGACCTTCCACTGCCTCGTGGGCGTCGCCTCGATGCTCCTCCCGGCAGGGAACCCGGCACGCCCGTATGTGATCCTCGTCCTGGTCGTCGGGTTCGTGCTGTCGATGCAGACCTTCCTCAACGTCGCCGTCTGGGTATGGCTCGCGGAGGTCTTCCCCCTGCACATGCGTGGTCTCGGCATCGGCATCGCCGTCTTCTTCTGCTGGGTCACCAACGGATTCCTCGGGCTCTACTTCCCCACCCTGGTCGCGACCATCGGCATCACCGGGTCGTTCTTCCTGTTCGCTGCGATCGGCGTCGTCGCGCTGATCTTCGTGTACACCCAGGTGCCCGAGACACGCGGCCGCTCGCTGGAGGCGCTGGAAGAAGATGTGTCCACCGGGCAGATCTACATCGGTATGCGCTGAGCCCGGCAGTCGTGACCATGGACGGGTGCGGGGGCGCAGAGGAGTTGGCCCGATTCCTCGCCGGAGTCGAGCCGTTCGATTCGCTGGACGCAGCTGCGCTGGCGGACATAGCGAATGCGGCGACGATCCGCCGGTTCGCCGCCGGCGAGCTGGTGGTCGACGCGTTCACCGCACCGCCCACGGAGATCTACGTCGTGCTCACCGGTGAAGTCGACCTCTGGCACGACGAGGACCAGGTGACCAAAGCCGGCGACGACAGGTTCGTCGCCGGCGAGGTCTTCGGGTTCTCCGCGATGCTCACGGAGCGTCCGATCGGCCCCCGGGTGGTCGCGACGACGTCGGCCAGTATCGCGGTGCTGCCGGGCAACTTGGTGGAGCCGGCGTTCTACTCGCGCAGCGGTGCCCGGTTCCTGGCCGACTACATCTCCCGGATCCGCAGGCAGTCCACCGCCGCCCCGGCGTTCAGCCTGGTCGAGAACCTGCTCGCAACCACTCCCCTGGTGGTCGGCCCGGAGACGCCGGTCACCGACATCGCCCGTCAGCTCGCCGACCGTGACGCGCACTGCGCGGTGGTCGACGTCGGCGACGGCTCTTACGGGATCGTCACCGATGCGACGCTGGGTCGCCGGGTGGTCGGTGACGGTATCTCGGCGGACGCCCCGGCACGCGTGGTGATGCATCCCGCGACCACGGTCGAGCTGTCCGGTTCATCGGTCGAGGCGCTGATCACGCTGCTCGACACCCAGGCCGAGTATCTACCGGTCGTCGACCGCTCCGGCAAGCTACGCGGGGTCGTCGGGGCGCGTGACTTCGCCTTGGCGCCGACGACGGCGGGGGTCGGTCTGCTCGAACAGATCCACCGCGTGCGTGGCCGCGGTGAACTGATCGAACGAGCCCGCCGGGCACCGGCGGTTCTGGGTGACATCCTCGACCGGGGCCTGGCCGCCGATCGCGTCATCAGGGTGTACTCCGCGATTGTCGACGCCGTTGTCCGCCGGTCGATCCAACTGGTCTTCGCCGACCATCCCGACCTCGCCGTCGACCAGTTCACCTGGCTCACGCTGGGCAGCCACGGCCGGCGCGAAGCGGTGCCCTGTTCGGACCTCGACGCGGCCATCGCCTTCGACGACGAGATGTCCCCCGAAACGATGGTGCGATACCGCGAGGTGTTCGCCGATGTCAACGAACTGCTCACCGACGCCGGGCTCGGTGTCGACGTCAACGGTGCCAACGCGTCGAACAAGGCGTTCTCCCGGACCAACGGCGAATGGCGGGCGGCGGCCACCCGCTGGCTGACCGTGCCCGGCGAACACTCCCGCGCGGCGATGGCCGCGCACAGCAAGGGCCTGGCGGTGATCGCGTCACTGCTGGTGGACGCTCGACCCGTCCTCGGCACACCGGGACTACCGGAGGTGGCGCGCGTTTTCACCGACTTCCAGCGGCATCCGGCGGCGATGAATCTGTTGCTGTCCGAATCGGTCTCGCACCGCGCCAAAGTGCGGGAGCGCACGCTGCGCGACGTTGTGACCGGCAAGGGCGATACGTTCAATTTCGATGTCAAGACCCATGGCCTGCTACCGGTGGTCAGCATCGCCCGGTGGGCCGCACTCGGGGTCGGCTCCTCCGAACTGCAAACCGTCAAACGCCTCCGCGACGCGTCCGGTTCGGCAATCCTGTCCGGCGCCGAAGCCGACCGCCTGATCGAGGTTTTCGAGCTCCTGCAGCGGATGCGGTTGCGCCATCACCTCAACCGGCTCCACCGGGGAAAACAACCGAGCGACCTGATCGACGGCGACGAACTGTCACCGATCGAACGCAGCATGGTCGGCCAGGCCGTCCGGGAGATCAACGCCATCGCGCGCCGGATGGACCGCGTGGTCGACCGCGCCACCCCGCTGGCCCGGCCGGCTCGACGAAAGGCCCTCTGACGACGATGCGGATCGCCGCCATCGGTGACATCGGTGGACATGCCGAGCAGTTGCGCCACGAGCTCACCCGGCTCGGCGTACTCCCCGGCGGCCCGTTGCCCGACGATCTTGTCGTGATACAGGTGGGTGATCTGATCCATCGTGGTCCCGACTCCGATGAGGTCTTGAACATCGTCGACCGCTACCTGCGCAGCCAGCCCGACCAGTGGGTTCAGCTCATCGGCAACCACGAGGCGAACTACCTCCAGCCGCCGGTGTTCCACTGGCCAGAATTATTGAGCCGTAAGCACATTCGAACACTTAATCGCTGGTGGCGCAACGGTGCCGCGACTGTCGCCGCTGCCCTCGAGACGGTCGATGAGTCGTTTCTCGTCACACACGCCGGTATCACGGCAGAATTCTGGGCCAGCGTGCTCGGCGGACCACCGACTGCAGGCGAGGCCGCCCGCCGGATCAACGGACTCGCAAGGGCAGGCGACGACGCGGTGTTCCGCGCCGGAATCCTCCTGCACGGCACCATCATCGCGGACGCCGGTCCGCTGTGGGCGGACGCCATGACCGAATTGTTGCCGGGGTGGACAGACCGCCAACTGCCGTTCAGCCAGATTCACGGCCACAACAGCATCACGGCGTGGCGCAGACACGACTCCACTGTTCCGCGAACCGGTATCGATGCCCTCGTCACCGTCGATGTCGCGGCCAAACACAAGATCGTCCATCTCGACGGTGGCCGCCTCATCGGCATCGACCCGGACCACCGCGACACACCGTCTCAGCCGTGGCGGGCACTCGAACTCGAAGGTACCGTCACGGCCCGATGAGCCTGCCCGCGCCGGTCATGACCGCGCCGACATGTCACCCTCGGTCAGGAGATCGCCGAACCCACGGGCCCGCAGATCCACCCGCAGCGCCGGGCGTGGCCGGTGCTCGGCGAGCCAGGCTCGGATGGCGGCAATCCATTGCTCGCGAGTACCACCGACCACCCCGGCATCTTCGAGAATGACATGTGTCAGCGCGGCATCGCCGAAAACGCCGATGTCGACGAGTTCATCAGAAGCACGCAGCTGGGCTGCGTAGAGGCGCAGCTGCACCTGAGCCATGACCGGACTCTCGCGAATCCCCAACTGTGCCCGCGCTGACAGATATTCATCCAACTCGACAAGAAGCCGGCGCGGGATCGGATGGCCGGCGTGCGCAAGGTTCTGCAGAACCCGAAGGATGACGGTAACCGGCTCGCCGCAATGGAGCGCGACGCACAGCGCCGCCTCGACGTCCGCTGTCAAGCATGGGCTCGCCGCGTCCCACAGAGCCTCGGCGAGCTCGAATTCACACCGCGCAGTCACGGCCACCACCCGTCATCGCCTGTACCCGGCCGGAACGCGAGACACGCATCACCGCACGAACATTGACCCATCACGCAACCTCTTCGTCGTAGGCAACCACCTACTGAAATGGTACATACGTAAATGGTTAGTAGAGCAGAGCATCATGCCCGACCAAGCAGTATCCGGCTGAGGCGAGTTGTCGTCACCACACCGTCGTCGTAGCCGCCGGTGCCGTCGAGTGAGTTCATGATGGCCAGCGTGTAGCGCTGTTGCGGACCGGCAAAACCGACGCTGTTCACCACCCATCCGCCCTGTTCCTCGGACCAGCCGTTCTTGTTGCCCGGTGCCATGTCCTGACCGGCAGCCCACACCCCCCACTGCTGATTGACATCGACGCGTTGCATCTCGGCGACGATCGCCGCGGTTTGGGCAGGCGGTAGTTGCGTGAGGGTGAAATTCATCAGCCGATCGAGGTCGTCCGTCGTCGACTTCTGAAATCCCCAGTACGGGAATGAACTCCCGAATCCACGCTGAGGCTGCAGGGTGGTCAGACCGTATGCGGGAAAATTCCTGTTGTACGCCATGTTGTCCGGTCCCGCGAAGCGTGTCCACAGCGAGTCAGTGGCGTCGTTGTCCGACGACCGCATCATGTCCACCATCAACTGCTGATCGGCTGCCGTCAGCGTGATCTGCCCCGTACGCGCCCGCGTCAACAGATCGACGACCATGGCCAGCTTGATCGTCGATGCGGTCCAGATCATGACGCCGGCGGCATCATTTCGATAGGCGACCCCGGTGCCACGATCGCGGAGCACGTAGCCGACTGTCCCTGGCCGGGTGGCCAGATAGGCGTTGGCCGCCTCGACGCGCTGCGCGATGTCTGCACGTGCCGGTGGCACCGGCGCCACGAACACCATGAAGAGGCCGACAACTGCTGCGAAGAAAGGTTTCACCGGCGACCTCTCCGACGATTCTCGACCAGGTCGTTGCACCGCAGTCGCACGCTGCCGTACATACGTACCTACGTAGTAGACTGATAATAAGCTCCCCGCACCGAATAACCCAGCTACACAACGTCGGGGGTCGCACCACAATCAAGACAGGCCGTGATCAATGCTGAACAGCTCCCGCCGAATCCTGCTCGCGACCATCCTCGTCGTGGTGGTGGCGGTGGGTGCCACCATCTTTCTCCTCGACCGGCAGCGTCCCGACACCGAAAGCACCGTGGCAGAGCCGGCCGGCGCCGGTCACGCTGTGCGCGAGGACAGTCGACGACTGAACGCGGTTCCCGGCAGCAAGGTACAACTCGTGGAATTCCTGGACTTCGAATGTGAGGGCTGCCGTGCGGTCTCGCCTGCGGTCGACGAACTCCGGGCCGAATACGGCGACCGGGTGGACTTTGTCATTCGCTATTTTCCGCTGAAATCACACTTCAACAGCATGCGCGCGGCCAAGGCCGTCGAAGCGGCGGCACAGCAGGGTGAGCTTGAATCGATGTACCGAAAGATGTTCGACACCCAGCGAGACTGGGGCGAGCAACAACAGCCCGCCGACGACACGTTCACACAGTTCGCCCGCGATCTCGGACTAGACATGGCCGCTTTCGAGGCGGCCTACAACGATCCCGCCACCACCGCGCGCATCCAACAGGACATCGACGATGGTGTTGCGCTCGGCGTGGAGGGCACACCGACCTTCTTTCTCAACGGAGACCGGTTGCACCCCAAGAGCTTCGATGATCTCAAGGCGGCGATCCAACAGGCCCTCGACGCGAACCCGCCAAGCGGCGGATGACACGCGCTTCGGTCGGCATCACCGGCTGAGCGCCCCACGGGTCAACTCACGTCTCGGAAGACTGGAAGGACCGGCCGTGGGGTTCTGCACAGTGACGGTCGCTGGCGTCGCGCACATGGTCGACCTGCAGCGTGGTGTGCTCGATACCGTGTTGAGCATGCAGAAGTGATTCCACAGCAGCCCGAACACCATGGCAGTCCGCGTCTTCGGCCACCAAGATGTGCGCGGAGAGTGCGGGTTCTGCGGAGGTGATCTCCCAGATATGCAGGTCGTGAACCTCGCTCACCGCGTCCACACACGCAAGCTGCGCACCGATCTGTTCCGGATCGATACCGCGTGGGGCGGCCTCCAAGAAGATTCGTCCCGAGGCGCCGACGAGGCTCCAACCGGCCTTCGCCATCAACACGGCGACCATTAGTGCCGCGATTGCATCGGCCCGGGCGAATCCGGTCAGCCACACCACCGCGCCGGCGCCGGCGGTCGCGATGAACGCGAAAAGGTCGTTGAGGATGTGTTGGTATGCGCCTTCGACGTTGAGACTGGATCGGTTCGCCTTGCTGATACACCACGTCGCTGCGAGGTTGACCGCGATACCGACCAGGGCAGTGACGAAGACGAGGACGCCCTCCACTTCCGGTGGAGCGATGAGGCGGCGCACCCCTTCGAACACGAAGAACGCGGCCAGCAGCAGCAGCGTGATGCCGTTGGCTTGCGCCGAGAGAATCTCAGCTCGTTTGAGGCCGAATGTGTAACTTCCGGTTGCTGGTTTGGCGGACAGCCGGATCGCGACGAGCGCAAGCACGATGGCGGCGGCGTCGGTGAGCATGTGCCCCGCGTCGGTGATGAGCGCCAGCGACCCGGCCAGGACCCCGATCACGACTTCGGCGGCCATGAACGTGGCGATGAGCGCCAAGGCAAAGCCCAGCCAGCGCCGGTCGGCATCGACGGACAGGCCATGTCCATGTCCGTGCGTCCCGTGTGCGTGCCCCGCTTCGTGGTGCCCGCTGGTCGTCGAATGTCGCACTCCTACCGCCTCCCTCGTCGCCATACTATACATAGTCATATTCGCATATGACGATGCTACTCGACGGTCGACCCGGTGCGCCGATGAGGGCGCGTTCGCCATCCCCGCGGATGCTGTCCAGGACGCATTAGACTTCGACAGAGCGAACAGGAGGCGCCGGTGCGGGTACGAGGATTCGGAGAACTCGAAGCTGTTGTCATGGACCGCATGTGGAACCGCAATCCCGATGAGGCCATCACGGTACGAGAGATCTTCGACGAACTCGCGGCCGAGCGGGCGATCGCTTACACCACTGTCATGTCCACCATGGACAACCTCCACACCAAAGGGTGGCTTTCCCGCCGCCGCGACGGCAAGGCATATCGATACCAGCCCACCCTGACTCGCGAAGAGCACAGCGCACGCCTGATGCGGGAGGCCCTCGAGGGCGGTGGTCGTTCTGACATGGTCCTGAATCACTTCGTCGAGCAGATGCGCCCCGAGGAGTCGGCGTCACTCCGGGCGGCGCTACGCCGGATGAGCAGGCACGAGAAGCGATGACCATCGCCCTCGGGCTGATCGCCTACGGCCTCCTCATGTCGACTTTCGGCTCACGCGCCCTGGCGCGGCTCACGGCGCAGGGGCATGCTCCTCGATTCGCCGTCGCCGCATGGTGCAGCGCCATCGGCAGTACGCTCTTCGCGGTTGCGGCGGCCGCCGTACTCGGGGTTGTCGAACTGGTCGAGCACATGGGTGATTCCGACGAACTGCTCGCGTCGTGTCTGCTTCGTCTCGGCGACATGCTGGCCGGACGAATCGGCTCTGCCGCGCAGATCATCAGCCTGACGACCCTGACGTTACTGGCGTTAGCGACGGCGGTCACCGCCACCCGGTTGGTGACCAGCTTGCGCCACATCCGCTTTCGGACACACGAACACGCCGACGCGGTCCGCATCGTCGGCAAGCGAAAAGAAGGAAACGTCGTCATCATCGAGGCCGACGAGCCCGCAGCGTACTGCGTGGCGGGACGACCTCCCGCGATCGTTCTCACCACCGGCGCGCTGTCAACCCTCAGCGCGGCGCAACTGGCTGCCGTACTGGCCCACGAACGGGCGCACCTGTCCGGCCGCCATCCGCTGATCCTTGCGACGCTTCGCAGTCTCACGACATCGCTGCCCAGGACGCCGCTGACGACGGCGGCGTGCGGTCATGTCGCCACGCTGCTGGAGATGTGCGCCGATGATGCCGCGGCCCGCAGCTATGGTCGTGAGCCATTGCTGTCAGGGCTGCTGACGTTGACGGGCGCGGTAAGCCCCGCGGGGGCGCTGTCGGCGGCCGGCGTTGCAGTCCTGGCCCGGGTGTCGCGACTGAAAGCTCCTCCAGCTCAGGCGATCAAGACCAGGTCCAAGGCAAT
>CAMFLL010000059.1 GCA_945957405.1 uncultured Mycolicibacterium sp. | reverse complement strand
CAATGGGCCGCCGGCTGAGGCCAGTCTCGCCGCCGAGACTGCGGTGGGTGGGGGTTTTCGCCAAGATTCCCGCACCCACGGCAGTCTCGGCAGCATTTTTAGGGTGAGCACAATGCGCACAACTGGCTGCAATTCGGCGAACCGCCAGTAGTGCGCACAAGCGGGCCAGCGTGGTCGCAGCTCCGTAGCTTTGGTGTCGATCGAGAGATCACCACACCAGATCCCCTCGGGGACAAGAGAAACGGAGCACATCATGAAGAACATCAAGCGCCTGGCGGCCGGCACCCTGATCGGAGCGGCCCTGGCCGTCGCCCCCGCCGTCGCCATGGCCGCACCGGCCTTCGCCTCCACCGGCGACGGCTTCCACAGCTACTCGCACGACGGCGGCTACTACGACCGCGATTACGGTCGCCACTTCGACAACGACTGGTGGTGGTTCTTCAACCACAATCGCTACCACCACGGCGGCGACTGGTCGTGAGCCAGTGCCCTATCCGCCATGAGGCCCTCCCCCCACGGGAGGGCCTCAGACGTTGTCAGGCCACCTCGAAACTGCGGTGAGTGCGGGATTCGGCGGGAAAGCCCGCACTCACCGCAGTTTCGGCGCCAGGGGAAGCAGCGTTGAGCACAATGCGTACAACCAACTCAATACGGCTAACCGCCAGTAGCGCGCACAAGCGAGCCTTCACCCCGGCCGACCAGTAACTTCGATCTCGTAAGTACGAAAACCCTACGGGGACAACAGAGATCGGAGAGATATCATGAAGACCTTGGCACGAGCAGTCGCCGGTTCGCTGGCCGCGGCTGCCATCCTCGTGACACCCGCAGTGGCCCTGGCCTCCCCAGCGTTCGCGTCACCCAAGGAGTACGTGGGCGAGGCCGCCGCCGACGGGGACGCCGCGCGGAACCTCAGCCACGCCACCCACAGTGCGGAATTCGGCACCACCCATGGCCAGCAGGACGTCCTCAAAATCACGAAGGACGGGCAGATGTCCTTCCACGACGATGGCGATCACAGCATGACGTTCGACCACCACGACGACACAGGCCACAAGTGAGCTCAACCGTTTACCCAGCGTTGACGCCGCTTTTCACGACCGACACGCACCGACGGAGATACTCGCTTGCATGACCGCGTTGACCCACGTACCCGCCACCACGCCCGTCGCCGACATCGTCGGACACCTGCGCCGTGACGGGTACGTGATCGTCGACAACCTGGTCTCCACCGCATTGATGGACACCATCGAAGACGAACTGACGCCGTACCTGGACGCGACTCCGATGGGTTACAACGCCATGATCGGCAAGAAGACCCGTCGCACCGGCGCACTGGTCGCTCGTTCCAAAGCCTGCCGCACCTTGATCCAGAATTCGACCATCTTGGATTCGTGTAAAGACTTCCTCGGTCATGCCACCGCATTCCAATTGATGCTCACGCAGGTGATCTCGATCGAACCTGGGGAAACAGCACAGGCTCTGCACCGCGACCAGAACGCGTTCGATTTCTACCCCTTCCCCGACGACTACCACGTGCAGCTCAACTGCCTGTGGGCGCTCTCGGAGTACACCGCCGAAATGGGTGCCACGCGTGTGGTTCCCGGCAGCCAGGTCGGCGACAAGGCACCCACCGACTACAACGACGAACACTGCCTACAGGCCGAGATGTCCCGCGGTTCGGTGCTGCTCTACACCGGCAAGATCGTGCACAGTGGCGGCGCCAACCGCACCGCCGACCAGGTGCGACGAGCGATCAACATCAACTACTGCGTGGGCTGGGTGCGCCAGGAGGAAAACCAGTTCCTGTCGACCCCGCCGGAGATCGCCAAGACGTTGGACGACGACCTGCTGCGCCTCATCGGTTATCAGGAAGGCGCCTGGGCCATGGGCTACTTCCGTGATTTCGAGGACCCGATCCGCGCGGTGCGCGGTGACGGCAGCAAGTACGATTTCGACGCCAGCCGGCTGTCGGGCAATGCCAGCAAGGCGTTCGCCGACATGCTGGACCACAGCGAGTAGTTACAGGCTCGCGATCAACGGGGACGGCGCGGGCAATGTAGTGAGCACCGTGCCCAGCGAGGCCACGATGCGCGCGGTGTTCACGAAATCGTTCACCAGTTGCGAGTCGACATCCGTGCGCCACGCGATGGACAGCGTGGTCGGCGGGATATCGGTGACCGGGACGAACGCCAGACCCGGCCGGCTGTAGAACCGCTGTGTCGACGCCCCGGAGAACGCCACCCCGCGCTGCGACAGGATGGCCTCGAAACACTCGTCGACAGTGGACACTTCGGCCCCCAGCCGCACCTGCTCACCCTGGCGGGCGTCGGTGGCCAGCCAGAAGTTGCGCCACTCCTCGGGCGACTTACGCGCCACGAAGAATTCGTTGGTGACGTGCTCGACGCTGACCTCCGACTGCCCGGCCAGCGGCGAATTCGAGGACACTACAAGCACTCTCGGCTCGACGAACAACGTCTCGAGCCCCAGCCAGTCCTTGACCACCAGCGGCGGGCGCACGAACGCCACATCCGAGGACCCGTCGGCCAGCCCGACGTACGGGTCGGTGAAATCGAAACCCTGCATGTGTACCTGCACACCGGGGAACTGCGCCTGGAATGCGCTGAGGATCTGCGGTGTGAGCTCGGCGGCGGCATTGGCCTGGAATCCGACGACGAGCTTGCGCCGCCCCGCGCCGAAGGCCGCCGCCCGGGTCATCCCGACGATGCGCTCGGCGTCGCTGAGCAGCCGCCGGCTCTCCTCCAGCAGCACCTCACCGGCCTGGGTCAGCTCGACGTGGCGGCTGTCGCGCAGGAAAAGCACCGCACCGAGCGTGTGCTCGAGTTTGCGGATCTGCACCGACAGCGACGGCTGCGCGATGTGCAGCCTGGTGGCGGCGCGCCCGAAATGCAGCTCCTCGGCCACCGCGACGAAATACGTCAAAAGACGCAGGTCGAGCTGGGGCAGCATGTCTTGAGGTTAGACGAAAGCCCAGGTGATGACCATTAGTCATTGCCTATCGATCCGATGGCCAGCAGGTATTGGACGGACCCGGGCCGGCGGCGGTGTGATCGAGATCGCAAGGCACCACCGATCCGCAAAGGAACTTTCATGACCGTCACCACCGCCGCACCCGCACCGGCCGACTGGGCCGACGCGTTCGCCCGGGCGACCAACTCCGACCCCGAGATCCAGGCCCACGGCAAATACTTCACCTGCTCGTACCAGCTCGACATGACCGACCACCACTTCGTCGTGCAGATGAGCGGCGGACGCGTCGTCGACATCGCGATCGACCCCGGCCCACTGGACGTGGCCTACCAGTTCACCATCCGCGCGGGCGCCGAGACCTGGCGCAACTTCGGTGTGCCGGTGCCCGCCCCGATGTACCACGGCATCTGGGCCGCCAGCTTCCAGCGCGATATGTCACTCGAAGGCGACGTGCTGGTGCTGATGCAGAACCTGCGCTGCATCACCCGCCAGATCGAACTGCTGCGCGTCGTCGGCGCCCCCGTCTAACACCCCAACACTCTGAAAGGTCAACCCATGAGCACGATTTCACCCGTCACCGGACACTACGTCACCATCGAGGTCGACGGCCTGGAGTACAAGGTCTTCTACCTCGAGAACGGCACCGGCCAACCGCTGATCTGCCAGCACACCGCCGGCTGCCACAACCATCAGTGGCGCGGGCTCCTCGAAGACGACGAGATCACCGCCAACTACCGCGTCATCGCCTACGACCTGCCGCGGCACGGCAAGTCCGATCCGCCGGAGAACAGCCAGTGGTGGACCGAGGAGTACAAGCTGACCGCAGATCACTACGCCAACTTCATCGTCGCGCTGTGCGACGCCCTGGATCTGGAGAACCCGATCTTCATGGGCTCGAGCTTCGGCGGCAACATCGCCCTGCAGCTCGCGCTGCGCCGACCCGACCGCTTCGCAGGTGTCATCCCCGTCGAGGGCGCGGACTACTCGCCCGGCTTCTATCTGGACTGGTGGCAGCATCCGCACGCCAACGCCGCGCAGGTGTGCGCCAGCGGGGTGTGGGACCTGATGGCGCCGCAGTCCCCCGAGGCCGACCGCTGGAAGACGTGGTTCTACTACAGCCAGGGTTCCGAGGCCTTCAAGGGTGACCTGCACTTCTACTCCGTGGACCACGACCTGCGGGACAGGCTCGGCGACATCGACGGCGACCGCTGCCCGGTGGTGATGTTGACCGGCGACTACGACTACCTGACCACCCCGGAGGACAGCGCCCGCACCGCCGGGCAGATCCGCAATGCGGAGTTCATCGAGATGAAGGGTATCGGGCATTTCCCGATGAGCGAGAACCACGACGTGTTCCGCACCTACCTGCTGCAGGCGCTGGAGATCCTGCAACAGAAGGCGCGCAATGAGGTAATGGCATAGAACATACGTAAGGTCCCCCACCGATTCCGTCGTTACGTCACTCTGTAGGGACGGAATCGGTGCGGCGTACCAGATTGTGGAAGGAGGTGCCGGCGATGACGGCCACTGACCCGATCGAGCAGTACGTCACCTCCGGTGACCTCGTCGCCGAGTTGACCGCACGCGCCCCGCACACCGGCCCCAACACCGGGCTGTGGCCGGGCCTGACCATCTACCGGTTCACCGAGCCGAGCGCACCGAAGTGGGAAGAGATCCAAGGCCTTTCGCTCGGCATCGTGGCGCAGGGCCGGAAAGCCGTGACGGACAACGGGAAACGGTACGTCTACGACCAGTTCAATTACCTGGTGATCAGCAGCCATCTGCAGTTCCAGAGCGAGGTGCTCGAGGCGTCGCCGCACGAGCCGTGCCTGTGCCTGGTGCTTCAGATCGAGCCCGCGACGGTGCGCAAGGTCTCCACCGAGATGCTGGAGCGATCCAGCGTCGCCAGTGAGCCCACCGCCGGGCGGCCCGAAACCTGCTCGGTGTCGGCGCTGGATGACGAGCTGCTCAGTGCCGTCCTGCGGTTCTTGCGGGCGCTGACCGATGACGTCGACCGGCGGGTGCTCGCGCCGCTCTACCTCCAGGAAACGGTGTACCGGGTGCTGCAGCGTGAGCAGTTCGCCCGGATGCTGCACTTCGCCGCACGCCAGGACGCAGGCAATCCCGTCGCCGCGGCGCTGACCTACATCAGGGCACACCTGTCGGAGCCGTTGACCGTCGCGATCCTGGCCGAACAGGTCAACCTCAGCCCGTCGGCATTCACCCGGACGTTCCGGGACATCACCGGCAGCTCGCCGTACCACTTCGTCAAGCAGATGCGGCTGGACCGGGCCCGTGAACTGCTGATCGAGCGACGCCACAGCGTGGCCGACGTGTCGGTCACCGTTGGGTACACCAGCACGTCGCATTTCATCAAGGAGTTCCGTGGCCGGTTCGGGACGACGCCGCGCGGCTACGCCGACAACCACGGCCGGGCGTTGCGTGCCGTGCGCCCCTGAACTCGCTCGGAATGGGCACAACCCGAGCAGGAATGCGGTACCGCTCTCAGGTTCGGGTCCGGTTTGCTGTTGGTCATGAAGATGCGGGCCGCCCGAATGCATGCGTACAACGAGCCGCTGCGACTGGAAGAGGTGCCGGTCCCCGACATCTGCGCGGACGAGGTTCTGATCAAGGTGGCCGCGGCAGGTATGTGCCGCAGCGACTTTCAACAGATCGAAGGATACTTCTCCGGCGGCGCACCCATCGATGAGCCGATCATCCCCGGCCACGAGATCGCCGGCCGCGTCGCTCAGACGGGCGCCGAGGTGACGGGGCTCGCCGAAGGCGACCTGGTGGTGGTGAACCCCAACTGGGGCGACGGATCCTGCCGGCAGTGCCACGAGGGCAACGAACAGCTGTGTCCCGCCGGGACGATGCTAGGCTTCGGACCGCCCGGCGGATTCGCCGAATACGTGGCGATACCGCACCGCCACCTCATCCCCGTTCCCGATCAACCGGCCGAGAACCTGGCACCGCTCACCGATGCCGGACTGACGCCGTACCGCGGGATGAAGAAGCTTCGCGCCGCGAGCGCCCTGGGCGCCGGGCGGACAGTGGCGGTCAACGGTATCGGCGGGTTGGGCAGCTACGCCGTGCAGTACGCCAAGCTGCTCGGCGGCGGTGCCACCGTCGTCGGATTCGGGCGCAGCGATTCGAAGCTGGCCGTCGCCAAGGAGAACGGCGCCGATCACACCGTCAACGTCCGCGACAAGTCCGCCGAGGACGTGCAAAACGAACTCGAGGACCTCACCGGCCGGCGCGAAGTCGACGCGATCCTGGACTGCGCCGGCTCCGCCGATTCGCTGGGCCTGGCCGCGGCGATCCTGGCCCGCGAGGGCGCGCTGACCTCGGTGGGCCTGATGGGGCAGAAAGTCGAGCTGCCGCTGTTACAGTTCGTCAACGGCGAGCGGTCCTACTTCGGCTCATTCTGGGGAAATCACAACGACCTGACAGAAGTGCTGGCCCTGGCCGCGGAGGGGAAGATCAAGCACACCGTCACCCCGGTGAAGTTCGACGACATCAACGACAATCTGCAGGCATTGGCACGGGGCGACATCGTCGGTCGCGCCGTGATCGTCTATTAGATGGGAATGCCTTGACCGATATCGTCTTCATCCACGGACTCTGGATCGCGCACAGCGCCTGGCAACCTTGGATCGACCATTTCGCGGCGAATGGTCATCACGCTGTCGCCCCACCGTGGCCCGGTGAACCCGACACCGTCGCCGCGACACGTGAGCAACCGTCGGCGCAGGCCGGCTTCGGCATCAACGCCATCACCGACCACTTCGCCGCGGTCCTCGATGGCTTTGACAAACCACCGGTGGTGATCGGGCATTCGTTCGGCGGGCTGGTCGCCCAGAAACTGCTGGGCCAGAACAAAGCCGCCGCAGCGGTGGCCATCGATCCCGCCCCGATCAAGGGTGTCCTGGCGCTACCTGTTGCGCAGCTTCGTTCGGCGTTCCCGGTACTGGGCAACCCACTGAACTACACCAAGGCAAAAGGGTTGACGCGCAGCCAGTTCCGCTACGGGTTCGGTAACGCGCTGACCGAGGCCGAATCCGATGAGCTGTGGGACCAGTGGGCCATCCCGTCGCCGGGTAGGCCGTTGTTCGAGGCGGGTACCGCCAACTTCGTGCCGAACTCACCCGCCAAGGTCGACACCGCCAACAGCACCCGCGGGCCATTGCTGATCACCGCGGGCACCGAGGACCACACCGTGCCCGAGGTCAGTGTCAAGGGTGCGGTGAAGCTGTACGCGAAATCGTCTGCCGTGACCGACTTCCACGAATTCGCCGGGCGCGGGCATTCCCTGACCATCGACCACGGGTGGCGCGATGTCGCCGACGTGGCCCTGACGTGGTTGTCGGGCAAGGGTTTCTAGCTCAGGACGCGGACGTCGAGCCCGGCCAACCGGTGAGGGTCGGCCTCGATGTCGATGCCGGTGATGACGTCGCTGTCGACCGCGAAGCGGAGCACCAGTTTCAGCTGACCGTCGGGGGCGACGACGACACCGACATCGCCGTCCACCAGGGCGGGTTCGGCGAAGGCGGCGTTGGCCGCGAACATGGTTGCCCGCCCGGCCACTTCGTGGGCACCATCGACGGTGAACGGATGCCCGCCCGCGGCGACGGCGTCGGCGCGCAACTGCACGTCGGGATGCAACAGGATCAGCAAGGCGTCGAACTCGCCGTCGCGGGCCGCGGCCAGGAACGCCTCGACCACGCGCCGCTGCGCGGGGGCCGCGGCGGTCTGACCACGCACACGCCGGCGGGCGCGAACCGCCAACTGGGCAGCCGCGTTGGGTGAGCGGTCGATGATGGGGCCGATCTCCGCGAACGGCACGTCGAACACGTCGTGCAGGACCAGCGCCAGTCGCTCGTTCGGCGGTAACGCCTGGAGCACGACCATCAGGGCGACCCCGACCGAGTCGGCGAGCACGGCCTGGTCCTGGGGGTCGGGCGCCTGCGATTCGTTGTTGTCGTCGAGGGGTTCTTCGCGGCGCGCGGTGCGGGCCCGCAGCATGTCGAGGCTGATCCGGGCGACCACGGTGGTGAGCCATCCGCGCCCATTGCCGACGTCGGTCGTGTCGGCGCGGTTCATCCGCAACCAGGCTTCGTGCACGGCGTCCTCGGCGTCGGCGTACGACCCGAGGATGCGGTACGCGACCGACAGCAGATGTTCGCGATGCTGTTCGAAGTCCATCGATGTGCTCCCGTCATATCCGACGCTGCCACGCCGTCATAGTCATGACGAGCCGACACACCCGTTCATGACAGGAGGATGACCGAGATGAGCCGCATTCTGCGCATCGTGCTGTTCGCACACGGTGTGATCACGCTGGCCGGCGCCGTGGTACTGACCGTCTTCCCCACCGCGATCCCGTCCGCGGTCGGGATCACCGTGGCCCGCGAGGACTATCTGCTGGTGTATCTGGTTGCGGCGGCCGAACTGTCGGCGGCGGTGCTGTCGTTCGGCGCGCTGCGACTGACCGACCGGGCCGCGGTGGGGTTGGTGGTGGTGACGCTGGTCGTGTTGCACGGTGCCAGTGGTCTGCTGAACCTGCTGTATCTCGCGCAGACGGGGTTCAGCGCCGTACTGGTGATCAACACCTGCGCCCGGGCAGTGGCCGTGGTGGTGCTGCTCGCGGCGTCTTCTCGTGATTTGTGGAGTTTCACCGGCGGTGAGCGCCGCTGAAACTCCTCAAATCGCGCGTCGGATCTCGGCAATCACGCGTTCGGGCTGCTCGACAAGGTCCCACCAGGTGAACCGCAGGACTTGCCAACCAAGCAGAGCCAGCTTGTTCTGGCGGTTGCGATCGGCGACGAAGTCCGCGACATCACTGTGAAATGCCCACCCGTCCGTTTCGATCGCCAACTTCTGGTCGGGAAAGGCCACATCGATGCGATAACCGCCCGCGGGGTAGTTCGTCTTCCAGCCAGTGATACCCGCCTGTTCGAGTAAGCGGACAAGGATCCGTTCGGCCTCGGATCTCGCTCCGGACCCCGCGGCCTGCAACAGCATTCTCGCCCGTGGTGACCCGTGCCGCCCCTTGTTGCGGAGGTGGGTGCGCCACAGTGGAGGGAGCTCAGTCCGGCGTTGAAGAGCACGATCCATCACTTTGGCGCCCCCGGGACGGGCCGCGGCCTCGATGACCGTCAATTCCAGCGATGTGACACGAAGTCCGTCGACCTCGACAACATCTGTCGATGACAGATCGCGGCGGCGTAACCGCGAGCCGGCCTGCTTCTGAGGACGTCGCTCGCGGCCGACGGTGACTTCGACGATGTTCGGGACGTCTGTGATGATGCGATGCCACCATGCCGCGGTGAGTCCACTTGCGATGGCGTCGGCGCCATAACTCCATACGATCGATCGCACTCGTGCCGCATCGCTGAACGGGCGGTCGTCCACGAAGTACACGCCGGGTGCGCACCGACGCCAGCTGCCAGAGCGAACCCGCCGATTGATGGCGTCCTGACTCAATCCGGCGCGTTTGGCTTGAGCAAGCGTAATGACGCCGTCCTGGCGGCGAAGATAACCATCGAGCACACCAGTTAGATGGAGATCGGTGTGTACCCGTTCCCGACCCTGCGATTTGTGGAGTTTCACCGGCGGTGAGCGCCGCTGAAACTCCTCAAATCGGCGAAAGTGGTGAGGTGGGTGCGCGCGCAACGTTGATCTGGCTGGCTATCGCAGCGACAGTCGCCGGCTGCGGTCCCCGCGAAGAGCCACCGGCCGAACCGACCGCGTCCATGACAATGCCGCCGCGCGTCCCATATACACCGACGGATTTCAGCGGCTACACACCCGTCGACGTCGACGGATACAAGACGTACAGCACCTACGGCTCCAAGGGCGTGCAGTTCACCACCGACAGCGGGATCCGCTGCCGCATCGACGACGGCCCGGCCTCATTCCAGTACTCGGCGGGTATTGCCTGCTGGGGACCGCTGCCGGGCGTACCGCACGGCATCAACCTCGCGGTCGTGTCGATGTTCCCCTATGACAAGGACACCCTGGAGCCGTATGTGCACGGGCCGGTGCCGCCGGGCCAGTCCGTCTACTCCTTGGTCAACCACTCTGACCTCGGTCAACTGGAGAGCTACCTCGATGGTTCCGATTTCACGAGGAAGCCGGTCGATCCGGCCGACTACCACCCGTTGGCGCCCGGACAGAAGATCGGGGTGTCGGGCAGCCGCGACGGCGGCGACAGCAATCAGGCGATCTGCGCTGCCGCCTCCGACGGCTCCCTGACCTGCGAGTTGCAGAACATCCCCAGCGGTATCGGCACGCATGGATTCCGGCTGTCACCGCACGACAGTGTCCTGTACTAGCCGCTGACTGATCGCGGCTCAGTCGGCGCCAGCATTCGCCGAAACACCGGCCACGGTGGGCGCGTTGTTGCCGGTGGTCGAGATCCCGACGCTGCGCAGCGCCGCGACCACCAGGGCACGCAGGCGACGGCCGACCTCGAACTGCTTACCGGGCAACGTACGGGCCACCATGCGGAGGTTGACGGTGTCGACCTCGATGCTCTCCACACCCATCAGCTGGGGCTCGTCGAGCAACAGGTCGGGCAGACCATCGTCGCGCCCCGCCTTCGCCGCGACATCACGCAGCACTTCGTTGACCTCGTTGATGTCAGCCGACGCCGGCACCGGGATGTCGACGACGGCACGCGCCCAATCCTTCGACAGGTTCAGCGCTTTCACGATCTGGCCATTGGGGACGATGTACACCTCGCCCTCGCTGGTGCGCAGCCGCGTGATGCGCAGCGTGACGTCCTCGACCGTGCCGCGGGCGGTGCCACCGCCGTTGACCGACAGCTCGACCAGGTCACCGAATCCGTACTGCTTCTCGGTGATCAGGAAGAACCCGCTCAACAGGTCCTGCACCACGCGTTGGGCGCCGAAACCCAGGGCTGCACCGAGCACGGCCGCGGGGGCCACCAGGGAGCTGACCGGCAGGCCGAGCTGATTGGCGATATCGAGCGATACCACGGTGTACAGCACTGCGATGGCGACCGACGAGATCACCGACGCCACCGCCTGGCGGTGTTTGACGCTTTCAGACCGGACCACGGTGTCATGGCTCTCGGTCTCCGCCAGGCGCCTGGTGATATGTCCCGCCACCCAGCGGATCACCCGCGTGGTGATCACCGCGAACACCAGCACCAACACGATGTGCAAACCGGTGGTGAGAAGCCAGTGCCCGAATGATCCCTGCCAGAAGTCGGTCCAGGCGTTGTCTGCTGCATTCAGAGTTGTCGCAGAAGTCATCTAGTACGAGCTTCCCGTTCTGATGACAGCCAAACATGCCTTACGGCGACGTAAATGGCGGGTACGCAACCGATTACGTGACTCAGCTCACTATCACGGCCCCCGGCGGCGTCCAGCTGCCGTCCAGCAGCGACGGCGGTGCGTCGGTGGGATGGTAGAGGCGCAGCATGAGGACAAACCTGCCGGTGGGAGCGGGTAGCCAGTTAGGCTCTTTGTCGGCGCCAGGGCTGTCGGCCTGGATGTAGAGATCGGTCGACCCGTCCGGATTGATCTTCAACGCGTCGCGAGCGCTGAGCGTGTACCGGTTCAGCGTGTTGTCGACGAAGAAGAAGTCGCCGTCATACATGGTGATCGACCAGAACCCGCGCACGGGCGGCAGCTGGCCCTTCGCGAAATGCATCACGTACCGGTTGGCACCGTCGTACTTCGAGACGGCGTCGGGGCCTTCCGACATGGGGTAGATGGCATCGCGGGAGAGGTTGGCGCCCAATCCAATCGCAGTGACGTAGGCCCGCAGGCGGTAGTTGGTGCCGTACTCCCCCAGATGAGTGGAGAACAGCCACCCGCGTTCAAAGGCGAAGTCGCCGGCGGTGATCCCGCCCTTGGCCCAGTCCATCACCGCCTCGAAACCCGCCCTGGGCGCATCGGCGATCGCTGCGCTCATGGTCGGGTCGAGACTTGCCGGATCGAAGTCCTCGCCGGCACGGATACCGAGCTCGGCCAGTGTCTGCACCATCGACTCGTCCGCCGTGGTCGGCGGGTTGGTCTTGAGCAGTTCGGCGAACAAGGCGAAGAAGGCGGCGCCATCGAGCGCGTTGACCTGTTCGCGCACTGCGGTTTTCGCATCGAGCGCGGGATCTACGATTCCCGGCGGGGCCGTGTAGGGCTCACCGTAACTGGACAGCGGTACGGCGGTGAACTTGTCCTGCAGAGCATGGACGTGGGCGTAATCGGCCGGTGTGCCGGTGCAGTAGATGCGACCGAGCAGCCAGACGATCGCTGTCGGTGACCTGTATTCCGTGACGCCCTCCGGCAAGGTGCCGTTCCAGTTCGGTCCCGTGATCGCGAAGGTCTGCGCCTGGCCACCCGTCGTCCGGGTGCCCGGGGACGCGAACACGTTGGTCCACCCGTCGAGCATCGGCAGCAGGAAGTACCGGTCGCCCATCTCGGGCACCGATATCACCCACGGCTCCTCGGACACGTCGAACCACGCGGTGGTGTACAGGGTGTCGGCGTTGGGCGCGGTCACCGTGCGGAACTGGGCGTCCGGGTATTCGCGCAGCCGGACGAACTGCCCCATGGGTGCGGTACTGCCCTGCGGCGCAGTGGTATTGGTGAACACCCGCCGCGTGTACTCCATCGTCACCAGCGGGTAGGCGAACACGTAGGCGTCGACGGCCAACGCGGCGGCGTCCGCCTCGGACAGCGTCGAGGTCTTACTCGATTCCATTGTCTCTGCCGGCCGTTGCTCAGTTGCAGGGCGCGCCGGCGGGCGTGTAGTACGGCTGCCCTTGCGGGGTGTAGCACGGCGGCAGCCCCGCGGCGACCTGCGCGGCCGCATCGTCATCGGTGGCGACCGCGGCACCGACCGCGATATCACCGGCGATGTGGGTGCAGCCTCCGACATCGACGTGGCGGCCGCCGACGTCACCGCACACGTCGGCCTGGGCGGCCGGAGCCACGGCCACGGGTACGAAGGACAGGGCCAAGGCAGCCAGCAACAGGCCAGCACGTGATTTCATCGGATTCCTTTGCTTAGGCAAATTCTCGCGGGCCGGATGATTCTGCGGCCCCGCCGCCCCCAATGCTTGACATTTCGCGACATTCCGTCGAGATTGTCGAGTTGTGCACGCCATTCGCGCGACCTGCCTACTGCAGTACCGGGAGCTGGTCACCGAACTCGGCGGTGACGCCGATTCGATGCTGACGAAGGCGGGCGTCGACCCCGACGACGCCGGACGGGCCGACCGGTTCATTCCCCTACGGGCGGCGATCGACGCCGTTGAACTGGCCGCCGACGTCACCGAAGCGGCGGACTTCGGACGGCGGCTGGCCGCCCGGCGAAGCATCGAGACGATCGGTCCGGTCGGGCTTGCCGCGCAGACGGCGCCCACCCTCGACGACGCTTTCGTGATCTTCGCCAATTTCATCGGCGCCCACAGCCCGGGCGTGCAGGTCCGCCTGACACCATCCGATGACCGGGAGACATCGTTCTTCGAGTTCAGGATCGCCCTGGACCCTCCGCCGCGGCAGCGCCACGCCATGGAGATGTCCCTGGGTGCGGCCCGGCAGATTCTGCGCGCACTGCTGGGCTCCGATTTCAGTCCGCTGTCCGTCCATCTGCCGCACTCGGCACTGACGCCGCCGGCCGAGTACACCCGCTATTTCGGCTGCGCGCCGTACTTCTCCCAGCCGGCAGCCGGATTCGTGTTGCGCGCCGCCGACCTGAGGCGCCGCCTCGGCGATGGTGGGCCCGCACACGACGCCGCCGTCGTCGCGTTGGCGGCCCTGGTCGGTGACACGGGCCCGACGCTGGCGCAGACCATCACCGACCTGGCGCGGGCACTGCTCCCCAGCGGCGCCCTCAGCATCGATCTGATTGCCGCGCAATTGCACATGCATCCGCGCAACCTGCAACGCAGGCTCGCTGCCGAGGGCACCAGCTACGGGGCGCTGGTCGACAAGGTTCGCCGCCAGATCGCCGAACAATGCCTGCGCGACACCGACATCAGCCTCGATCACCTCACCCGACTGCTGGGCTACTCCGAGCAGAGCGTGCTCACCCGATCGAGTCGCCGCTGGTTCGGCTGCGCTCCGAGCGCGTACCGCGCCACGGCCCGGTGAGCGCCACGGACGCCCCGTTCCAAGGTTGGCGTCCTACTCTCAGTCCATGACTGAAGAAATCGACTTCGATGCCATGAACCGCGAAGTGATCCGTGAGTTCCGCGAGAGCGGCGGCAGAGCCGGCGGGGTGTTCGCCGACAAGCCGCTGGTACTGGTCCATCACATCGGCAAGAAGTCCGGCGTGGAGCGCATCGCTCCGCTGGTGCCGCTGCTGGAGGACGGCCGCATCTTCGTCTTCGCCAGTAAGGGCGGTGCCGACACCAATCCGCAGTGGTACGGCAATCTGGTGGCCCATCCCGATGTGACCGTCGAGATGGGCACGGAGTCATTCCCCGCCACGGCGACCGTCGTCACCGGCACCGAGCGCGACGAGATCTACGCCAAACAAAGTGAACGCGAACCTCAGTTCGGTGAGTATCAGCGCCGCACCGAGCGGGTCATCCCGGTGATCGAACTGGTGCGCGCGGGCGGGTGAGCGCTCGAATCACCGTGAGTAGAAGGAATTGTCCGCGGCAGGCCCGGTGTTGAGGTGACGTGTGACTGTCGATGATCTCTTCCAGCCGCTCACCGTCCGTTCCTTGACGGTGCCCAACCGGTTTGCGATGGCACCGATGACCAGGCGCGCCTCACCCGGCGGGGTCCCCGGCCCGGACGTCGCCGAGTACTACCGTCGCCGCGCGGCCGGTGGTGTGGGACTGATCATCACCGAGGGAATCCGGTTGCCCGATCCCGCCGCGGGATACCCGTTCGCGATTCCCACCCTGGCCGGAGATGATGTGCTGGCAGGGTGGACCCGGGTGGTGGGGGCCGTCCACGCCGAGGGCGGGACCATCGCGGCGCAACTGTGGCACCAGGGGGCCGAGCGCGCAGACTCCGATGGTGTGGTGCCGGTCAGTCCGTCCGGTGTCGACGGCCTCGGCAACGTCAAGGGCCGCGCGCTGGACGACGACGGATTGCGCACGGTTGCCGCACTTTTCGCCGAGGCCGCAGCGACTGCACGGGAGGTGGGCTTCGACGCTGTCGAACTGCACGGCGCCCACGGTTACCTGTTGGACGAATTCCTCTGGGAGAAGACGAATCTCCGCACCGACGAGTACGGCGGTTCGCTCCCGGCGCGAACCCGCTTCCCCGCCGAGGTGGTGGCCGCGGTGCGCGCCGCGGTCGGTCCGGACTACCCGATCATCTTCCGTTTCTCGCAGTGGAAGGGCACCGACTATTCGGCGTCCATCGCCGGCGACCCGATCCAGTTGCAGGACCTGCTCGCCCCGTTGGTGGATGCCGGTGTCGACATCCTGCATCCGTCGACGCGCAGGCATTATGTCGCCGCGTTCCCCGATCACCACGAGCAACTGAGCCTCGCGGGCTGGACCAAGAAGGTGACCGGTCTGCCCGTCATCGCGGTCGGCTCCGTGGGCCTCGAGACACAGTTCCGCAGCGAGAAACCCGGTGAGGTGATCGCACCGGCGACTGTGGACCGGCTGGTCGAGCAGTTCGATGCCGACGAGTTCGATGTCGTGGCGATCGGGCGCGCACTGCTGGCCGATCCGGGGTGGGTCAACCGGTTGCGCTCCGGCGATCTGTCCGGGTTCGCGGGTTACGACGCGGCGAAAGCGCTGTCCGCGTTGGCCTGACCCTTGTCAGCCCGAAACACGCATCGTCTATTATCGCGGACGTCAATTTGTTGCGGGTCGGGGAAGGCCTCATATGCGCAGACGTGTGTTTCTTGCCAGTGGTGGTACGGCCGTCGCGGCGGCAGCAGCGGGGACGGTGGTTGCGTGTTCGCCGTCGACTAACCAGACGAGCGCCACAAGCACCTCTGCCACCACGTCTGGCGATCCCCAGTCGAACACCGACCTGCAGAACGCGGTGGATCGCCTGCAAGACCAGTACCGCAAGGATTTTGACCCCGACTACGTCAACTACGTGATCCTGCCGTGGTTCCTCAACAGTGTCTCCGACGGACAACGGCCGGTGGTGCCGATGATCGACGTCGCACTGACGAAGGAGAACGCGCTGCCCTACGACCTGTGGGGCCTGCTCAGCGAGACCTGGAAACCCGCCCCGGAAGAAGGCGTGACGGTCTTTCTCCAAGGCTTGGAAAAGCGCGGTCCGGACAACCGCCGCAAACGCATCTACATGTCCGCCGTGACCCCGGACCTCTACGCGGCGAAATACCAGGCCAAGATCGTCGGCTTCTTCGACGGGCTGTTCGGCCCCGCCAACGCCGGCAAGCCCTTGATGCATCTCTACCTGGACGCCTTCTGGGACCTGTACTGGAATCTGCACCTCGGCGTCAAGGGCGCCCAGGTTCCTGATGAGGTCCGCCAGATCGGCGCGAGCTTCAACGCGGTGCTGGCCTACCGCGATCCCACCCAGAAGATCGTGTACGACAACTACCTCACGGTGCGAAAGAACCTGGCGTTCCTCAAGTCCTGGATCGACGACCGCCTCGCCGATCTGACGTCCGGTAAGACCGCCGACCCTGACAAGACGTTCGCCTGGTACTGGTTGAAGAACGGCGAGGAGAGCGAATACTTCAACCACAAGGACGTCGTCTTCGAGTGCTTCCACAACTTCGTCGCGTTCAGCCAGTGGGGCAACAGCCTGTACAACATCATGGCCACACTCAGCCGTGACACCGGCGACGCACAGACCAAGGACTGGTACACCAAGACCATGTCCGGCGATTTCGACAAACCGGACAGCAGCGCGTTCCCTCCGCTGGAGCGGCTCGTGATGGAACTGTTCCGCGTCATCTCCCCCAACGGTGGCAGCATCTCCGCACTGGCCGAGACGCGGCCGCCGGCCTTCGAGCGCCACGGCTACATCGTCACACCACATCCGACCACCAGTCGCGATCCCGTGCAGTGGGCCAACCCCGACGACTTCGATCCGTCGCGTTACCTGCACGCACCCACCAGCCAGGACGTCGACGAGGCGCGCATCCATCAAATGGGTTTGGCGAATTGCCCTTTCGACCCCAAAGCGTCATTCGAGGTCAAGGACGGCCGGCACGCCGCACTGCACAACAGCGCCTTCGGCACCGTGTTTGGCGTCGCCGACGACCGACCGATGCCTGTCTGCGACTACGCCGGATTTGCACCGTTCGGGTTCGGCTACCGCCGGTGCCCCGGAGAACAGTTGACCCTCATGGCTTTTGAGGACCTGCTGCGTAAGGCGTGGCGCGATCGCCTCGACTTCGTCAAGGTGGGCGGGCCCGACGCCGAGAAACTCCCCATCGGCCCGGGCACCGTCATCGCCGACGATATCGGCTTCGCCAGGCCGTCCTGAGCGTCGAGTCAGACGGCGACGGCGACCTGCGGCACCCTGCTCACCTGCACCACCGATGCCGACGGCGGGATGACACCGGCCCCGGTGAGGCGCGCGACGACCTGCGCCACCGCGTTCGTCACCGCGTAGGCGCCGTCACCGATGATCTGCACCGGGATCACGGCAATCCCCGCCAGCGGGCTGATCAGGATGATGTTCTGGTTCTGGATGTCTTCCAGCGCTGCGGTGGCGTCGTTGGTGGCCCCGACCACGAGGTACGGGATGGTGCCGAACACCGTGCGCACGCTGAGCTTGATTGTGATGCCGGGACTGGGCCAGCCGTAGCTGGCGATCTGCTGCTCGAGCGCCGCCTGCAGATCGGCGGGATCGACCTGCGTTGCACCCTGATCCTGCAGCGGCACGCCGTCGCTGTCGCTGCGCGGGTCGATGCCGAACATGCTCACGACCGTGGGCGTGACATCAACGATTTCGTAGCCGTTGTTCATCTCCGCGTTACCGTAGCCCGGCCCGTCGACGATGACGAATGTCGATGTCTCACGCGGTGATTGGAATCCGTGCCCGACACCCTTCTGCGGTTGATGACCGTGGTCGGTGACCACGATGACCGTCCAGTCCTCACAGGCGCCGGCCGCGCACGAGGCCGCCTCCCGGGCGGCCACCGCGTCGAGGATGTCGCCGAGGTTCTCGTCGGTGCGGGCGATCGCGTCGGCGTACTCCTGGGAGTCACCGCCGTAGGCGTGCCCGGCTTCGTCGACCTGCACGAGGTAGGTGAACATGAAGTTCGGGATGGGCTCGCCGTCCACGCCGAGGATGGCGTTGATGGACTGCGCGGTGACCTCGGCGTCGGTTGCCGACCAGTCGGTGTCGCCCTCGATCTGCGGGATGTATTCGACGTCGTCAGCCCCGTAGGTGCCGGCATTGCCGATGTCGGCGATGACGTCCCAGTCGGCGACCACCTTGGTCCGGATCGCCGGGTTGGCGCCTTCCAGCTGATCGAACACCGTGGGCCACTCGTCGTAGGTGTCCGGCGTGAAGACGTTGTTGATGACACCGCTCTTGGTGTCCCACACACCAGTCAGGATGGCCGTCCACGACGGGTTCGAGATGGTGGTGTGTCCCGCGATGCTGGCAGCGCTGGTGGTGCCGGTGTTCATGAGCCGGATGAAGTTGTCGTTGGTCTCGGGATCTTCGAGCACCCTGCTCAGGTTGGTGCCGTCGACGCCGATCACCAGCACGTGTTGCGTTGGAGCCGCGGCGGTTTGGACGGCCTGCGTGGTCGTGGTCCCGGTGGCGCTGTTGCGGGTGGTCGTGGTGACGGAGGTGTTGGCGCCGGCCAGGGCCATCGGCAGCAGAGGCGACGGCGACGACGGTTTCTGCGGCGCAGGCAGGGCCGCCAGGAACTGGGTGACCGCCTTGACCGCGTTGCGCGACACGACGGGGCGGGCCACGTCGTTCTTGGCGATGCGGATGCCGACGGTCCGCCGCAGGTTGGTCGACACGTCGGTGATGGATTTGCCTGCGCGCGACAGGTTGTCGCTCGCCCGGTTCAGCGGCGCGTCCTTGGTTTGACGGGCGGCCTCCACCGCGTCCGCCATGCGCTTGCTGAGTTTGGGTACATCGGAGCGGACCTTGACCTGGCTGGTGAGCTTCTTCTTCGGGCCCAGCGAATTCTTCGCGGCGGGTTTGTCCTTCGCGTCGGACGTGGACTGCGAGTCGGAGCCACTCTCCTCCGCGTACGCGACGGCGGTCCCGACCACTGTCCCGGCACCCGCGACGACGCCGGCCACCGCCACACCCAGGCAAATATCCTTGACCGTCGTCACGGCAGACCTCCAGCGGCTTCACAGGTTCAGATTGAGCAGACGCTACAAGCTGGAGGTGAGCTGTGAGCCAGTTTTTAGCGAGGTCGTCAATACGTTCTCATTCGCACCCGGTGCCGTTGCCGTCCCGGTCGAGGTCGTAGATGTCGTCGCCGATGACAGTGACGGGCCCGTCGACATACGCCGGACCGTTGCCGCTGCCCCCGGCGCAGTCGACGTCACTGGCGACCGGTACACAGGCACCCGAGTAATTCGGGTCGCAATCCTGCTGAGCGTTCGCCACCGGAGCCAAGCTGAGCGCAACGGCAGCCGCAATGGTCAGCAAAGTCAGTTCCCCCACGGGGGCAGATGGTACCGGGCCTCGTTTCACACGGTGCCGGAATGTGGTGAGCGCCCCTCGGTCTTGACGGTCAGGATGATGATGCTGATCGCGCACACCCACGCCGGAAACACCAGGGCCACCCAGAGGTTCAGGCTGATCACGACGAGCAGCGTCAACGCCAGCGCGTAGGTGACGAAGGCGAGCCAGCGTGGCATGAGCCGGGTGCGGAACCAGATCGTCGCCAGCGAGATCATGAACACCGCGGCGAAGCGGACGCCCCAGATGTTGCTGATCTGCAGCATCAGCGATCGCGCGAGATAGATCAGTCCGTTCGAGGAGACCACCGGTGTCTGAGCCACGACCAGGATCGCTCCGGCCACCGACATCGAGACCGCCACCATGGCCAGAAACAAGAGCCCACTACCGAGGAGGACCGAACCGAAGAACCGGTCTTCGAGTTCCCCCAGCTGATCGCGGATCACGCCGATGAACCAGAGGAAGGCAATCCCCGCGAACGGACCGAGGACCAATGCTGCCGCGATGCGGGTTTCGCCATCGGTCACCCAGGACACTTGAGCGAAGGGATCGTCGGGCACGGCGCTGCGCAACAGAACAAGGCTGGCTGAGAACAACACTGCGAACGCGATGCCTGCGACGGCGGCGGCCCGGGGTGTGCTGAGTGCCCGGACCCCTTGGTTGGCTTGCACCGGGCGTTTCTCTGAACTCACCGCACTACATCCGCAGCGTCACACCGAGCAGCGCGATGGCGCCGAGACCGATGATCATGGCGGCCACGATCGAGGCGATCGAAAACCGCATCGGCCCGAATTCGGCTGTGAGTTCCCGTAATTCCCGGCGATGCTGAACCCAGCCCAGGATGAGCGCCGACAACCCCACCACGATCATTGCGAAACCGAAGACCTGCGGGCTGACCAAGGGGGCGGCCAGACGGTCGCTCTCCGAGAGATATCGGAAGATCTGGTAGATGGTGAAGCCGAACGCGATCAACGAGAGGCTGGTCCTGGTCCAGGCCATCAGGGTGCGTTCGAGTGCCAGTCGGTTACGTTCGGCGGCCAGCCGCGTGTTGGCGTCCAATGGACGATCTGTCATTGCCACCAGCCCTCGGTAGTTCCCCCGTGTGACTCACGGTTTACCGGAGCATACGTTCGAACCCTCGGTGAGCCGCTCCCGAATGGAGGTGAGATAACGCGCAGCATCGGCACCGTCGACAATGCGATGGTCATACGTCAATGAGAAGTGCGCCATCGAGCGGATGCCCATCAGGAGCCCATGCGGCTCACGGGTTGGCACAACGCGCTCGACGATCGCGCCGATTCCGAGGATCGCGGACTGCGGCTGATTGATGATCGGCGTGTCGAACAACGATCCGCGAGACCCCGTATTGGTGATGGTGAAAGTTCCCCCGACCAAGTCGTCGGGCCCGATGGTGTGGGACCGGACGGCATCAGCGTGGTCGGCGATCGCCAACGCCAGTTTTTCGACGGTCAGGCAGTCGGCATTCCGAATGACCGGGACCATCAACCCTCTTTCACTGTCGACGGCCACACCCAGGTGGACCGCAGGATGGTAGGTGACCTGCGTGCAATCGGCGTCGACGGACGCATTGAGAATCGGATGCTCTTCGAGCGCACCCACGGCAGCGGCCACGATGTAGGGCAGTACCGTCAGCTTCCGGCCCGTTCTCTGCTCGAAGTCGGCCCTGGCGTCGGCGCGCTCGGCCACGACCCGGGTCACGTCGACCTCGACGACGGTGGTCAGCTGGGCAGAAGTCAGCAGGGAATCCAGCATTCGGCGGGCGATCGTACGCCGAATCCGAGGAAGTTGTTCGACCCGGGCCGCGGCCGGCAGCTCGGTAGGAGTCTCCACCGACGAGGCAGGCTCGCCCGAGATTGCCTCCACCGCCCGGTCATCCGGCGGCGCGCAGACGGCCACGCGGGCGATGACGTCACCGACGGGCACGACGCAGTTCTCGGCGTACAGCACCTCGACGAGAACACCGGCAGACACCGCGGCGATCTCGGTGTCGACCTTGTCGGTCGCGACCTCGAGCAGGGGTTCGCCGACTGTCACGGCATCGCCGGGCGCCTTCAGCCACCGAATGATCGTGACCTCGGATACGGCGTCACCGAGGTCGGGCACGGTGACCGGAGTCGTCACGGGAGCTTGAATCACAAATAGTCCTCTTCCATCGTCGGCAAACACGGATACGACTCACGCCGCTGGTTGCCCGGGCGATATTGCCACCGAATTCGATTGTGGTGTCACGACTTACGTACGGTCGTGGGTAGGGACCAGGCGTAGGAAGGCATTGCGGTCGGCCGGCGACAGAGGGCGCAGCGGTGCTCGCGTGGCGCCACAGGGCAGCCCGGCAGCGGCAAGACCGGTCCGCACTTTGTGGCTGTAGCCCCCGCTCTCCATTTCCATGATCATCGCCAGCAACGGCGCCAGCTTCTCCTTGGCCTCGATGAACTGTCCGGAGCTCGCCAGCGCGAGGATCTCGACATGCTCGTCGGGCAAGAAGCCCGAGGCTCCCGCGATCCAGCCCCGGCAGCCCCACAGTGCGAAGTCGACGATGAGAGTGTCTGCCCCGCACACGATCTCGTATCGATCACCGTAACGGCGGCGCATCCCGATGACCCGAGCCATGTCCCCGCTGGCTTCTTTGACGCCGATGATCTGGGGCACGTCAGCCAACTCGTCGAGCACATCGAAGCCGATGGACACCCCCACCCGGTCGGGGTAGTCGTACATCAAGATCGGGATTCCCGCGCTGTCGGCGATCTCACGGTAGTGGTCGACCAGTTCGGCTGCGGTCGGCAGGACGTACGGCGGCGGCGCGATCATCACCGCGTCGTAGCCCAGCTCCCCAGCAAGAACGCTGTGAGCGATCGCGTCCCTGGTGGTGACCGCTGTGGCACCCGCGACGAGGCCGGCGCGCCCGGCGGTCGTCTCCGCGGTGACCGCCAGGATCTCGCGGCGCTCCTCGACCGTGACTGCGAGCCCGTCACCCATGGTGCCCAACGCGACGATGCCTTCACCGCCGCCGGCGATGACGTGTTCGACCAGGACGCGGAGCGCGGCAACGTCGACCGTATCGGCCTCGGTGAATGGTGTGGCGACCGCTGTGTAGACGCCCGTGATGTCCATGGAATCTCCTTCGGGATTGCAACGCCGATCAGCACTGGCAAGCAGCTTTTGCGAGCAGTCGACGATTGCAAGGATTCTAACAGTGCAATGTCACACTTCACCAGAACCGATTCCCAGTTCATCAACCGTCCCCGGGATATTGCCCTTGAAATGCTCTTACCCGTCCGATCCGCTGCATTCACCACAGGTCCTTCCCCGCGATCTCTTGACATCTCGTCACACTCAGCGCAATGTGCAATGTCACATGATTCAGTTCGAGCAACGGAATGGGAGCGTCTATCGATGTCCGAACCTCAGCCACAGGACGACCAGGATCTTGCCGCCCTCGGATATCGGCAGGAACTTGTTCGCACGCTCGGGGCGTTCTCCACATTCGCCACCGGATTCGCCTTCATCTCGATCCTCACCGGCATGTTTCTGCTCTTCGGTTTCGTCTACGCCGTCGCGGGTCCTGCATCGATCTGGGCTTGGGTGATCGTCTTCGTCGGCCAGTTCTTGATCGCGCTGACGTTCGCCGAACTCGCGGTGCGGTATCCGCTTGCCGGGTCGGTCTACAACTGGACGAAGCACATCACGCGGGGGACGGCCGTGTCGTGGATGGCTGCCATTTCGATGACGCTGGCCTTGACCGTCGGCACCGCCGCAGTCGCACTGAGCGCGCAGGTCATCCTCCCCCAGATATCCGACATCTTCTGGATCTACGGGGACGGAACCGGCCCACGGGATAGTCAGATCAACGGCGCAATCCTCGGTGCGATCATGCTCATCGCCTCGACGGCAATCAGTCTGATGGGCGCCCGCGTTCGCTCGCTCGTGAACAATCTGGGCGTCAGCGTGGAGCTTGTCGCCGTCATCGCCATCATCATCGGATTCTTCTTGCACGCCAAGCGCGGGCCATCGGTGGTGTTCGAAACCAACGGCACCGGATCGAACTTCAGTGCCGGTTATCTCGGTGCGCTGGTGTTGGCGTTGGTTCTTGGCGTGTTTGTCATGTACGGGTTCGACACCGCCGCATCCGTCGGCGAAGAGACCATCAATCCCCGCCACACCAGCCCACGGGCGATCCTTCGAGCGCTCGTCGCGTCGGCCGTATTCGGCGCGCTACTCCTACTCGGCGCCTTCATGTCGGTCTCCGATCTCGCTTCCGAGGACATCAGTGCAGGCGGGCTGGCCTACATCATCAAAGATGCGCTCGGCGACACGCTGGGCGACATTGCACTCATCTGTGCATTCTTCGCGGTTTTCGTCTGCGGTTTGGCAAATCAGACCGGCGCCGTGAACATGATGTTCGCGATGGCTCGCGACAATGCGTTGCCTGGATCGGCCCGCCTTGCTCGCGTCGCCGAACGCGCCAAGACACCGATCGTTCCGCCGATCATCGTCGCGGTGATCGCCTTCGCCGTGATCCTGTACAACATCCAGCAGCCGTCGGTCGTCGTGGTCGTCTCCACCACAGCGACAGTCTTCGCTGTCATCGCGTACTTCCTCATCACCGCCTCGGTGTGCGTGAACAGGTTCCGCGGTGAGTGGAAAGCCATGGGACCCGGCTATTTCAGCCTCGGCCGGATGGGCCTACCCGTCTGCCTGGCGGCCACCCTGTGGGGCGCCTTCCTGATCGTCAACCTGGTGTGGCCGCGCAGTGTGCTCTACAACCCAGCGGAGCCATTCCACTGGTACCTCCAATGGGGCGGGGTGTTGTTCCCGGCGGTGGCATTCCTGCTCGCATTCGCGGTGTACTGGTTCAGTCAGCGGCAGAAGATCGGAATCCGTCCTGAGCACGCCGCACAGCGCGACGCGGTCGGGCAATCCGATCATTCGGCAACCAAGAACGCAGCCAGGCCGTAGCGGACACGAGAGAGCACACGATGAGTAACAGCGAATGGACGAACTGGGCCGGCACACAATCGTGCCGCCCCGCGCAGTACGTACGTGCCGGGTCTGTCGACCAGATCTGTGAAACAGTTGCCGAAGCCGCTGACCGAGGACTGACCGTACGGCCCGTCGGGTCGGGCCACTCGTTCACGCCAGTGGTCTCGTGTGACGGTGGTGTGATCCTGGACATCGGCGACCTGTCGGGCATCCAGGACGTCGACGTCGAACGGAACCGAGCACGGATCTGGGCAGGATCAAAACTGTCGACCCTCGGGGAACCGCTGTGGAACGCCGGGCTGTCATTCAAGAATCAGGGCGACATCGATTCCCAGACCCTTGCGGGTGCACTCAACACGGCCACTCATGGCTCTGGCCTCCAGTACACCAGTTTCTCCGGTGTTCTGACGCGCGCTGAGATGGTCACGGCCACAGGCGATGTAGTAGTGGTCACGGAGAGCGACTCTGACCTGCTCGCAGCAGTCCAGACGGGCGTGGGCAGCCTCGGCGTTCTGGTCAACGCAGAGATCCAGCTCATGTCCGCCTACCAGCTGGTAGAGGAGATCGAATACTGGCCACTTGCCAAGGTCCTGGAACGTTGGGAGCACGAAACCCGAAACAGCAGGCATTTTCAATTCTGGTGGGGCCCTTATCCCGGCTCACTGGAGCTCTATGGAATGCCGCCTGCACCAACCGATGTCGAAGATCCCTGCTACGTGCGGCGATACACACAGATCCCCGCGGAGACCATCGGTGTCACCTCACCCACGGGGCGTGTCGATCGCGCCTACCGCATCTACGCTGACGATTACCCGCCCGGCTGGGATGAGTTCGAATACTTCGTGCCCTTCGACCGTTCAATCGAAGCGCTCGAGGTGATCCGACCCGTCCTCGATCAGTTTCCAGCACAGCGATACCCGGTCGAGGTCCGCGCGATCGGCGCCGAAACGGCCCTGCTGTCGCCGATGCACGGTCGTGACTCGGTCTCGATCTCGGTCTCCGGAGCGGTCGGCACCGACTACCGCGGCTTCCTGGAAGCGATGGACGCGGCGCTCCGCCCGTTCGGAGCGCGTCCGCATTGGGGCAAGACACATTTCTGCGACGCATCGCGACTGCGTGAGGTGTACCCGCGCTATGACGACTTTGTCGCGATCCGCCGAAAACTCGACCCCGGCGGCGTATTCCTCAATGACCATCTGACCGGGATGCTGGCATGACACTCGGGCCACACCCGCCGCTGCACGACTGCACAGGAAGGCGATAGATGCGCATCGTCGTCGTCGGCGCCGGCATCATAGGACTAGGTGCCGCCTACGAACTGGCCAAGGACGGCCACGAGATCACCGTTGTCGATGCCGGCCACCCAGGTCGCGGCTCGACGACGGGGAGTGCGGCCAAGATCGCCTTGGCCGAGACCAACCCGGTGACCGGTCCCGGCATGGTCAAGCAAGGCCTGAAATGGATGCTGAATCCCGACTCCCCGCTGTACATCAAACCGTCTCTGGCGCCGAGTTTCATCAGATTCATGCTGTCGATGGCCCGGCATTGCAACCGCGCGGACTTCCGACGCGGCCTCGAGCTGCATCTCGATCTCGCGTCGAGCTGCCTCGAGATCCTGGATGAATGGCGCGACGAGGGGATCGAATTTGAGGAGCACCGCCGCGGCGTCCTGCTCGCCTACGAACACACGGACAGCTTCAACGAGCGCCGCTCGCACGACGACGTCTTCGCCAAGTTCGGCTACGTCCCCGAAGTGCTGGGCCACGATGAACTGCACATCCGGGAACCCGCACTCTCCGATCGCATCAAGCATGCTCTGTACTACACCGCCGACCGCCAACTCGAGCCACAGTCGATTGTCGATTCGCTCGCCAAATCACTTGTCCAACAAGATCACTCCGTGATGCCCAACGCGCTCGTGACCGGTTTCCACCGAGTGGATGACCGGGTCACCGGCGTCGAGGTCGACGGCATATCGCTACGTTGCGATCTGGTGGTGCTCGCGGCAGGCGTCCACTGCGGGCCGCTGAGCCGCAAGCTGGGTCGGCCGGTGCCGATCAGACCTGGAAAGGGGTACAGCGTCGACTACCCCGATGTCCCGACCGCATTGGCGATTCCACTGACCTTCGAAGACACCCACGTTGCGGTCTCACCTCTCGACGGTGGGTTGCGCGTCGCCGGAACCATGGAGTTCGCCGGCTTCGACACCACCGTCACAGCGCGCCGGGTCGAGGCGATGAAGCGGGCCGCCGCAGACGGATTCGCGGACTGGGACGACAGCAAAGCGCACTCACAGCCGTGGGCCGGACTGCGCCCCATGACACCGGATGGATTACCGGTGATCGGTCACATCGGTGGCTACACAAACGCGCTCGTGGCGTCCGGGCACGGCATGCTCGGGTTGACGCTGGCCCCTGCGACGGCGAAAGCCATTGCGGCACTGGCCCGCCGAGACGCTCCGAGCGCCACCATCGCCGCGCTGAGCCCTAACCGTTTTCGCTGACCGACATGCCGATACCAATGACACGACAGGACACCGCCTTGACCGGGTCTGCATCAGTAATTCCCAGTGGTGTACACACATTTGAGACGATCGAGTCGCACACCGCCGGTAATCCGACGCGCACGGTACTCTCCGGTGTCCCGAACCTCACCGGTGCCACGATGCTGGCGAAGATGCATGACCTTCGTGGCAATCACGACTGGATCCGGACGGCACTCATGTTCGAACCCCGTGGAAGCTCGGTGATGTCCGGCTGTGTGCTCACCGAACCGTGCGACAACCGGGCAGACGTGGGCGTCGTGTTCATCGAATCGAGCGGCTACCCGCCCATGTGCGGGCACGACACCATCGGTCTGATCACGGTGCTCATCCAAACGGGCCGCCTGGCAGCCAACGGGTCAACCGCAGCGATCACCCTGGACACCCCGGCGGGTCTGGTCAGTACCGAGGCGACCATCGTCGGCGGCCGGGTCACCGGGGTCAGTTTCAACTCCACGCCGTCATTCCTCATGCACCGGGACTTTCGTGTCCACGTCGATGGGACCGGCGAGGTCACCCTCGATATCGCCTGGGGCGGAAACTTTTACGCGATCGTCGATGCGTCGTCGGTCCGCATCGACCTCGACGACGAACACGTCGG
>CAMFLL010000058.1 GCA_945957405.1 uncultured Mycolicibacterium sp. | reverse complement strand
CGTGGCAGGTACAGGATTCGAACCTGTGTAGGCGTTAGCCGACGGATTTACAGTCCGCTCCCATTGGCCGCTCGGGCAACCTGCCGGGATGACACCGAACCTGGTCCGGTTTGGTGCGAATAGCAGGGTACAACGAGGATGTACCGAAGACGAAAACGGCCACCGCCGATATGACGGAGGCCACCACGCAAGTAGAGGGGAACGAAGCCAATGGCGGACTCATCGTTCGACGTCGTGAGCAAGGTCGATCGCCAGGAGGTCGACAACGCCCTGAACCAGGCGGCCAAGGAACTGTCCACCCGCTTCGACTTCCGCGGCACCGACACGACCATCGCCTGGAAGGGCGAGGAGAACATCGAACTGGTCAGCTCCACCGAGGAGCGCCTCAAAGCCGCGATCGACGTGTTCAAGGAGAAGCTGGTCCGCCGCGACATCTCCATGAAGGCCTTCGACGCCGGAGAACCGCAGGCCAGCGGCAAGACCTACCGGGTCACCGGGTCGCTCAAGCAGGGCATCGACAGCGAGCAGGCCAAAAAGATCACCAAGATCATCCGTGACGAAGGCCCCAAAGGCGTCAAGGCACAGATCCAGGGTGATGAGATCCGGGTGAGCTCCAAGAAGCGTGACGACCTGCAGGCCGTCATCTCGCTGCTGAAGGGTTCCGACCTCGACGTCGCGCTGCAGTTCGTCAACTACCGGTAGGGGCGGCGGCGCACCCAGGACCCGCACCACCCCGCCCACGTTTGTGAAACCACGGCGCCCCCACGCGCTTTTCCCGCCACAACTTCACAAACGCGCCGCACCCCCGGACCTAGCCCAACCAACCGGTGGATGCCTAGGCTGAATGGTGACGAGCACCACACCCTGAGAGGCGCGCAATGACGGCACCCGAAACCACCGAGCACGTCGACGTCGTCATCATCGGAGCAGGAATCTCCGGGCTGGGAGCGGCGTACCGCATCACCGAACGCAACCCCGGGATGAAGTACGTCATCTTGGAACGTCGCGACGGTCTCGGCGGCACCTGGGACCTGTTCCGCTACCCCGGGGTGCGATCGGACAGCTCGATCTTCACGCTGGCCTTCCCGTGGGAACCCTGGGTGCGTAAAGAAGGCGTGGCCGACGGCGACCACATCCGCGAGTATCTGATCGACACCGCCCGCAAACACCGCATCGACCGGCACATCCGGTTCGGCAATTACGTGAGAGGTGCCGACTGGGACACCAGCACCGACACCTGGACCGTGCACGCCGACACTGACAACGGACCCAAGACCTACACCGGCGCGTTCCTGTTCTTCGGCAGCGGCTACTACAACTACGACGAGGGCTACACCCCCGACTTCCCCGGCATCGAGAAGTTCGAGGGCGCCGTCGTGCACCCCCAGCA
Organism: uncultured Mycolicibacterium sp.; assembly: GCA_945957405.1. Classification (GTDB taxonomy): domain Bacteria; phylum Actinomycetota; class Actinomycetes; order Mycobacteriales; family Mycobacteriaceae; genus Mycobacterium. The sequence goes on along the minus strand of CAMFLL010000058.1, from coordinate 26,655 downwards.
CTGGCCCGAGGACCTCGACTTCGCCGGCAAGCAGATCGTTGTGATCGGCAGCGGCGCAACAGCGGTGACACTGGTACCGGCTCTGGCACGCACGGCAGGCAAGGTCGTGATGTTGCAGCGCTCCCCCACCTACATCTTTGCCGGTAACCGCATCGACCGGCTGACGGAGTTCGTCCGGAAGATTCTGCCGCGCAGAGCATCCCACGCGTTCGCGAGGATCAGGAACGCGCTTTTCGAGGCCTACATGTGGTTCGTCTCACGCAAGGTGCCCGGCCTGGTCAAGGGTTTCATCCGGCGCCGCGCAATCAGCAACCTGCCGCCGGGCTATCCCGTCGACGTCCATTTCAAGCCCAGGTACAACCCCTGGGATCAGCGCCTGTGCCTGGATGCCGACGGCGATCTGTTCGAGTCCATCAAGAGCGGCAGAGTCGAGATCGTCACCGACGAGATCGACCGGTTCGATGCCACCGGAATCTGGCTGAAATCGGGCCTGCACATCACCGCCGATGTGGTGGCCACCGCCACCGGACTGCAGCTGCAAGCCCTTGGCGGCGTGCACATCAGCCTCGACGGCGAGGAGATCAAACCACAGGACCGTTTCGTCTACAAAGCGCATATGCTGGAGGAGGTACCGAACCTGGCGTGGTGCGTCGGTTACACCAACGCATCGTGGACTTTGCGTGCCGACATGACAGCGCAGCAGGTAGCAAAGCTGTTGGCGTACATGAACTCCCGCGGTTACACCCACGCCTACCCGCACCGCGGCTCCGAACCGATGCCCGAGAAGTTCGCCTGGGACATCAAGGCGGGCTACGTACTTCGCGCCCCGCACGCGCTGCCGAAGTCGGGCACCAAGCGACCATGGAACGTGCGGCACAACTACTTTGCCGACGCGATCGATCACCGTTTCGACCGGATCGACGAGTCGATGATCTTCGGCCGGGCCGCCGATCGGGCCTCGATCAGCGCCTGAGCAGTCGCCAGAAAGGTCACAGCTGCGCCGCAGTGTCTTGCCGGGTCTGCGCGCAACCATGAAGTCATGAAAGCGAAGCGATACGCGCTTGGCGTCGGCTTCGGCGCCGTCATAGCCATGGGCGCATTTGGATTGGCGCACCAGAACACTGCACCCACTGCAACACTGGCCGGCTCGGGCGATGCGCCCACCGGCACCGTCTATGTACAACCCACCGCCAAGGGCATGGTCCTGGGCGTCACCTCTGTCGTGGAGACCGTCTCCACGACCTCGACGAAACCGGGCTCGCCGTGATCCGGCTGGCGGCCGTCGTGATCGGCGGGTTGGCCACCGCCGCACTGTTCGGCTCGACCGGGATCGCCTGGGCCGATTCAGCTCCCGACGTCACCGGGCAGAAGTACAGCGACGCCCAAGGCACCTTGAGCGACGGCGGTTTCACGCCCGTCGTGTCGACCACGGTCGGCGACCGGGAGGCATGGCCGGACTGCGTCGTCACCAACGCGGTGGAGCGCACCGTGCAACCGCCGGAGAACAGCGGCGGTTCGGCAACCAACGACGTGTTGGTGTCGCTCAACTGTGACGCGTCGGTGGCGTCGAACAAGGAGCCGGGGAACTCGGCGGCAAGTCCGGCCGGAGCGGCGGCTCTGGCCCAACAGAAGGAACAAGCCAAGGAGGATGCCGCCAAGTCAAGCGGCTGAGACTCGACGCCGCCGGCGGAGTTCGGCAACTTCCGGTGCACTGGGACCGCTGCGCCATAGTCTGATCGCCATGGCATCAGCGCAACGCGAACCCAAGGTCGTCGTGCTCGGTGGCGGCTCTTGGGGCACCACTGTGGCATCCATCTGCGCCCGGCGAGGCCCCACCGTGCAATGGGTCCGGTCCGAGGACACCGCGAAGGACATCAACGACCACCACCGCAACAGCCGCTACCTCGGTAACGACGTGCTGCTGCCGGAGTCGCTTGCGGCCACCACCGACTTCTCGGAGGCGGCCAACTGCGCCGACGTCATCGTGATGGGTGTGCCCTCGCACGGATTCCGCGGTGTGCTGACCGAGTTGGCCAAGGAGCTGCGACCGTGGGTGCCGGTGGTGTCACTGGTCAAGGGGCTCGAACAGGGCACCAACATGCGGATGAGCGAGATCGTCGACGAGGTGCTGCCGGGGCACCCCGCAGGAATTCTCGCCGGTCCCAACATCGCCCGCGAAGTCGCCGACGGTTATGCCGCTGCCGCTGTGCTGGCCATGCCGGACCAGCACCTGGCGGCACGACTGGCAGAACTGTTCCGCACCAAGCGCTTTCGCACGTACACCACCGACGACGTGGTGGGCGTCGAGATGGCAGGTGCGTTGAAGAACGTCTACGCGATCGCCGTCGGCATGGGTTACTCGCTGGGTATCGGCGAGAACACCAGGGCGATGGTGATGGCCCGCGCCGTCCGCGAGATGTCCAAACTCGGTGAGGCGATGGGCGGCCACCGCGATACGTTCGCCGGGCTGGCCGGGATGGGCGACCTCATCGTCACATGCACCTCGCAGCGCAGCCGCAACCGCCATGTCGGCGAACAGCTGGGGCAGGGTAAGACCGTCGACGAGATCATCGCGGCGATGAATCAGGTCGCCGAAGGCGTCAAAGCCGCCAGCGTCATCATGGAGTTCGCCGACAAGTACGGGTTGAACATGCCGATCGCACGCGAGGTCGACGGTGTGATCAACCACGGGTCAACCGTCGAGGACGCCTACCGCGGTCTTGCTGCCGAGCAACCCGGCCACGAGGTGCACGGCTCGGGGTTCTAAAACGGCAACACCAGCTCCTAGTTGGCGAAGGGGCCACGGCCTTCGCGCGGTGCCGTCAGCGGGTTGCTGTCCAGCGCATAGCTGCCACCGGGTGACAACACGAAACCGGTCTGGTCGGCGGTGTTGATACAGATGGTGGTGGACGCGCCGTCGGTGGTGCAGCTTACGGTGCGGTAGCTCAGCCGGGTGTTGGCGGGCAGCTGCTGGACCGGGCCGAGGCTCTGGAAGAACGGTGACGGTGAACTGGCGAAATCGGGGGCGCCGCTCGCCCCGCCGCTGATGATGTTGGCGCCGCCGGGAGCGTTGGGGATGGGGCCGCTGCAGCCGTAGGAGCCGGCGCCCCGGTCGATGGCACACACCAGGCCGTCGGCGGTGCCGAAGGCGTAGTACCGGTCGTTGAGAACCGAGTACGCGACCGGGCTCACCGGCGGCAGGTTGTTGACGTTCGGCGGCGGCGGAGGAGCGGGCTCGGGGTCGGCTCCGGCGACCGCGACGGTCAGCATTGCGGCCCCGGCGGCACCGATCAGCCCGATCATGGCTTTGCCCAGCATGCAGTTCACATTAGGTGTTCGTCCATCGGTACGCCGAGTGTTACCGCGAGCGTGGGGCGAGAAGCCGGACAATCTGGCCCGTCCGGCGACGATCCCCGCGAGGAACGAGCGGGGTGAGAAGCCGGACAATCTGACCCAGCGAAGATCAATTGGTTGCACCCGGAATGACCATGTCAGCGCCCTACCGGCGAAGTTGCGCGCAGCGCCGCTCTGACGATTTACACTGAGCGAATCTTCTGGTGAACCCGCGGGGAGGCCGGTGTGAGCGGGGATTCGCGATCGTCGGTGTGGTCGACGATCGGCGTGGGCGCAGCCGTCGCCGGGTTGACCATCGCGCAGCCGTTGGTGACAGTGGCTGCCCCGGCGGTGCTGGCGGCCCTGGTCATCGAGGGCGGTTCCACCAATCAGCCGCGCGACGGTGTCCAGGACTTCTTCCACAGTGTGTTCAACACCGACGGAACGGCCATCTACCGCGTCAACTTCCTCACCGGACCGTTCGGCATCTGGCGTGCCCTCGCCCAGGCGAGCGCCGCACCGTCCGGCGATCAGAACACGGTGACGGCGTCGGATGTGGAGGCGGCCGACCCCGCCCTGCTGTCGTACATGTCCGCCGCGGATCCGGACAACCCCGCGCTGCCGACCGCGACCTGGGTGCTCGACAACAACGTCATCACCCCCGCCGCCGGATTCGGCAGCCTCGCCCCGCTCCTCGCGCTGATCGGGATCGACCCGATCTCCACGCCGACCGAGCCGGGCACCGTGGTGATCTCGACCTCCTACGAGTACGGCTTCGACGGCAATGCTCCGCAGTACGTCACCAATCCGTTCGCCATGGCGAATTCCATTGCGGCGTATCTCGATCGACAGCTGACCCACAACGAGCTACCGATGCCGGTCGACGCGGACGGAACCATCACCGATCCGGACGGTAACCCCATCACGTGCGAGCAGACCTGCTACGGAACGTACAAGGATGCCAACGGCAACGACGTCAACGTCAGCATCACGCAGGTCGACGGCGTCACCTACGTCCGTTACGAAACGGACGATCTTCCGCTGCTGAGCCCGCTACGCACGCTCGGCGGCCGGCCCGGCAACCGGATGGCCGACGTCATGGAACCCGCCATGGAGGCACTGGTCGACTACGGCTACACCGACAACGATCCGTTGGCCAACCCGGGCGACCCCGCCGAGGTGCGCGTCATTCCGACCAGCACGGAGACCAAGACCTTCGTCCACGAGTTCGCCGACGGCATCCGGGCAGGGATCGCAACCCTGGACGAGGGCACTCCTGAACGCACTGCGCCGCAACAGGAAACCCGCGAGCGGCCACTGCTCAACGTCATGCGCGAGACGCAGAAGTTCGTACCCGGGCTGAGCAAGCCGACGAGACCGGCACCGCGGCCGAAGCTGGTGCCCGCTTCGGTCAAGGGCGCGCTGGGCAAGCTGTCGCAGGCGTTCGCCCCGAAGAAGTCGGCGACACACGACATCGGTCCAGGCCCCTCGGATCCGGAGCCGTCGGCCGCGCAGGACTGATCGTCAGTAGTGGCCGGGGCCGCGGCCGGCCATTTCCTCGAGTCGCTTGATGCGATCGGCAATGGGCGGGTGCGTCGAGAACAGCTTGCCGATGCGCTCACCGGCGCGGAACGGGCTGGCGATCATCAGGTGGGCCTGGTCGGCGAGCTTGGGATCGGGCGGCAGCGGGGCGGCCTCGACGCCACCGGAGATCTTGCGCAGTGCCGATGCCAGCGCAAGCGGGTCACCGGTGAGTTCGGCACCCGACTGGTCGGCCTGGTATTCGCGTGACCGCGACACGGCCAGCCGCACCAGGGTGGCGGCGATGGGGCCGAGCAGCTGAATCAGAAGCAGCGCAAGGAAGTTCGAGTTACCACCCTGGCGGTTGTTGCCGCCGAACATGCCCGCGATCCACGCGATGTTGGCCAGGGCGGTGATCACGGACGCCATTGCGCCGGCGACACAGGAGATCAGGATGTCGCGGTTGTAGACGTGGGACAGCTCGTGTCCGAGCACGGCGCGCAGCTCGCGTTCGTTGAGGATCTGCAGAATGCCGGTGGTGCAGCACACCGCGGCGTTGCGCGGGTTGCGCCCGGTGGCGAAGGCATTGGGGTTGGCCGTGTCGGAGATGTACAGCCGCGGCATCGGCTGGTGCGCCGCGGTGGCCAGTTCGCGCACGATCTTGTAGATCTCGGGGGCCTGCACCTCGGTGACCGGCTGTGCGTGCATGGCGCGCAGCGCCAGCTTGTCGCTGTTGAAGTAGGTGTAGACGTTGGTGCCGAGAGCGAACACCAGGGCGCCCCAGATCCACAGCGTGTTACCGGTGCCCGCGGCGAACAGGTAGCCGACGAACCCGATGAGCGCGGTGAACCCCACCAGCAGCACGAATGTCTTGATCCGATTGCCCGCCGGGTGCCAGGTCATCAGCGTCCTCCTACGAAATTTGCGCGTATTCGCTGATTAAACGACACGAGGCCGCCCTTGGGTTCCGCAACGCGGTCAGCCGTCTCGATTCACTGTGTAATCGACCAGCGATGCCAGGGCCCGCCGACCCGGTACGTCGGGGAGCAGGGCGAGTTCCCGCCGGGCCTGCTCGGCATACTCGCGCACTGTCGCCTTGGCCTTCACGATGCCCTCCGAGGCGCGCAACAACGCCAGTGCCTCGGCAACGGCGGCGTCGTCTTCGACAGGCCCGGCGAGCAGTTCGCGGAGCCGGTCGGCATCGGGGCCGCTCTCACGCAGCGCGTGCAGCACCGGCAGCGTGTGGACACCTTCACGCAGATCGGTGCCGGGCACCTTGCCCGATTCGTCGGGGTCGCTGTCGATGTCGATGATGTCGTCGGAGACCTGGAACGCCATGCCGACGATGCCGCCCAGGCGTGCTAGCCGCTCGATCTGGTCGTCGTCGGCACCCGAGAAGGTGGCACCGAAGCGGCCCGAGGCCGAGATCAGGCACGCGGTCTTCTCATAGACCACCTTGAGGTAATGGTCGATCGAGTCGACACCGTCCGCGGCGCCCCTGGTCTCGCGCATCTGGCCGGTGACCAGCTCGGCGAATGTGTCGGCGATGACCAGAACCGCGTCGGGACCGAGCCGGGATACCAGCCGGGACGCCGTGGCGAACAGGTAATCGCCGGCCAGGATCGCGATGTTGTTGCTCCACCGCGCGTTGGCGCTGGGGGCGCCGCGCCGCACCTGGGCCTCGTCCATGACGTCGTCGTGGTAGAGCGTCGCCAGGTGCACCATCTCGATCACCGCGCCGGCGATGGTGACTTCAGGCGCATCCGGTTTGGGCCCCAGTGAGGCCGACAGCACCGTGAAGAGCGGGCGGAAACGCTTACCGCCCGCCCGGAACAGATGCTGCACCGCCTCGGCCATCAGCCCGTCGGCACGACCCAGCTCCGACTCCATGAGCTGCTCGATCTGTGTCACCCCGTCGCGGACACTCTGGGCGAAATCGGCGTCGCCGAAATCAACTCCCGCCACCACGCTCGCCGGTGTCCTCATTGGTCCAACATACTTGGCAACGTGGACACCAACGCCGCCAACTCCGCCGAGGTGGTTGTCGTCGGCGCCGGACCAGCCGGTTCGGCCGCCGCCGCCTGGGCCGCTCGCGCAGGTCGCGACGTGGTCGTCATCGACTCGGCCACGTTCCCCCGCGACAAGGCCTGTGGTGATGGTCTCACTCCGCGCGCCGTCAAGGAGCTTCAGCTGCTCGGCCTGGGTCCGTGGCTCGACGAGCACATCCGCCATCACGGCCTGCGGCTCACCGGATTCGGCTCGACCCAGGAGGTGATCTGGCCCGGCCCGTCGTTCCCGGCGACCGGCTCGGCGGTGCCACGGACCGAACTCGACGAACGCATCCGTCAGGTCGCCGAGGCGTCGGGCGCCAAGATGTTACTGGGAGTCAAAGCCGTTGGTGTGGACCATGATCCGGCCGGCCGGGTGGCGGCCGTACAGCTGGCCGACGGCTCGCGGGTGTCGTGCCGGACAGTGATCGTTGCCGACGGTGCACGTTCGACTCTGGGCCGGGCGCTCGGCAGGCAGTGGCATCAGGAAACGGTGTACGGCGTGGCGGCTCGGGGATATCTGGCATCACCACGTGCCGACGAGCCGTGGATCTCGTCGGATCTAGAGCTGCGTTCAGTGGACGGTGACGTGCTGCCGGGGTACGGCTGGATCTTCCCGCTGGGCAACGGCGAGGTGAACATCGGCGTCGGCGCACTGGCCACTGTCAAACGCCCAGCCGATATCGCCCTCAAGCCGCTGATCAGGCATTACACCGATCAGCTACGGGCGGACTGGGATTTCGAGGGCGATCCGCGCGCGGTGTCGTCGGCGCTGCTACCCATGGGTGGGGCGGTGTCGGGCGTGGCCGGGCCGAACTGGCTGCTGATCGGTGACGCGGCGGCCTGCGTCAACCCGCTCAACGGCGAGGGCATCGACTACGGACTGGAGACCGGGCGCCTGGCGGTCGACCTGCTTGACGTCACCGACATGTCGCAGGCCTGGCCCGCGGTGCTGCAGACCCACTACGCGCGGGGGTTCTCGGTGGCACGCCGACTGGCGCTGCTGCTGACCATCCCCCGGTTCCTGCCGCTGACCGGACCGATCGCCATGCGCTCGTCGGTGTTGATGGGGATCGCGGTGCGGGTGATGGGCAATCTCGTCACCGACGAGGATGCCGACTGGCTTGCGCGGGTATGGCGTTCCGCAGGTTTCGGGTCACGGTTGATTGATCGTCGCAAACCGTTCAGCTGAATTCTTTACCGTCGGACTATGGCCGACGACGCGTTCGGATCCGAAGAAAAACCCCTCTCCCGCATCCAATTCTGCCCCATCACCCACATGCAGCTGACCCCCAGCGGTTGGTGTGACGACTGCGAGGAGTTCCACTCTCGCACCCCCGTCCGCCAGTAGCCGCCGGCGGCGGCAGCACTTTTCGGCGCGGCTCAGGCTTTGCGCGCGGCGTGCAGAGCCACGATGCCACCGGTCAGGTTGCGCCAGCGCACATCTGACCATCCGGCCTCGGCGATGCGCCGCGCCAGCGCGGGCTGATCGGGCCACGCGCGAATGGATTCCGCGAGGTATTCGTAGGACTCCGGATCACTCGACACCGTCCGTGCCAGCGCGGGCAGCGCCCGCATCAGGTACTCCTTGTAGACCGTGGAGAAGACCGGGACGGTGGGCGTGGAGAACTCACACACCACCAGCCGACCGCCGGGCTTGGTGACGCGGGCCATCTCGCGCAGCCCCTCGACGTGGTCGACGACGTTGCGGAGCCCGAAGCTGATGGTGACCGCATCGAAGACCTCGTCGTCGAACGGCAGCTTGGTGGCATCACCGGCGACCTTGGGGACCCGGCGCTGGGCGCCGGCGGTCAGCATTCCGACCGAGAAGTCGCAGGCCACGCACCACGCGCCCGACTTCGCGAGCTCGACCGTCGACACCGCCGTACCGGCGGCGAGGTCCAGCACGGTGTCGCCGGGCCCGATCTCCAGCGCGGTGCGCGTGGCCCGGCGCCACAACCGGTCCTGACCCAACGACAACACGGTGTTGGTCAGGTCATAGCGGCGGGCCACGGCGTCGAACATCGACGCCACCTCACGGGGGTCCTTGTCGAGAGTCGCGCGGCTCACCGGACCGACGCTACCTGTGAAGTTCCGCAATCCGGGAATCAGGAGCCCCGTCGGGCGTTGCACGGCACATGGCAGACAAAGTGTGGTTCATCACCGGTACATCGCGTGGCTTCGGACGGGAATGGGCGATCGCGGCCCTCGATCGCGGCGACAAGGTCGCGGCGACGGCGCGGGACACGTCGACCCTGGCCGACCTCGTGGACAAGTACGGCGACGCGCTGCTGCCGATCGAACTCGACGTGACCGACCGCGCCGCCGACTTCGCGGCCGTCAAGGCGGCCCACGATCACTTCGGCCGACTCGACATCGTGGTCAACAACGCCGGTTACGGGCAGTTCGGCTTTGTCGAGGAGCTCTCCGAGCAGGAAGCCCGGGATCAGATCGAGACCAATGTCTTCGGCGCGCTGTGGGTGACCCAGGCCGCGCTGCCCTACCTGCGCGCCCAGCGCAGCGGGCACATCATCCAGGTGTCGTCCATCGGCGGTATCACCGCGTTCCAGAACGTCGGCATCTATCACGCCTCGAAGTGGGCGCTGGAGGGCTTCTCACAGTCGCTGGCCCAGGAGGTGGCATCGTTCGGTATCCATGTCACCCTGATCGAGCCGGGCGGCTTCTCGACCGACTGGGCGGGGCCGTCGGCCAAACGGGCCGAACCGTTGCCTGCTTACGCCGAGGCGCATGCCGAGGCTGACCGGGTCCGCAGCCAGCGCACGGCGCAGCAGGGCGACCCGGTGGCGTCGGCCAAGGCGATCCTCAAGGTCGTCGACGCCGAGGAGCCGCCGCTGCGGGTGTTCTTCGGCGCCCTGCCGATCCAGCTCGCCAAGGCCGACTACGAGCAGCGCATCAAGAACTGGGAGCAGTGGCAGCCGGTGGCCGAACTGGCGCAGGGCTAGGTGGCGAAACGCCGCTGTGGCCCGTCCAATTCACGGGCGGCCACGGCGGCGTAATGCCCGAGCAGCTCGTCGCAGATCACCGGCCAGGTGCGGCGCAGCACGCTGCGGCGGGCCGCCACCGAATAGCGGTTCCGCTCGGCGATCAGGTGATCGGCGGCGGTGTCGAGCTGTGCTTCGAACCCGTCGACAGGCAGCAGCAGCCCGGTCTGCATCGGTGTTACCAGGTCGCGCGGGCCGCCGGCATCGGGCGCGATCACAGGCAGTCCGGAGGCCATGGCCTCCTGGACGGCCTGGCAGAACGTCTCGTGCTCACCGGGATGGACGAAGACGTCCATGCTGGCGTACGCCGCCGCGAGCTCCGCGCCGTACAAGGCACCGGTGAACACCGTCGACTGCATCCCGGCCTCGAGTTTGGCGCGGTCCACGCCATCGCCGACCACCACGACCTGAAGGTCATCGCGTCTGGCCAGCGCAGCGAGTCGTTCGACGTGCTTCTCGGGAGCCAGCCGGCCGACGAATCCGACGATCGGCTTGCCCTCCGGAGACCAACGATGGCGCAGCTCGGCCGACCGCTTCGACGGTGCGTAGCCGGTGACGTCGACACCACGGGCCCATTTGTGCAGTCGCGGAATACCTTGGGCAGCAAGTCTTTCCATGGCGGAGGTGGACGGCGCCAGGGTCCGGTCGGCCTTCTTGTGCACCATCCGCGTCCACGACCACGCCGCGTGCGACGCGAAGCCCATACCGTAGCTTTCCGCGAAACCGGCGACGTCGGTCTGGAACACGGCGACGGTCGGCACGTCGAGATGCCGGGCGGCAAGCACGCCGCCCCAGCCGAGCAGAGCCGGCGAGGCCAGGTGCACGACATCGGGGTTGAAACCGCGCATCACCCGCAGCATCCGCGGCCACGGGATACCCAGCGGCAACGAGGTGATCTTCGGGAACATCCGCGAGGGCACCCGGTGCACCCGGATCCCGTCGTGCACCCGGTCGGCCGCGGGCTCGCCGCGCGGCGTGTCGGGGGCGATGACCAGGGCCTCATGACCGGTGCGGCGGAGATGCTCGAGCACCCGAAGCACCGAGTTGGTGACGCCGTTGACATTCGGGAGGAAACTCTCTGCGACGATCGCAACGCGCACACCAAGAGCGTGGCAGCAACGCCTTGACAGCAGGTTGCCGACGGGCAGACACAACACGAAAAAGCTGTGCGACCCGGTACCGTTTGCATCCTGGGCCGAGCATGTCGCAGGAGGGTGGGATCATGCGGTACTGGCGGATCGCTGCGGCAACGGTGGTGATGATCCTGGCGTTGTCGGGATGCGCGCGGGAGATCGCCGGGGTGGCCCAGCGTGATTCCAGCGCCTCCGGCGTCACGATCACCGACGACGAGTTCGGAATCCTGGTCGGCCGCCCGGATGCACCCGCACAGATCGAGTTGTTCACCGAACCCCAGTGCGATCATTGCGCGCAGTTGCAGGCCGACTACGGCGATGCGATCAAGAAGCACATCGAGTCAGGTGACCTGGCCGTGACGTACCGCCCGCTGACGTTCCTCGACGACCAGTTCGACGACGACTACTCGGCAGTGGTGGCCAATGCGTTGTTCCTCGCGGTCGACCCCGCCACCTCCGCCACGGCGTTCCAGGAATTCGTCGAGGAACTGTGGGCCAGCCAGGATCTGTCCTTCACGGACTATGTCGACTCGGACTTCGCCGACATCGCCAAGAAAAGCGGACTCGCGCAGAACATCGTCGACAACATCAGCGCGGGGAAGTCGGCGGTCGACACCGACGGCATGAGCGTGTTCAACGGCCAGGCGCTGCTGGTGGCGGTGTCCGGGAGCATCCGGACGCCGGTGGTCTTCGACGCCAACAGCGACTCCGAGGTCGACATCGACGATGCCGACTGGCTGGACAAGCTCACGAAGAAGACGAAGTGATCCGCTTCTCCATCATGGCCAGGCCGATCAGGGCGGCCGCGGCCACCGCCCAGCCGACCACGGCGATGGACCCCGCCGGGATGATGGCCAGCGCCGCGGTGCGGTACTGCACCCGGACCAGGTCCGGATCTGTCTTGTCGTATTCGACGTAAATCCGCATCCCCGTGGCCAACTCGGACGGATACAGGACACCGAGTTCGGGACGGTAGGTCACGCGGTCGGGTGTCACGAACTCGATGGTCGACCGTCGCGGCCCGGCGCTGAGCACCTCGGCCTGCGCCACACCCATGTTGCTCTCGATCTGCTTGTCGTTGCGCCATGCGCCGGCGACCAACAGGATCGATTGCAGCGTCACCAGCCCGGCCACGATCCATACGCCGATCTTGGCCCAGCGCAGGGTCTTCCGCGCACGCGTGTCGGGGACGGCGGGGTCCCTGATGGGTAAGAGGTCCCGGAACCTGCTACGCAGGTCCGTCCTCACAACGCGGCCCTGATGGCCGCGTGCAGTTGCCGCAGCGACGACCGGTCGGCCTTGACCTCGAGCACCCGCACCCCCGCCTGCGGCTCGTCGATGGCGGCGGCGAGGTCGCCGGCCTCGATCTGAACGGCCTCGACGTGATACGCCCGGCACAGCGCGCCGACGTCGACGTCATGCGGCGTGCCGAAGACCCGCGACGAGACGTCGGAGAACCGGGGGTCACCCTGCTCGAGCAGTTCGAAGATGCCACCGCCGTTGTCATTGGACACGACGATGTTGAGCCGCTGCGGCACCGGTTCGGTGGGCCCGATCAGCAGTCCCGAGCTGTCGTGGACGAACGTGAGATCACCGATCAGGGCGATGGTCCGGCCGTCCTGCCGACCCGCCTGTTCGAAGGCCAGTGCGGCACCGATCGCGGTGGACACGGTGCCGTCGATACCGGCGACGCCACGGTTGGACCGTACGGTGATCCGTTGCGCCCCTGTGGGGTTGAGTCCCACCAGCGCGGCGTCGCGCACCGGGTTGGATGCGCCGAGCACCAGTTGGTCACCGTCGCGCAGTGCGTCGACCACCGCGGCCGCCACGTGCAGGCCCGTGGTCAGCGGGTGCGCGCCGAGCTGGTTGCGCACCGCGTCGACGGCGTGCCGGTTGGCCTCGGCGGCCCGCCGCAGCCAGGCCGGGTTGGGCTCACCGGTGGTGATCGCGCGCGTCCCGGTGGCCTGCGAGTTCCCCGACACGTCGGGCCAGCGGGGTCCGGTGGTCAGCGCGAAGACCGGCACCGACGGGTCGGCCAGCAGAGTCGACACCGGGCGGTGCAGCGTCGGCCGGCCCAGCATGATCACCTGATGCGGGCGCAGCAGCCGAAGGGCCAGCGGATGCAACGGATTCGCCGCGGCCGGGGCGGTGGGCTCGGCGACAGTGGGCAGCGCGGCGAGGTTGGGGTGCACACCCGCGCCGTGCCCGGCGATCACCACGGTGTCGGGCGTGATGTCGATGTCGAGCGGTTGATCGAAGCTGACGGGCGGGGTGTAGGTCCACGGCCTGCCATCCGGCCTGCCCGGCGGCACCACACCGTCTTCACTGTCGGGTACCAGTGGCTCCCGCAGCGGGATGTCGAACTGCACCGGGCCGGCATTGGCGCTGCGGGAACCCTTGGCAGCCACCAGAACCCGGCAGGTCGCCGAGCGCCACTGCGCGTTGAGCTGGTCCATCGGGGCGGCCGGGGTCAGTTCCGGAGCCAGCCCCAGGCTGATGTTCTCCCGCACCTGGTTGCCGAAGTAGCCGAGTTGCTCCATGGTCTGGTTGGCGCCGGTACCGAGGAGCTCGTAAGGCCGGTTGGCGCTCAACACGATCAACGGCACACGCGCGTAGTTGGCCTCGATGACGGCCGGTCCCAGATTGGCCACGGCGGTGCCCGATGTCATCGCCACGCACACCGGCGACCCGGCGGACACCGCCAATCCGATCGCCAGGAAACCGGCGGTGCGCTCGTCGATGCGGACGTGCAGGCGCAGCCGGCCGGCACGGTCGGCGTCGGCCAGGGCAAAGGCTAGTGGCGCATTGCGTGATCCGGGACACAGCACGACGTCACGGACGCCGCCACGGATCAGTTCATCGACGACTACGCGCGCCTGGGCCGTCGAAGGGTTCACTTGTACAGGGTGTCACATCCGCCGCTGGGCGAAGAATTCCAGGATTGCGCTGTTGACAGCATCCGGCCGCTCGATGAAGCCAAGGTGCCCGGTATCGGGTATCCGCAGGTAGCGGGCGTTCGGGATGGCATCGGCAACCTCTTTGCCCAGGTACGCAGGCAACAGCACATCGTCGGCGAAACCGATCACCAGGACGTTGTTGGTGATCGCCGCATACGCCGGCAACCGGTTGCTCGTGGGGCTGACAAAGGCCTGGGCGCGTAGACCTGGCGTCAGTTTGGTGGGCCACATGGTGAACATCTCGATCCAGTCGCCCGCGGTCCGGTCGTCGTTGAGCGTGGTCGGCGAGAAGTTCTCCAGCAGACGGATTTTCGCGTCGTACTCGGGCGGCAACTCGATGCCCGCGTTCTGCAGCTTCGTCTCTGCGGCGGCGAAGAACTCACGGGTGCGGTCGTGCCGACCACGGGTCGCCATGAGCACCGCCTGGGTCACCAGATCCGGACGGGCCAGCATCAGTTCCTGAGCGATATACGACCCCATCGAGACGCCGACGACGCGCACCGGGCCGCCGACCACGTTTTCGATCAGCGCAACGGTGTCACCGACCGCGGTCTCGGTGCTGAGCTCCGACGCGTTCTCGGTGGCGCCGATGCCGCGGTTGTCGAAGGTGATGGCACGGTAGCCGGCCTTCACGAACGCCGGCACCTGATGCAGGTGCCAGGTGCGGCCGGCGCCGCCCCGCCCGGCGATGAACAGCACCGGATCGCCGCTACCACGGTCGTCGAAGGCCAGATTGGTCACCCGGCCACGTTAGCGGAGCCGATGTCGGCGCGTTCGGGAGGAGCGAACGCCCGCGAGCGCGACCGTGCAGTCATGTGCATCCTCAGCTTGAAACTGCCCGCGCCGACATGCACACCAGTGCACGCTGGGCGGGAAAGCCGCTAGCCGGCCGTCACCGTCTTGTGCCGCCGCCTGCTGCGGACAGCTTTGATGGCCTGATCCCACACCAGCAGCGTGGTGTCCTTCACCGCGGCCGGGGTCAGCAGGTCCTTGGACATCAGCGCTGTCGCGGTCGCCTTGGTGGCCGCCGACGCCTTCGACATGTGACCGGAATCAAACGGGGGCTGCGGGTCGTATTCGATGATCAGCTGGATCGCATTGGCGCGGCCTTCACCGCCGATCTCACCCGCCAGCCACAGGCCGAGGTCGATTCCGGCCGACACCCCCGCCGCGGTGACGACGTCACCATCGCGCACCACGCGCTCGTCGCCGACCGGGGTGGCCCCGAGCATCTTCAGCGCGGGCAGCGTCGACCAGTGCGAAGTGGCGCGCTTGCCCTCGAGCAGCCCCGCCGACGCCAGCACCACCGACCCCGAGCACACCGAAGCGGTCCACGTCGCGCTGGTGTGGGCCCGCCGCAACCAGTCCAGCAGCTTTTCGTCGCGGGCCGCCGCGACCGTGCCCGGGCCACCCGGGACCAGGATGACGTCCGGCTCCGGCGTCTCGGTCAGCGTGTGGGTGGCGCCGACGAGCAGCACCCCGGAGTCGGCCGTGACGGGGCCGGTCTCGTGCCAGACGAACCGCACCTCGGTGTCGGGCAGGTTGCGCAACACCTCATAGGGCCCGATGAAGTCGAGCGCAGTGAAGTTGGGGTACAGGACGATCGCGATCTGGGTCATGACGTGCTCCTCACGGTCAGGCGAATCTTCTGCGGTACGCATCGGGTGACACCCCGATGCGCCGGACGAAGTTGCGGCGCATGGTTTCTGCGGTGCCGAAGCCGCACCGGGCGGCGATGGCGACGACGGTGTCGTCGGTTTCCTCGAGTTGACGCCGGGCGGCCTCGGTACGAATCCGCTCGACGTACGTTCCGGGCGCCTCCCCCACCTCCTCGGTGAACACCCGGGTGAAATGGCGGGGACTCATCCGGGCTCGCCGAGCGAGTTCGGCGACGGCGTGCCCGCCGCCGGGTTCGGCCTCGATGGATTCCTGGACGTCGCGGATGGGCGTGCGTCTGGCCCGGGGCATCCACACCGGCGCGGCGAACTGGGTCTGCCCGCCGGGCCTGCGCAGGTACAGCACCAGCCAGCGAGCAACCGTCTGCGCCACCTCGGTGCCGTGGTCGTCCTCGACGAGCGCCAGCGCCAGGTCGATCCCGGCGGTGACGCCCGCTGCCGTCCACACCCGCGGCGAGCTGCGCACGAAGATCGGCTCGGGGTCGACGTCGACGTCGGGGAACTGGCTGGCCAGGGTGTCGGCCCAGGCCCAGTGGGTGGTGGCGCGGCACCCGTCGAGCAGGCCGGCCTGCGCAGCCAGGAACGCGCCGGTGCACACGCTGACCACCCGCCGGGCGTTGGCCGCGGCGGCCCTGATCCAGCCGATCACGTCCTGATCGGCACGCAGGGCTTCGGTGCCCGCACCACCGGGTAGCAGCAACGTGTCGATCGGTGCCGCCGGATCGGGCAGGGGTTCGGTGAGGAACGCCAGACCGGTACCGGTCTTGACCGGTTGTCCGCCCGGTGACACCACCGAGACGTCGTAGCGGTCCCGGTGCCCGTCGTCGCCGCGTTCGGCGGCCAGGATCAGCGACGCGGCGGTGAACACGTCGAACGGGCCGACGAGATCCAACGACTGGATGCCCTCGAACCCGAGCATCACCACCGGTCTGGCCATGTTTCCATGGTGACCCGTCGACGCCATGGCGTCTATGCCATGCACCCCACGAATCAGGACAGCCAGCCCAGGGTCGTTGCTAGCCTCGGAGGAATGACCGAACCGCATGACTACGCCGGTTGGGTCGCACACTTCGAGGCGAATGAGGTTGTGCACGCCGCGGCTGACGCGGCCATCGACTTCACCGCTCCGGCCGCCCTGGCATCGGCCACCAGGACCGCACTGATCGGCTCGGTCCAGCGCTTCCAGCTCGGCGAGAGCGGTGACGGAGCGCACCTGCTGCGCAAGGCCGCGGGGGCAGGCGACCCTGATTACTCGCGAGCGGCGCAGCTGTTTGTCGCCGAGGAGCAACAGCATGCCGTGCTGCTGTTGCGTCTGCTGGGCCATCTGGGCGGCGAACCGCTGCGCCAGCACTGGTCGGATGCGGTGTTCGTCCGCCTGCGCCGGCTGATGGGCCTGCGCACCGAGTTGATGATCCTGATGATCGCCGAGGTGGTCGCCCTGTCGTACTACGGCGCACTCGCCCGCCGCGGACCGGACGCCACGGTGCGTGCGGTCGCTGCGCGCATCCTCGACGACGAGGTGGCCCACGTGCGGTTCCACACCATGCGGTTGCGCGCCGGATTCACGGGTTCGCGCACCGCGGTGCGTGTACTGGCGCAGGTCCTGTGGCTCGGCACCGCGGTAGGTGCGACCGCGGCCGTCGCCTTCGATCACCGGGCCGCACTGCGCGCGCTCGATTACCGCCCGGCGCGCTTCGCCACCGACGTGCTGCGCGACGTCGTCCGGGTCACGCGGAGCGTGTTGGCCGTCAACGCTTGAGAAGCGGGTAGCACTCCGCGATGCGCCGGCGCCACCAGTCGACCCGGTCCGCGGCGGGCCGCAGCGCCGCCAGCCGTGCCGGGTCCGGCGCCACCGGACCGACGGCCAGGTAACCGTCCTGCGGGACGACCGGTTCGGCCACGTCCTCCTCGAATAACCGGCCGGTGCCGAGCCCACACGCGAACGGCAGTTCCGGCAGCGCGGCGGCAGCGGTGCAGCCGACCGCGATACCCACCGCGGAATCCAGCGCACTCGAGATCACCACCGGGATGTCGATCTGCCCGGTGATCCGCAGCAGCGCTGAGATACCGCCCAGCGGAGCGACTTTCAGCACCGCGACATCGGCGGCGCCGGCCCGCACGACCTGCAGCGGATCCTCGGCCTTGCGAATACTCTCGTCGGCGGCGATGGGGACGTCCACGGCGCGGCGCAGTTCGGACAGTTCGGCGACGGTGGCGCAGGGCTGTTCGAGGTACTCCAGGGGTCCGTCGGCGGTCAGCGCGACGGCGGCGGCCGTGGCCTCCGGCACGCTCCAGCCGCCGTTGGCGTCAACGCGCACGGTGGGCACCAGGGCACGCACGGCCTGCACCCGCGCCACGTCGTCGGCGAGCGTCTGACCCGGTTCGGCGACCTTGACCTTCGCGGTGCGCGCCCCGGGGAACCGGGCTAGCACGTCGGGCACCGCGTCGGCGGGCACCGCGGGCACCGTGGCGTTGATCTCGATCCGTTGTCGCCGGGCTGCGGGCGGATCGCCGTACGCCGATTCCAATGCCGAGGCCAGCCAGGCCGCTGCCTCGTGCGGACCGTATTCGACGAATGCGCCGAACTCGCCCCAGCCGGCCGGCCCCTCGATCAGCGCGACCTCACGTTCGGTGATACCGCGGAAGCGCACTCGCATCGGCAACGCGACGACGTGCACCCGGTCGAGCAGATCATCGATTGGCACGCGTCACACCGTAGCCCGGTCGTGTCCCTCCCAGAACGGCTTGCGGAGGTCCTTCTTGAGGATCTTCCCCGTCGGATTGCGCGGCAGCGCGTCGACGACGTCGATGCTCTTGGGGCATTTGTAGTGCGCGAGGTGCTGCCGGCACCACTCGATCAACTCGACCTCACCGGCGTCACCTTGCAGTGCCACAACGGCTTTGACGGCCTCACCCCATTTCTGGTCGGGGATCCCGAACACGGCGACTTCGACGACGTCGGGATGTTCGGCCAGCACGCGTTCGACCTCGATCGAGTAGATGTTCTCACCGCCGGAGATGATCATGTCCTTGAGCCGGTCCTCGACGAACAGATAGCCATCGGCGTCGATGCGACCGATGTCGCCGGTGCGGAACCAGCCGTCCTCGGTGATGGCCTCCGCCGTGGCCTCCGGCCGGTTGAGGTAGCACTTCATCAACTGCGGTGTGCGGAACCACAATTCACCCTGGGTGTTGGTCGGCATCTCGTCACCGGTGTCCGGGTCGACGACGCGCAGTTCGGTGTTGGGGATCAACGTGCCTGCACTGACCAGGCGCTCGGGATGTTCGGCGTCGCGATGTTCGGCAGGCATCAGGTGACTGACCACGCCGCACACCTCGGTCAGACCGTACACCTGGATGAAATCCGTGGTGGGCCAGGCTTTGATCGCCTCACGCAGCAGTGGCAGCGGCATCGGCGACGCGCCATAGCAGTAGGTCTTCAACGCCCCGAACAGTTTGACGGCATCGGGTCCCGATTCGAGCACCTTGGCCAGTACCGCAGGCACCAGGAATGTGCGGTTGGCGCCCTGCAGGATTGCGCCCGCCAGCGCGGCACCGTCTACCTCGCGCGTCATGATGCTGGGCACCCCGTCGTGGATGCCGAACTGCACGTAGGACGAACCGCCGACGTGGAACAGCGGCATGCCCACCATGTTCTTGTCGCCGGGGTCGAAACCCCAGCCCTCGTGCGCGTTGAGGGTGTGTGCCTGCACATTGTTCTGGGTCAGCGCAACGCCTTTCGGGCGTCCCGTGGTGCCCGAGGAGTACATCACCAGGACGATGTCGTCGGGGTCGACGTCGGCGGCGCGGCCGGTCGGGGTGGCGGCTTGCAGGACGGTTTCGTATTCGTCACCGTCTCCGTCCGGCGTGACCTCGATGATGTGCTCGGCGGAGGTCAGCCGATCGGCG
This sequence comes from uncultured Mycolicibacterium sp., assembly GCA_945957405.1. Classification (GTDB taxonomy): domain Bacteria; phylum Actinomycetota; class Actinomycetes; order Mycobacteriales; family Mycobacteriaceae; genus Mycobacterium. The sequence goes on along the minus strand of CAMFLL010000058.1, from coordinate 7,076 downwards.
ATACCGTCGAGGATCGGGCGCAGTTCGGCGCCGACGATGATCACCTTCGCGCCGCAGTCGTTGAGCACGTAGTCGAGTTCCTCGGCGGCCAGGCGGAAATTGATCACCGCGACGCCCACGCCGAGCGACGCCGCGGCCATGGTCAGCTCGACACAGGCGGGATGGTTCTTGTCCAGGAACGCCACCACGTCCCCGCGTGTCACGCCGCGTTCGGCCAGCGCCCCGGCCAGTCTGCGGATGCGGTCATGCCACTGCGCCCAGCTCCAGGTGCGGCCCAGATAGGTCATCGCGTCGTCGTCGGGCTTGGTCTGCGCCCAGTGCGTCAATCGGTCGTCGAGGAAGCGCGGCGCCGGTGCCGGTGTGCTCATGCCGGAAGCCTGCCACGCCGGTGGTCGGGAAACTTCGACTCAGCCGGATCTAAACCCCCGCGTGCGTCCCGACGGGTGGCGCAATGGGCCCGGACAGGTCGTTGTGCAGCGCGCCTCCGGGTCCGGTCACGGCGCAATGCAGTGATCCGCGGCTGATGCCCGGCGGCGTCGACGCGCGGGCGCGGCCTCGGGACCTAGCCTGATTGACCAGGTCAGCCCACCTGAACGAGACGAGTTTCCGCGATGTCCCAGCCCGAACCGACGCCCCTTCGGCGGCCTCGTGCCGACCAGGCACGGTTGGTGGCCGATGTGCTCCGCCACCAGATCCATGCCGGCGGCTATCCCGACGGTCTGCCCGCCGAGCAGGACCTGGCCGCGGAGTTCTTCGTGTCCCGCAACACGGTCCGCGAGGCTCTCGCGGCCCTCAAGGACGAGGGGTTGATCGACCGCGGGACGAAGGTCGGCACTCATGTCGCGATCCGCAAGTACGACCACGGCCTCGACGCGCTGGCCGGGTTGAAGGAGACGTTCAAGGGCTACGGCGAGATCCGCAACGAGGTCCGCGCGGCGATGCCCGTTTCGGCGCCGCCCTCGGTGGCCAACCGGCTGCGACTGGCCGCCGGGGAGCAGGTGTGGTTCATCGAGCGGCTGCGCTATCTGGGCGATCTCCCGCTGAGCCTCGACATGACCTATCTCGCCCATGACGTCGGAAGCGCGGTCCTGGAGCATCCACTCGAGACCAACGACATCTTCAGCCTCATCGAGCAGGCGACCGGTCGCAACCTGGGCTCGGCGAACCTGGCGGTCGAGGCCGTCGGCGCCGACCCGCACTCGGCGGCGATCCTGCAGGTACCCGACGGGGCACCGGTACTGCTGCTGGAACGACTGACCCACCTCGACGACGGCCGGCCCGTCGACCTCGAGTACATCCGTATGCGCGGCGATCGGATAACGCTGCGCAGCAACCTGATCAGGGGGATCTGATGGCTTTGGTGAACAATCGCGTCGACGTCCCGGTGACCATCGACGAGTCGTTGTGCATCGAAGGCTGCACGCTGTGCGTGGACATCTGCCCGCTGGACTCGCTGGCGATCAACCCCGACAACGGTAAGGCCTTCATGCACGTCGACGAGTGTTGGTACTGCGGGCCGTGCGCGGCACGCTGCCCCACCGGCGCCGTCACCGTCAACATGCCCTATCTGCTCCGCTGACCCCAGCCCGGCCTACCCCAGGACTTCCCATGAAACGTGTATTTGCGATGCTTGCTGTCGCCATGACAAGCGTCGGCGCCGCCGGCTGCTCGCTGGACTCCGAGAGCCAGGCGGCGGACACCGTCAACGTCGTGATCGGCTACCAGTCCAAGACCATCAACACCGTCACCGCCGGAACGCTACTGCGCGCCAAGGGTTTCCTCGAGCAGCGGCTGGCCGACATCACCAAACAGAGCAAGACCAAGTACTCGGTGCAGTGGCAGGACTACGACACCGGTGCACCGATCACGGCACAGATGGTCGCCGAGAAGATCGACATCGGGTCGATGGGTGACTACCCGCTGCTGATCAACGGGTCCAAGACCCAGGCCAACGACCGGGCGCGCACCGAATTGGTGTCGGTGACCGGGTATCAACCCAAGGGCGCGCTCAACATGGTTGTGGTACCGCCGAATTCACCGGCGCGCACGATCGCCGACCTGAAGGGTCAGAAGGTGTCGGCCAGTGTGGGCTCGGCCGGACACGGCACCCTGGTCCGCGCGCTCGACAACGCCGGCATCAACCCGGCCAACGGCGTCGAGGTACTCAACCAGCAGCCGCAGGTCGGCGCTTCGGCCCTGGAATCCGGTCAAGTACAGGCCCTTTCACAGTTCGTGGCGTGGCCCGGCCTGCTGGTGTTCCAGAACAAGGCCACCCTGCTGTACGACGGCGCCGAAGGTGACTACCCGACCTTCCACGGCGTGGTGGTTCGCCGCGACTACGCCGGCGCGCACCCGGAGGTACTCGACGCCTTCCTGCAGGCCCAACTCGACGCCACCGACTTCCTCAACGAACATCCGCTCGAGGCGGCCAAGATCGTCGCCGACGGTAGCGGCTTGCCGCAAGAGGTCGTCTACCTCTACAACGGCCCCGGCGGCACCTCGTTCGACACCACCATCAAGCCGTCGCTGGTCGACGCACTCAAAGGTGATGTGCCCTATCTTAAGTCGATCGGCGACTTCGCCGACCTCGACGTCGATCAATTCATATCGGATACGGCGTTGCGTAAGGCGTTCGCCAACCGCGGCGCGAACTACGACGCGGCCCTGGGGGCCGCCGCCAATCCGTCCGCGATCGCCGGCCGTGACCCGGTGTGCAACACCGACGTCAGCGATGCCGCCCTGGCCGGTGAGCTCTGGCTCGATGGTCAGGACACCACGCAGGCTGCGGCGAGCCCCGACTGCCTGTTGCGGGCAGTACGTGAGGCGACCGGGCGCGGCCAGCGGGTCCGCGCCGCCTACATCACCGACACCGAGTTCGGCACCCGGTGGTTCGCCGACAAGTCGGTGTGGGTCCGCGACGGCGGGCGCCACCTGCCGTTCGACACCACCGCGGGCGCCCAGCGGTACGTGGTGGCGCATCCCGGTGCGGCCGTCGTCGACTACCAACAGGCCCTGGTCGGTGCCGCATGACCACTCCGCCCGCCGTCTTGAGCGCCGGCGAGCCCGTCCTCGCCGACGTACCGTCCCCCGCCGCAGGCCGGTCGCCCCGCCGCCGGTCCTGGCCCGCCTGGGTTGTGCGCGCAGCGTCGGTGCTGGCGGTTGTCACCCTGTGGCAGGTGTTGACCGCCAACGACGTACGGTTCTGGCTGCGCTTCGACACCCTGCCGACCGTCACCGACATACTGACAGCGTTCGGCGCCCGGCTGGGCACGCCCGACTATTGGCTGGACCTGGCTCAGTCGCTGATCCGTATCCTCACGGGTTTCGCACTGGCGGCGGTGGTCGGCGTCGTCACCGGCATCATGCTGGGCCGCTCGCGCACGTTCGCCAACGTGTTCGGGCCGCTGACCGAGCTCGCCCGGCCGATCCCGGCCATCGCGATCGTTCCGGTGGCCATCCTGCTGTTCCCCACCGACGAGGCGGGAATCGTCTTCATCACGTTCCTGGCCGCTTACTTCCCCATCATGGTCAGCACCCGGCATGCGGTGCGGGCACTGCCGACCATCTGGGAGGACTCGGTCCGCACCCTGGGCGGATCGCGTTGGGACGTCCTCATCCGCGTGGTGCTGCCCGGCAGCCTGCCCGGGGTGTTCGGCGGCTTGTCCGTCGGGATCGGCGTGGCGTGGATCTGCGTCATCTCCGCGGAGATGATCTCGGGCCGGCTCGGCGTCGGCTACCGCACCTGGCAGGCCTACACGGTGCTGGCCTACCCCGACGTCTTCGTCGGGATCATCACGATCGGCGTGCTGGGGTTCGTGACGTCGGCCGCGGTGGAACTGATCGGCAGACGGGCCACGCGCTGGCTGCCCCGCGCCGAGGGGAACAGCCGATGACCGCCGGAATGCGGTTGGAATTGCGGGACCTCGTCCTCGACTACGGCGACGCTCCGGTGGTCGACGGGCTTGGCCTGACCGTCGAGCCCGGGGAGATCCTGGTACTCACCGGTCCGTCGGGTTGCGGTAAGTCCACGGTGCTGCGGGCCCTGGCCGGACTGTTGCAGCCCACCTCGGGTCAGGTGCTCGCCGACGGTGCCGCGGTGACGGGTACCTCGCGCGACCGTGCCATGGTGTTCCAGGACAGCGCGTTGTTGCCGTGGCGCACCGTCATTTCCAACGTCGACCTGGCATTGAAGCTGGCCGGACGCCCCCGCAGTGGTCGCCGTGCGGAGGCTCGGCGCTGGGTCGCCGACGTCGGCCTGACCGGCTTCGACGATTATCTGCCCAAGAGCTTGTCCGGCGGCATGCGCCAGCGCGTGCAGCTGGCACGCGGCCTGGCCGGCAGTCCCCGCGCGGTGATGATGGACGAACCGTTCGGAGCCCTGGACGCGCAGACCCGGGCCAGCATGCAGCGCCTGCTGATCGACACCTGGCGGGCGCACCCGACCACCATCGTGTTCGTCACCCACGACGTCGACGAGGCGCTGCTGCTGGGCGACCGGGTTGCGGTGCTTGGCCGCGCGGGCCAGCCGCTACGGGCGCTGCTCGAGGTACCCAAGCCCCGCGAACCCGCGGTCACCCGGTCAGCACCGCGTACGGAAATACTTGCGGCCCTGAACCATACGGAGTTGGTCTCGTGATGCAGATACCCGATCTGGCCGACCCGGTGCGGTTGGACTGTGATGTCCTGGTGATCGGTGGCGGTACGGCAGGCACCATGGCCGCGCTCACCGCAGCCGAGAGCGGCGCCCAGGTGCTGCTGCTGGAGAAGGCGCACGTCCGGCACTCCGGTGCGCTCGCGATGGGGATGGACGGCGTCAACAACGCCGTGATTCCCGGCAAGGCCGAACCCGAGGACTACGTCGCCGAGATCACCCGCGCCAACGACGGAATCGTCAACCAGCGCACGGTCTATCAGACCGCCACCCGCGGGTTCGCCATGGTGCAGCGGCTGGAGCGCTACGGCGTCAAGTTCGAGAAGGACGAGCACGGCGAGTACGCGGTACGCCGCGTACACCGGTCCGGTTCGTACGTGCTCCCGATGCCCGAGGGCAAGGACGTCAAGAAGGCGCTGTACCGGGTGCTGCGGCAGAAGTCGATGCGCGAGAAGATCCGCATCGAGAACCGGCTGATGCCGGTACGGGTGCTCACCGAGGGAGGCCGGGCCGTCGGCGCCGCGGCGTTCAACACCCGCACCGGCGAGTTCGTCGTGGTCGGCGCCAAGGCCGTCGTCCTGGCGACGGGGGCGTGCGGCCGGCTGGGATTGCCGGCGTCCGGTTATCTGTATGGCACGTACGAGAATCCGACGAACGCGGGTGACGGTTACTCGATGGCCTATCATGCCGGCGCCGAACTGTCCGGTATCGAGTGTTTCCAGATCAACCCACTGATCAAGGATTACAACGGACCGGCGTGCGCGTATGTGGCCAACCCGTTCGGCGGCTATCAGGTCAATGCGCACGGGGAACGTTTCGTCGACTCCGATTACTGGTCGGGGCAGATGATGGCCGAGGTCAAGGGTGAGATCGAATCCGCCCGTGGCCCGATCTACCTCAAGGTCAGCCATCTGCCGGACGAGACGCTCACTGCGCTGGAGAACATCCTGCACACCACGGAGCGGCCGACGCGCGGCACGTTCCACGCCAACCGTGGCCACGACTACCGCACCCATGACGTGGAGATGCACATCTCCGAGATCGGTTTGTGCAGTGGGCACTCCGCATCCGGAGTCTGGGTGGACGAGCATGCCCGCACCACCATCCCCGGTCTGTATGCGGCGGGCGATCTGGCGTGCGTACCGCACAACTACATGATCGGCGCGTTCGTGTACGGTGAGCTCGCCGGCGCCGACGCTGCCTCGACCCTCTCGGATGTTGCTGCCCCGCAGACACTTCCGGCTGACCAGGTGGCGCAGGCGCACGAATTGATCTACCGCCCGCTGCGCCACCCCGACGGCCCGCCGCAGCCGCAGGTGGAGTACAAGCTGCGGCGGTTCGTCAACGACTATGTGGCACCGCCGAAGACCGCGACCAAGCTGTCGATCGCAGTGCAGACCTTCGAACGCATGCGCGCGGAGATCGCCGAGATCGGCGGGCGCACACCACATGAGCTGATGCGCGCTGCCGAGGTCAGTTTCATCCGGGACTGCGCCGAGTTGGCCGCCCGCACATCACTGACCCGTGACGAATCGCGCTGGGGCCTGTACCACGAGCGATCCGACACGCCTGCCCGCGATGACGACAACTGGCGTTACCATCTCAACGTCCGCAAGACCGCCGACGGGTCGATGGAATTCCTGAAGCGTCCTGTCGCACCGTATTTCGTGCCGGTGCCGGAACTCGACGGTCTGCCCAGCGGTGAGACGGAGCCCATTTCCGTCGAGCAACCACCGTTGGTCGGTGGGCAGCCGCCGGCCAGCGACCGCAGCCGCGTCACGGCCGCCACCCCAGGGCAGCCACCGTCACCGCGCATCGCGGCCGTGCTGACCCTGGAGAATCCGACGCGCGACGATTTGGCCGAGTACCTCACCGACGCCGACCCCGGTGTCCGGCGCACCGCCGTCGACGTGCTCACCGAGCACCTGTGCGACGGATACGGGCCTGTCCTGCTCGCAGCGCTGGGCGACGACGACGGCGGCGTGCGGCGGGTCGCGGCCGACGGTGTCCGCGAACTCGTCGAGGTGTTGCCCGGCCCGGCGGGCGCCGCGGTTCATGCGCAGTCGCCCGATCCGGTGGTGCGTGGCGCGGTCATCTATCTGCTGAGCACCCGCACCGCAGGCAGCGCCGAACTGTACCGCCGGGCCATCGCCGACTCCGATCACCGGGTCCGGATCGAGGCGGTCCGCGCGCTGGTGTCGGTCGACGACGCCGACGGCGTGGCCATCGCGCGCACCGACGACAACCGAGAAGTCCGCATCGCGGTCGCCAACGGGTTGGGCACCCTGCGTGCGGGGATCGCCATAGTGCGCGCCCTCGTCGACGACCCTGATCCGTTGGTGCGCGCGGCAGCACTGTCGGCGCTGGGCGACCTCGGCTGCGACGACACCGATCTCGACGTGGTGGCCCGGGCGCTGGACTCCTC
>CAMFLL010000057.1 GCA_945957405.1 uncultured Mycolicibacterium sp. | reverse complement strand
GCCCTGTGCGGTGCCGGCGGCCAAGGCGACGCCCTCATCCTCAAAGCCTGAGTACGACAAAGCCTGAGTACGACGCGGCGTAGTAGCTGGCATCCCGCTCAGGCACAATGGCGGCGTGAGTGACACAAGCGGTAGCACGTTGGATATCCGTACGGTGGCCGGCCGGTTCCGTCTGGTCGCGCTGGCCGAGGCGGTCAGCTGGATCGGCCTGCTGGCCGGGATGTATTTCAAATACCTGGGTACACCGCGCACGGAGATCGGCGTGAAGATCTTCGGCATGGCCCACGGGCTGATCTTCATCGCCTTCGTGATCGCCGCGATCTTCGCCGGCATCGCGTTCACATGGGCGGCCGGCACATGGTTGCTGGCGTTGCTGGCAAGCATCGTCCCCTTGGGTACTGTGATATTCCTCATATGGGCTGATCGGACCGGTCGACTGGGCGAAATTCCCGCCGTGATGACGGCGGCACGGCCGGGCGGTCCCGCAGCCGAGACGACGTGACAGACTTGTCTTCGTGACACGACCTCGTCCTTCCTCGGGTGTCCCCCCGCTGGCGGCTTCCCTGGCCGGCGCCATTGATCTGTCCGGTCTCAAACAGCGCCCACAGAGTGCCGACGGGGCGCCGGCCGGGCCCTCCGATGCCCCCGCCGCACCTGGGGCCGTCGAGGTCACCGAAGCCAATTTCGAATCCGACGTTCTGGTCCGGTCCAGCCAGGTGCCCGTCGTCGTCGTGATGTGGACGCCGCGCAGCGACGCCTCGGTGCAGCTGATCGAGACGCTGGCCGCCCTGGCCGCCGATGACAACGGCAAGTGGGCGTTGGCGACGGTCAACGTCGACACCACACCGCGGGTCGCCCAGGCGTTCGGTGTGCAGGCGGTGCCGACGGTCGTGGCCCTCGCCGCCGGACAGCCGTTGGCCAGCTTCCAGGGCATGCAGGCCCCGGATCAGTTACGCCAATGGGTGGACTCACTGCTCGACGCCACCGCGGGCAAGCTCGAGGGCGGACCCGACGACGGTGAACCAGAACAGGTCGACCCCGCAGTCGCCGCGGCGCGCGACCACCTCGACAACGGCGATTTCGCCGCCGCCGAGCAGGCCTACCAAGCAATCCTCGACGCCGACCCGGGCAACGTCGAAGCCAAGGGTGCGGTGCGGCAGATCGCCTTCCTGACCCGGGCCACCGCACAGCGGCCCGACGCCGTCGCGGTGGCCGACGCGGCACCGACCGATATCGACGCCGCCTTCGCCGCCGCTGACGTGCAGCTACTGAATCAGGACGTCGCCGCGGCGTTCGACCGGCTGATCACCCTGGTCAAGCGCACCGCCGGTGATGAGCGCACCGCAGTGCGGACTCGACTGATCGAACTGTTCGACCTGTTCGACCCGGCGGACCCCGACGTCATCGCCGGGCGTCGCAACCTGGCCAACGCGCTGTACTGACCTACTCGTCCGACCCGCCGGGCTCGGGCATCAACCACAACGCCGAGGTCGGCGGCAGTACCAGCACCGCGGATGCCGGCCTGCCGTGCCACGGATCATCGGTGGCGTCGACACCGCCCATATTGCCGGCCCCGGCCCCGTTGTAGACGGTGGCGTCGGTGTTGAGGACCTCACGCCACCGGCCCGCATGCGGCAGGCCCAGCTGATAGCGCGAGTGCTCGCTTCCGGAGAAGTTCAACACGCACGCCATCACCGAACCGTCGCTGCCGAACCGAAGGAAGCTCAACACGTTGTTACCCGAGTCGTTGGCGTCGATCCACGAGTAGCCCTCGGGCTTGGTGTCCTGGCTCCACAGTGCGGGCGACGCCTGATAGATGCCGTTGATATCGCGCACCATCCGCTGGATGCCATCGGAGAAGCTGTTCTCCTCGAGCTGATACCAGTCGACGCCGCGCTCCTCGGACCACTCGGCGCGCTGGCCGAACTCCTGGCCCATGAACAGCAGCTGCTTGCCCGGATGGGCCCACTGATAGGCCAGCAGGCTGCGCAGCCCGGCCGCCTTGACGTGGTCGTTGCCGGGCATCCGGCCCCACAGCGTGCCCTTGCCGTGCACCACTTCGTCATGGCTGATCGGCAACACGTAGTTCTCGCTGAATGCGTACAGCATCGAGAAGGTCATCTCGTGGTGGTGGTAACTGCGGTAGATCGGGTCACGGCTGATGAACGCCAACGTGTCGTTCATCCAGCCCATGTTCCACTTCATCGAGAAGCCCAGGCCGCCGAGGTTGGTCGGTCGGGTCACACCGGGCCACGACGTGGACTCCTCTGCGACGGTGACGATTCCGGGTGCCATCTTGTGCACCGTCGCGTTCATCTCCTGCAGGAACTGCACCGCCTCGAGGTTCTCCCGCCCACCGTAGATGTTGGGCGTCCAACCGCCGTCTGGACGTGAGTAGTCCAGATACAGCATCGAGGCGACGGCATCCACCCGCAGGCCGTCGACGTGGTAGTCCTGCAGCCAGTACAGGGCGTTGGCCACCAGGAAATTACGGACCTCGCGACGTCCGAAGTCGAAAACGTAAGTGCCCCAGTCGAGTTGCTCGCCACGACGGGGGTCGCCGTGCTCATACAGCGGCGTCCCGTCGAAACGGCCCAGCGCCCACGAGTCCTTCGGGAAGTGGGCGGGCACCCAGTCGACGATCACGCCGATGCCGGCCTGGTGCAACCGGTCGACGAGGTGGCGGAAGTCATCGGGCGAACCGAAGCGTGATGACGGCGCGTAATACGACGTCACCTGGTAACCCCATGAGCCGCCGAACGGATGCTCAGCGACGGGCAGCAACTCGACGTGGGTGAAGCCCTGTGTCACAACGTATTCGGTGAGTTGGTCGGCCAGCTCTTGGTATGACAGACCCGGCCGCCACGAGCCCAGATGCACCTCGTATGTGCTCATAGGCTCGAAAACCGGGTTCTTGCCGGCGCGCTTCGTCATCCAGTCGTCGTCGTCCCAGACATATTCACTGTCGAACACCCGTGATGCGGTCTGGGGCGGCACCTCGGTGGCGAAGGCCATGGGATCGGCTCGGTCCACCACGCTGCCGTCGGCGCCGTGGACGCGGAATTTGTACAGGCCGTCGGCCGGGAAATCGGGCCAGAAGAGTTCCCACACTCCGGTGGATCCCAGCACGCGCAACGGTGCTTCGTTACCGTCCCAGTGGTTGAACTCGCCGATCAGCGTCACGCCCTTGGCATTGGGCGCCCAGACTGCGAACGACACACCGGTGACGTCGCCATCGGGGGTGGTGTAGGTACGCGGGTGGGCACCGAGGATCTCCCACAACCGTTCGTGGCGACCCTCGGCGAACAGGTGCAGGTCGACCTCACCGAGGGTGGGCAGAAAACGGTAGGCGTCGGCGACCGTCGGGCCGAACGAGCCACCGTCGGGCGTCGGATATCCGATTTCCAGCCGGTAGTCGACCAGGTCGGTGAACGGCACTGCCACCGCGAAGACCCCGGAGTCGATGTGCTGCAACGGATATCGTTGGCCGCCGATGAGGGCCGTCACCGCATCCGCGTGTGGGCGGAACGCCCGGATGACGGTGTGGTCGCCGTATTCGTGCGCGCCGAGCACCGCATGTGGGTCGTGGTGCACCCCAGCGATCAATCGGTGCAGGTCCGAAGGGTCGGGCGCCAGGTGCTTGCTGACGATCTCGGTACGGGTCATCAAGCGTCTCCTCTCATTCGCGGCGCAACAACGGCGCGCGCGCCTCGGCCGGGATTCGCGGCATGTTCAAAATGTGTGCGACGGCTCTGCCTGGGTCGATGCGGATGTAGTTCGCCTGGCCCCATTGATATTCCTCTCCGGTGATCTCATCGCGAACCCAGAAGCGGTCATAGGGCTCCATACCCAGTGCGCCCATGTCCAACCACAGCGTGGCCTGCTCCGGGCCGAATGCGTTGAGCGTCACGACTGTCAGCACGCAGTCGCCACTGGCCGGGTCGAACTTGCTGTAGGCCAGCAGGGCGTCGTTGTCGATGCTGTGAAATTTCACCGTTCGCATCTCGCGCAGCGCTGGATGCAACCGGCGGATCTCGTTGAGCCTGGTGATGAACGGCTCGAGCGACCTGCCTTCGGCCAGCGCCGCGTCGAAATCGCGCGGCCGCAGTTCGTACTTCTCGGAATCCAGGTACTCCTCGCTGCCTTCCCGAACCGCCTGATGCTCGAACAGCTCGAAACCGGAGTACACGCCCCACAACGGGCTCATGGTCGACGCCAGCGCCGCGCGGATCGCGAACATGCCCGGCCCGCCGTGTTGCAGGCTTTCATGCAGGATGTCGGGCGTGTTGACGAACAGGTTGAGGCGGGCTTCGTCGGCGTGTTCGGCGATCTGCTCGGCGAATTCGGCCAGCTCGGACTTGCCGGTGCGCCAGGTGAAATAGCTGTAGGACTGGGTGAACCCCAGCCTGGCCAAGCCGTAGAGGCGCGCCGGGCGGGTGAACGCCTCGGACAGGAACAGCACATCGGGGTCGATGTTCTTGGCCTCGGCGATCAACCAGGCCCAGAAGTTCGGCGGTTTGGTGTGCGGGTTGTCAACGCGGAACGTCTTGACGCCGTGGTCGATCCAGTAGGAGACCACCCTGAGCACCTCGGCGTACAGCCCGGCCGGATCGTTGTCGAAGTTCAGCGGGTAGATGTCCTGGTATTTCTTGGGCGGATTCTCCGCATAGGCGATGGTGCCGTCCGGCAATTCGGTGAACCACTGCCGGTGTTCCTTGGCCCACGGATGATCGGGGGCACACTGCAGCGCCAGGTCGATCGCGACCTCCATGCCGAGATCGTTTGTCGCCGCGACGAACTCGTCGAAATCCTCGATGGTACCCAGTTCGGGGTGGATGGCGTCGTGCCCGCCCTCGTCGCTGCCGATCGCCCAGGGCGACCCGACATCACCCGGTGCTGCGGTGACAGTGTTGTTGCGGCCTTTGCGATGGACCTTGCCGACCGGATGGATCGGCGGCAGATACACCACGTCGAAGCCCATCTTGGCGATCCGCGGTAGCGCTTTGGTGGCCGTCGCGAACGTGCCGTGCACCGGCTCACCCTCGCTGTTCCAGCCGCCCGTCGACCGCGGAAACAGCTCGTACCAGGCGGCAAATCTGGCCGTCGGCCGGTCGACCCAGATCCCGTATTGGTCTCCGCGGGTGACCAATTCACGTAACGGGTACTGGCCCAGCAGCTCGGTGATGTTGTCGGAGAGTGCTTGGGCCGCGCGTTCGGTGGGATCACCTGAGCGGCGCAGCGCAGCGGCCGCCTCCAGCAGGGGATAGCGGTCCTGCCGCGGCACGCCCGTCGCCGCGCGCTCGAGCAGTTGGGCGCCCACGATCAAGTCGTTGGACAACTCGGACTCGCCCTGGCCGGCGTCCAGCTTGGCGATCACCGCTTTGCGCCAGGTACTGATCGGATCACCCCACCCGTCCACGCGGTAGGTCCACAGTCCTACGGCGTCGGGGACGAACTGCGTGTGGAAGACGTCAGGGGTGCGACCCGCCGACATCGGAAACAGTTGAGGTTTTTTGCGCGGCGTGGCTGCCACCACATTCTCGATGGGTACCGGCGCGACGGTGTGGCCGGCCGGTCCGTCGACCAGGCTGGGATAAGACGTGCCGTGGTAGCGCACGACCATCGTCGCGGCAACCGCGTCATGTCCTTCCCGCCACACTGTGGCGCAAACCGGAATTATCTCTCCCACCACCGCCTTGGCTGGAAACTTCCCGCCTGAAATGACGGGCTGGACGTCGTCGATCTCGATGCGACCGGGCACCCGAGCTCTCCTCTTGCGTTGCGGTCTACTCGTCCTTGGTTCGTGTGTCGTTTAACCACTTCGTGCCTTCTTCACACCGTAGTGGCCCAACGGGCCGCAGGGGAGGGAAGCGGCTCGAGCATGGTCCGCCCGCCGACGATTGTCAGTAAGCTCACGCCCCGTGAAAGCCCTTCGCCGGTTCAGCGTGCGTGCCCACCTGCCCGATCGCCTGGCGGCTCTCGAAGAGCTGTCGATCAATCTGCGGTGGTCATGGGACAAACCGACGCAGGACTTGTTCGCCAGTATCGACGAGACACTGTGGGCGCGCAGCGGGCAGGATCCGGTGGCCCTGCTGGGTGCCGTCAGCCCCGCCCGCCTCGATGAGCTCGCCGATGACCAGGAGTTCGTGTCGCGGCTGGCCGCCGTATCGGCCGACCTGCGCGACTACCTGACTCGCCCACTGTGGTTTCAGCAGCGTGCCGCCGACAGCAAAGGTGGTCTGCCCACCGGGATCGCCTACTTCTCGATGGAGTTCGGCGTGGCCAAGGTGTTGCCGAACTACTCCGGTGGCCTCGGCATCCTCGCCGGTGACCACCTGAAATCGGCCTCGGACCTGGGGCTGCCGCTGATCGCCGTGGGCCTGCTGTACCGCTCGGGCTACTTCCGGCAGTCACTGACGGCCGACGGCTGGCAGCAGGAGACCTACCCGCTGCTCGACCCGCAGGGCCTGCCGCTGCGCCTGTTGATCGATGCCGCCGGCGCTCCCGCCCTGGTCGACCTGACCATGCCCGAGGGTGCGCAGCTGCGGGCGCGGATCTGGATTGCGCAGGTGGGCCGCGTCCCGCTGTTGCTGCTGGACTCGGACATCCCCGAGAACGAGCACGACATGCGGGGGGTCACCGACCGGCTCTACGGCGGTGACCAGGAACATCGCATCAAACAGGAGATCCTCGCCGGGGTCGGCGGGGTGCGCGCCATCCGTGCGTTCACCGCGATCGAGGGCCTGCCCGCCCCTGAGGTCTTCCACATGAACGAGGGCCACGCCGGGTTCCTGGGCGTCGAGCGCATCCGCGAGTACATCGCGGGCTCGGACCTGGACTTCGACACCGCGCTGACGGTGGTCCGCGCCAGCACCGTGTTCACCACCCACACGCCGGTGCCCGCCGGTATCGACCGGTTCCCGACGGAAATGGTCCAGCGCTACTTCGCCGACGACCGGCCCAACCCGTTGCTGCCCGGCGTCCCGCTCCAGCGGGTGCTCGAGTTCGGCGCCGAGGACGACCCGTCGAAGTTCAACATGGCGCACATGGGCCTGCGGCTGGCGCAACGGGCCAACGGGGTGTCGTTGCTGCACGGCGAAGTCAGCCGCCAGATGTTCAGCGAGCTGTGGCCGGGGTTCGATCCGCAGGAGGTGCCGATCGGCTCGGTGACCAACGGCGTGCACGCGCCCACCTGGGCGGCGCCGCAATGGGTCGAACTGGGCCGTGAACTGCTCGGCAGCGACGACCTGGGCTCGTTGTCCGAGCCGCACGTGTGGCAACGGCTGCAACAGGTCGACCCGGGTCACCTGTGGTGGATCCGTTCACAGCTGCGTTCCCTGCTGATCGACGACGTCCGTGCCCGGCTGCACAGTTCCTGGCTGGAGCGCGGTGCGTCCGAGGCCGAATTGGGTTGGATCGCATCGGCTTTCGATCCGGAAGTGTTGACCATCGGGTTCGCCAGGCGGGTCCCGACCTACAAGCGGCTGACCTTGATGCTGCGCGACTCGGAACGTCTCGAACAGTTGTTGCTCGACACCGACCGCCCGGTCCAGCTGATCGTCGCCGGTAAATCGCATCCCGCCGATGACGGTGGTAAGGCGTTGATCCAGCAGGTTGTCCGGTTCGCCGACCGCCCAGAGGTGCGGCACCGCATCGCGTTCCTGCCGGACTACGACATGTCGATGGCCAGGCTGTTGTACTGGGGTTGCGATGTCTGGCTGAACAATCCGTTGCGCCCCCTGGAGGCCTGCGGCACCTCGGGGATGAAGAGCGCGCTCAACGGCGGCCTCAATCTGTCGATCCGCGACGGCTGGTGGGATGAGTGGTACGACGGTGAAAACGGTTGGGAGATCCCGACCGCCGACGGTCTCATCGACGAAGCCCGACGTGACGACCTGGAGGCGGCGGCGCTGTACAGCCTGCTCGAGAAGTCGGTGACACCCAAATTCTACGACCGCGACGCCGCGGGCGTACCGACCCGCTGGGTGGAGATGGTCCGGCACACGCTGCAGGTGCTGGGCCCCAAAGTGCTCGCATCGCGCATGGTGCGCGATTACACCGAGCAGTACTACTCGCCGGCCGCGCAGTCGGTGCGTCGCACGATCGGCACGTCGTTCGGCCCCGCCAGGGAACTGACGGCCTACTGCGAGCGGGTGCGCAAAGCCTGGCCGGCGGTGGAAGTGGTCGAAGTCGACAGCAGCGGACTGCCCGACACCCCGCTACTGGGGTCGCAGCTGACGCTGACCGCCACCGTCGAGCTGGCCGGTCTGCAGGCCGACGAAGTGGTGGTCGAGGCGGTTCTCGGCCGGGTCGACGGTTCGGATTCCCTGGTGGACCCCGTCGCGGTGTCGATGTCGCACACCGGCCGCAACGACGGCGGCGCCGACGTGTTCGCCACCACCACGCCGCTGCCGGTCGCAGGCACCGTCGGCTACACGGTCCGCGTGCTCCCGCACAATGACCTGCTCTCCGGAGATAGCGAACTCGGCCTCGTGAAGCTGGCGTGAGCCGGGCGCTGACCGTCCCGCTCGACGGCGGTCCCTACGCGCTGACAGCCGGTCCGGACGGCGCGATGTGGGTGACGCTCGTCCACAGCGGGCACATCGCACGCGTACCGGCGTCGGGGTCGGCTGCCGATGTGGCGCTGTACCCGGTGGGGCCCGATACCCGGCCGTCGATCATCACCACCGGCCCCGACGGCGCCCTGTGGTTCACCCGCACGGGTGACGACCGGATCGGCCGGATCACGGTCACCGGCGAGATGCGCGCTTTCGACCTGCCCGACGGCAGTGCTCCGTTCGGCATCACCCGTGGACCCGACGATGCGGTGTGGTTCACCGCCATGGGGTCAGGCGTCGTCGGCCGGATCACTGTCGACGGCGAGATCACGGTGGAGCAGGTGGTGGGCGGGTCGCCGTCGATGATCGTGACCGGTCCCGACAACGCGTTGTGGTTCACGCTGAACCGGGCCAACGCCGTAGCCCGCCTCGAGCCCGGCGGGAAGGCAGACGTGCGGGCGCTGCCGACGCCCGCGGCAGGCCCCGTCGGAATCGCCGCGACCCACGATGACGCCGTGTGGTTCACCGAGATCCTGGCCGAGAAGGTCGGCCGCATCCCCGTCGACGACGCCATCCAGGAACTCGACCTGCCCGGTAAACCGCACGCGGTGGTCGCCGACCCGTCGGGCGGGGTGTGGGTCAGCCTGTGGGGCAGCGATCAGATCGCGAAAATCGACGCCGACGGCGAGGCCGTCACCTTCGACCTGCCGGCCGGCAGTGAACCGCACGGAATGGCACTGGGGCCCGACGGCGCGCTCTGGGTTGCCCTGGAAAGCGGGTTCGTCGTCAGACTGCCGTCCTGATACCGCGGGTTGCGGCGGTTACGGGAAGCGCTTGAGGCAGCGTTGCTGATTGCCGAGCACGCCGGTGCGGAACGCGTCGATGCGTGAGAACCCGGCAGGCACCGTCTCGCCGTTGACATCGCTGGCCGCCAGTCCGTTGCTCAGCAGGCCTGCCACCGCTTCGTCGAGATCGCCTGCCGTCAGCGCGACGGTGTTCCCGTCCGGGGTGTTGACCTGCTGGGCCAGCATTGTCGTCGCGACCCCGGTGAGGCAGGCTGTCCGCAGGCCCGCCTCGGCGCTGTCCAACTCCAGGCCGAGTGAATGCTGCAGCGCGAGCATGTACCGCGACATCAACAGCGAGTAGGCGGAGTTGTCGCCGGACAACAACCCTGTCGGATCGTCTGTGCCGCTTGCCGTTCCGATTGCCTCCAACGCGGTGAGGTCGACGGCGATGGTGTTGGTCGCCGGGCAGAACGACACCGGGGGACTGGGCCTGGCATCGGGGCACGTGGTGGCGGTGTCGAAGGTCAGTTTCGGCACGTCGGCGGGCTCGAATTTGATGTTCATCGCATCGAGGACGGCCTGCACCGATTCCTGAGAGACCGCCCATTCACCGGAATCGCCTTGCTGCAACGACACCGGAAGATCGCCGCGGCGCTGCGCCACCTCCTTGGCGTCGATCGCCGCGCACGCCGATGGGCCGTCGGTGAAGCCGAACTGGAACGCCGAGAGCCGCTCGAATGCCGAACCGTGCTCGTCGTCGCCGGCGCCGACGTAGAGGTCGTCCTCGGACAGCAGCGGGTCACGGAACGAAATCATGCTCACCAGAAGGTTGTTCAGGCCGTCGCCGGTGCTCAGGGTGAACCTCGGCGAGTGACCCTCGGCGACCCAACGCATATAGGACCCCGAGAAACAGTCGGCCTGCTGCTCGGCGACCAGTGTGCTCGTGCCGCGCTTGTTGAGCCTGGCCTGACGCTGGACCGAGTGACCGTACTCATGGGCCAGCACCATGGTGATGGCCATGTCGCCGTTGCCGCTCTGCAATGCGGGCAGCAGTTCGCCGCGATCCCAGCCGATGGTGTTGTCCAGCGGGCAGTACCCGGCGTTGACCAGGCCGTAGGTGTCCTCCTCGCAGAACGTTCCCTCGTAGTCGTTGGCGTCCCATGAGATCAGCGCGCTGACGGGACTGAAGTCGCCCGCAAACGCCTCGCTGTAGGCGCCGTTCCAGTACTCCTCGATATCGGTGATGGATTGGCTTGCGATCTCGTCGATTTGGCCGCCGTCACCGTCTTCGACATCGCGCGAACCTGCCGTGGAGTTCGGCCGCAATCCGGTGGGACCGTCGGTGGCTTGCATGCCGGCCACCTTGAAGGGGTCGGCGAACACCGACACCGGCTGCCCAGCGACGGTGGTGGAGCACGCCGCCAGCAGCAGTGCAGCTACGCCGGCAAGGGCCGGACCCGCGAGTATCGGCTTCACTTGTCCGGCACCTCTTTCGATCCGCGGACGCAGACGCGCCGGTGCCGCCAGGATAGTGCGACTCCGTGCTCAGGCGGAGAGATCTTGGTCGAGTGTCGCTCGCAGCCTGTCCAGGGCCGATCGCACCTGAGCGGGATCCGTGGTCGACCAGAACGGCGGCAACGAGGCACGCAGGTACGAGCCGTAGCGGGCCGTGGCCATCCGGGAGTCGAGGACCGCGACGACGCCGCGGTCGTCGGAGCGGCGCAGCAAACGCCCGGCGCCCTGGGCCAGCAGGAGCGCCGCGTGACTGGCCGCCACCGCCATGAAGCCGTTGCCGCCGTGCGCGGCCACCGAGCGCTGCCGGGCGGTCAGCAGGGGGTCGTCGGGACGAGGGAACGGGATGCGGTCGATGAGCACCAGCGACAGGGACGGGCCGGGCACGTCAACGCCCTGCCAGAGCGACAGCGTGCCGAACAAGGAGGTGGCGGGGTCGTCCGCGAACTGGGTGACCAGTGCCGACGTGGTCTCGTCGCCCTGACACAGCACGGGGGTGTCCAGGCGTTCGCGCATCGCCTCGGCCGCCGCCCGGGCGGCACGCATCGACGAGAACAACCCCAGGGTCCGGCCACCCGCCGCGGTGATCAACTCCGCGATCTCGGTCAGCTGTTCGGTGGAGCCGGTACCGTCGCGACCCGGTGGCGGTAGGTGTGCGGCGACGTACAGGATCCCCGATTTGGCGTGGTGGAACGGCGAACCGACATCGATACCACGCCATTTCGGCGCACCGTCCCCCTCGGACAGGCCCCAGGCGCGCGCCATCGCGTCGAACGATCCGCCCACGGTCAGGGTCGCCGACGTCAGGACCGTGGTCACGGTCGCGAACAGCCGGGTGCGCAGCAGCCCGGCCACCGAGATCGGCGCCACCCGCAGCACGGGTCGGACGGAACCTCGATTGTCCTCGTGGTCGAGCCAGACGATGTCGGTGCGTTCGGTCAGGGGTGGCCCGAACGAATCGAGGATCCGGGTCGCGGTGTCGGCGATATCGCCCAGGGCGGCGACCGCCTCGGCGCGCGCCGCCGCCGCTCTCGCGTCGCCGGGGGACGGATTGATGGCCGACCGGGCGGCGTGTGCGGCGTCGCGGAGTGCGGTCACATACGTCGCCAGTTCGTCGTCGAGATGGTCCATGCGACCGGGCGTGGCATCGTGGATGGCCGAGGTGAAGATGGCCGACGCGGCCTCCAACCGGGTGGACAGTTCCGGTCCGATCAGTCGTGTGCTGCGGCGTTGTGCGGCGCTCAAGGCCGCAGCGGTCAGCTCACCGGTGGCCACCGAGGTGACCCGGTCGGCCAGCTCGTGCGCCTCGTCGACCACCAGCAACTGGTGTTCGGGCAGTACCGATGCGTCGGCGATCGCGTCGATGGCCAGCAGTGCGTGGTTGGTGACGACGACGTCGGCCATCCCGGCCATCCCGCGGGCCTTCTCCGAGAAGCATTCGGTTCCGAACGGGCAGCGCGACATGCCGATGCATTCCCGCGCCGACACGCTGACCTGCTGCCAGGCGCGGTCGGACACGCCGGGTTTGAGTTCGTCGCGGTCACCGCTGTCGGTGTCCGATGCCCACTCGGTCAGCCGCTGGACGTCGCGGCCCAGTGCGGTCGCGGCGAAGGGCTCGAACAGTTCGTCCTGCGGTGCCTCGCCGTCGGAGTCGCCGGCCGACCCGTTGTGGATCTTGTTGAGGCACAGATAATTTCCGCGGCCCTTGAGCAGGGCGAAGCGCGGCTCGCGGGGCAGTCGGCCGGCCAGGGCCTCGGCGAGCCGCGGTAGATCGCGGTCTACGAGCTGGCGTTGCAGGGCGATGGTCGCAGTCGACACGATGACGGGACCTTCCGGTCCGTCGGGATCATCGGCGACGGCGGCGGCCACGGCAGGAACGAGGTATGCCAGCGATTTTCCGGTGCCGGTACCGGCCTGCACAGCCAGGTGCTCGCCCGCGGCAAAGGCGTGCGTGACAGCGCGCGCCATCTCGATCTGCCCGTCGCGCTGGCTGCCGCCGAGCGCGGCGACCACAGCGGCCAGCAGGTCGAGGACCTCTGGCGGGTCGGAATTGGCCGACGTGATGTTCCCCTGTCCTCCAGCTACGGTGCGACGATCCGGGTGGGGATCGCCGGATCACCGTGGGAGAGCTTGAGCCCTTCCCACGGAACACTTTTCAGGCCGTCGACGACCAGGGCCCGGATGTCGGTCAGGTCGGCGCCGCCGACCGGCGCGCCGCCGCGCACGAGGGGCGCCATCAGGGGCCTACCGGACCCGGCGTCGGCCGGCAGGCGGCCTGCCGGGAAGACGACTTCCTCGACGATGGTGCCCGTCGGCTTCGACAAGCGCACCGCATCCTTGCGTCCACCGTGAGATTGCTTGTCGCTGCTGCGCTTCTGGACCGGGCGGCCGTCGACTTCGACGAGTTTGTAGACCATGTTCGCGGTGGGTGCACCGGACCCCGTCACCAGCGAGGTACCCACGCCGTAGCTGTCCACCGGTTCGGCCCGCAGCGCGGCGATCGCGTACTCGTCGAGGTCACCGGAGACCACGATGCGCGTGCCCGTGGCGCCGAGGTCGTCCAGTTGCCTACGCGCCTGGCGGGCCAGCACGCCCAGATCGCCGGAGTCGATGCGGACCGCGCCCAGTTCCGGCCCCGCCGCGGCGACGGCGTTGGCGATCCCGGTCGTCACGTCGTAGGTGTCCACGAGCAGCGTGGTGCCCGCTCCCAGGGCGGCCACCTGGGCGCGGAAGGCCGCGAGTTCGTCGGGTCCGTCGGCGCCGGTGTAGAGCATGGTGAACGCATGGGCGCTGGTCCCCAGCGCGGGCACACCGTAGGTCCGGTTGGCCTCGAGGTTGGATGTGCCGTCGAACCCGGCGATGTAGGCGGCCCGGGCCGCGGCGATGGCCGCGCGCTCGTGGGTGCGCCGCGATCCCATCTCGATCAGAGTCCGGCCCTCGGCGGCGCTGACCATCCGGGCGGCCGCCGAGCCGATGGCAGTGTCGTGGTTGAAGATCGACAGAGCCAGCGTCTCGAGCAACACGCATTCGGCGAACGTCCCCGTCACCGACAGCACCGGGGAGTTGGGGAAGTACAACTCGCCTTCGGCGTAACCGTCGATATCGCCCGTGAACCGGAACGCGCGCAGGAAGTCCATGGTCTGCCGGTCGCAGAACTCAGCCAGCGGTGCCAGCGCCGCATCGTCAAACGTGAACTGCGGCAACGCTTCCAGTAAGCGGCCAGTGCCAGTCACGACGCCGTAGCGGCGGCCGTCGGGCAATCGGCGCGCGAACAGTTCGAACGTGGTGCGGCGTCCGGCGGTGCCGTCACGCAGCGCAGCGCTCAGCATCGTGAGCTCGTATTTGTCGGTCAGCAGGGCCACCGTCACAGGGCCTACCGTAGCCGGGATTCGCCAAACGTCCCGCCAAGGAGTGACGGAGCGCCGATTTCCGCCACAGCTGCACGTTCGTGGGCCCGGCGACCGGATGTGGTCGGTGGGGCTTCCGGCGGTATCCTGTGTCACATGGATGCGTCAGCGCCGACCAAGCCGGGGGCGGCCGGGCAACGGTCCGCCGAGTCGGTGCGCGACCCTTCGGCGGCGACGCAACGACCCTGGGTCACCATCGTGTGGGATGACCCGGTCAACCTGATGAATTACGTGACCTACATCTTCCAGAAGCTGTTCGGCTACTCCGAGCCGCACGCCACCAAACTGATGCTGCAGGTGCACCAGGAAGGTAAGGCCGTGGTGTCGTCAGGCACCCGGGAATCCATGGAAGTCGACGTCTCCAAGCTGCACGCCGCCGGACTGTGGGCCACCCTGCAGCAAGACCGCTGACAGCAGATCCGAAACCAATCTGAGGTAACTGCGTGCGTAAGTGGAAGCGGGTCGAGACCGCCGAAGGTTCCCGTTTCAGGTCGGCGCTCGCCCCCCACGAAGCGGCGCTGTTGCGCAACCTCGTCACGTCGATGGTGGGCATGCTCGACGAACGCGAAGCATCGTCTCCGGCTGACGAACTCGAACAGATCACCGGCATGCGGACCGGTAACGCGGCACCGCCGGAGGACGCCACGATGGGCCGGCTGTTGCCGGATTTCTTCCGCCCCCAGAACGATCATCCGGCTGGGTCGGCGGCCAACGAGAGCCTCAACGGTGCACTGCGCAGTCTGCATGAGCCGGAGATCATCGACGCCAAACGTGAAGCCGCGCAATGCCTCCTGTCGACCTGTCCGGAAGAGGGTGGCCGTTTCGAGCTGACCGAGGATCAGGCCAACGCCTGGATCGCCGCGGTCAACGACGTCCGGCTGGCGCTGGGCACCATGCTCGAGATCAGCCCCGACGGGCCGGACCGGTTGCCGCCGGAGCACCCGATGTCGGGGCATCTCGACGTCTATCACTGGTTGACGGTGTTGCAGGAGTATCTGGTCCTCGGACTCATGGGTAAACCCATCCGATGACCATCGGCTCGATCACCGACGTCGCGGGTGTCCGCGTCGGCCATCATCACCGTCTCGATCCGGATGCCGCCCTCGGTTCCGGGTGGGCGACGGGCACCACGGTCGTCGTGGCGCCGCCCGGGACGGTCGGAGCGGTCGACGTGCGCGGCGGGGCGCCGGGCAGCCGCGAGACCGATCTGCTCGACCCCGCCAACAGCGTCCGGTACGTCGACGCCGTTGTGCTGACCGGCGGCAGCGCCTACGGCCTTGCGGCCGCGGACGGGGTGATGACCTGGCTCGAGGAGAACGACCGCGGCGTGGCCATGGACGGCGGGCTGGTGCCGATCGTGCCTGCCGCGGTGATCTTCGACCTCCCCGTCGGGGGCTGGGCCTGCCGGCCGACCGCAGAGTTCGGCTACGCCGCAGCGGCCAACGCCGGCACGGCCACGGTGAGCACCGGAACGGTCGGCGCGGGGGTGGGCGCGCGGGCCGGTGTTCTCAAGGGTGGCGTGGGCACCGCGTCGGTGCGGCTGGATGTCAACGGAACCAGCGTCACCGTCGGAGCCCTCGTGGTGGTCAACGCGGCGGGCAACGTGGTCGACCCCGCGACCGGTCTGCCCTGGATGGCGCACCTGATCGAAGAGTTCGGTCTCGCGGTGCCCTCGGAAGCCGAGACGGCGCAGTTGGCCGCGCTGGACCGGGAGAAGGGGCCGCTGAACACCACCATCGCCGTCGTCGCCACCGACGCGGTGCTCAGCCCGGCGGCGTGCCGGCGGATGGCGATCGCCGCCCACGACGGGCTGGCGCACACGATCCGGCCCGCGCACACCCCGATCGACGGGGATACGGTCTTCGCGCTGGCCACCGGTGCGGTCGAGGTGCCGCCGGAAGCCGACATCCCCGCGTCGATGTCGCCCGAGACCAAGCTCACTGCCAGGATCGGGGCAGCGGCGGCAGACTGTTTGGCCAAGGCCGTGGTGGTCGGCGTGCTGAGCGCGGACTCGATCGCAGGAATACCGACCTACCGCGGCATGTTGCCGTCAGCGTTCCTATGAGGGTGTCGGAGATGAAGGAGTTGTCACAGCTGTGCTCGTGATTCGTGCCGATCTGGTCGACGCCATGGTGGCGCACGCCCGCGCCGACCATCCCGATGAGGCGTGCGGGGTGATCGCGGGTGCCGAGGGCAGCGATCGTCCGGAACGGTTCATCCCGATGGTCAACGCCGAGCGCTCGCCGACGTTCTACCGCTTCGATTCCGGTGAGCAACTCAAGGTGTGGCGTGGCATGGACGATGCCGATGAGGTCCCCGTGGTGATCTACCACTCGCATACCGCGACCGAGGCCTATCCCAGCCGCACCGACATCTCCTACGCCTCTGAACCCGACGCCCACTACGTGCTGGTGTCCACCCGCGACGCCGACGAACACGAGTTGCGCAGCTACCGCATCCTCGACGGTGTCGTCACCGAGGAACCCGTCAAAATCGTCTCGAGTTACTGAGTCGTCCGCAGAAAGGCCCATGCAATGAGCGTCACCGTCTCGATCCCGACCATCCTTCGCCCGCACACCGGCGGGGAGAAGCGCGTGAGCGCCGAAGGGTCCACCCTGGCGGCGGTCATCACCGACCTGGAGAACAACTACTCGGGTATCACCGAGCGTCTGGTCGATGGCGGCAAGCTGCACCGCTTCGTCAACATCTACGTCAACGACGAGGACGTGCGTTTCTCCGGCGGATTGGACACCGAGATCGCCGACGGCGATTCGGTGACCATCCTGCCCGCCGTGGCCGGAGGGTGAGCTTGCGTTACGACTCGCTGCTGCAGGCACTGGGCAACACCCCGATCGTCGGACTGCAACGTCTGTCGCCCCGATGGGACGACTCCGCCGACGGCCCGCACGTCCGGTTGTGGGCCAAGCTCGAGGACCGCAATCCCACAGGGTCGATCAAGGACCGGCCTGCGCTGCGGATGATCGAACAGGCCGAGCGTGACGGCCTCATCACGCCCGGCGTCACAATCCTCGAACCCACCAGCGGCAACACCGGTATCTCGCTGGCGATGGCCGCCCAGCTCAAGGGTTATCGGCTGATCTGCGTGATGCCCGAGAACACGTCGGTGGAACGCACGCAACTGCTGGAGCTGTACGGCGCCAAGATCATCTTCAGTCCGGCCGAGGGTGGTTCGAACACCGCGGTGGCCACCGCCAAGAAGCTCGCCGAGGAGCATCCCGAATGGGTGATGCTCTACCAGTACGGCAATCCCGCCAACGCCGCCGCCCACTACGAGGGCACCGGTCCGGAACTGCTGGCCGACCTGCCCGAGATCACCCACTTCGTGGCGGGGCTAGGCACCACCGGAACTCTGATGGGCACCGGCCGTTTCCTGCGCGAACAGGTGCCCGACGTGCAGATCGTGGCAGCCGAACCGCGTTACGGCGAGGGTGTCTACGCCCTGCGTAACATCGACGAGGGGTTCATCCCTGAGCTCTACGACCCGGACGTGTTGACGACGCGGTATTCGGTGGGGTCGTTCGACGCCGTGCGGCGCACCAGGGAACTGGTCAAGACCGAAGGTATCTTCGCCGGCATCTCGACCGGCGCCATCCTGCATGCCGCGCTCGGTATGGCGGCCAAGGCCATCAAGGCCGGCGAGCGTGCCGACATCGCGTTCGTGGTGGCCGACGCCGGATGGAAGTATCTGTCGACCGGTGCGTACGCCGGTAGCCTTGACGAAGCGGAGGACGCTTTGGAAGGGCAGCTATGGGCGTAGGCAACGCCATCGGCCCAACCTCTCCGGCACCGGCCAAGAAGCCGGCGTGGAAGGTGGGCGGCGCGACCATCCTGACGTTCGTCGCGTTGCTGTACGTCATCGAACTCGTCGACACCCTGTCGGGTCACCGTCTCGACCGCAACGGCATCCGCCCGCTCGAGACCGACGGCCTGTGGGGCATCGTCTTCGCCCCGCTGCTGCACGCCAACTGGAGTCACCTGCTGGCCAACACCGTGCCTGCGCTGGTCCTCGGTTTCCTCGTGACGCTGGCGGGTATGGCCCGCTTCGTCTGGGCCACCGCGATCATCTGGATCCTCGGTGGGTTCGGCACCTGGTTGATCGGCAACATGGGTGGTTGCGGGGGTCTGCCGACCAATCACATCGGGGCCTCCGGGCTGATCTTCGGCTGGCTCGGATTCCTGCTGATCTTCGGTTGGTTCACCCGCAACGTGTGGGAGATCGTGATCGGCGTCGTGGTGCTCATCGCCTACGGCGGTGTCCTGCTCGGCGCAGTCCCTGTCCTCGACCGGTGCGGCGGGGTGTCCTGGCAGGGGCACCTGTGCGGGGCGATCGCCGGTGTCATCGCCGCCTATCTCCTTGCCGGACCCGAACGTAAAGCCCGCGAGAAGAAGAAGGCGCTCAAGCACCAGCCGCCGTATCTGTCGTCATGACCGAGGCGAACGCACCCGTCGGCGTCTTCGACTCCGGCGTCGGGGGACTGACCGTCGCGCGCGCGATCATCGACCAACTGCCCGACGAGAATATGATCTACGTCGGCGACACCGGTAACGGTCCGTACGGTCCGCTGCCGCTGGCCGAGATCCGGTCGCATGCGTTGGCCATCATGGACGGACTCGTCGAGCGCGGGGTCAAGGCATTGGTGATCGCCTGCAACACCGCGTCGTCGGCATGCCTGCGTGACGCTCGGGAACGCTACGACGTGCCCGTCGTCGAGGTCATCCTGCCCGCGGTGCGGCGGGCGGTGTCCACCACCCGCAACGGACGCATCGGCGTCATCGGCACGCAGGCAACGGTGACATCGCGGGCATATCAGGACGCGTTCGCGGCGGCCCGGGACACCGAGATCACAGCGGTGGCATGCCCCCGGTTCGTCGACTTCGTCGAGCGCGGAGTCACCAGCGGGCGGCAGGTGCTCGGGCTGGCCGAGGGCTACCTCGAGCCGCTGCAGCGGGCCGGTGTCGACACGCTGGTGCTGGGCTGCACGCACTATCCGCTGCTGTCCGGGCTGATCCAGCTGGCCATGGGGGACACCGTGACCCTGGTGTCCAGCGCTGAGGAGACGGCGAAGGATCTGCTGCGTGTGCTCACCGAGCAGGATCTGCTCCATCCGCACCCCGCCGATCCCGGGGACAGCGCCTCGCGGGTGTTCGAGGCCACCGGTGATCCGGAGGCGTTCACCACACTCGCGGCCCGCTTCCTCGGACCCGTCATCACCGGTGTCGCACCAGTTCAGCGTCACGTTTCCGCGCGACCATGATCCCGGTCGCCTAATCCGGTGATGTTTTCGTCATCGGGTTATCGGGCATGGCAAGCTAGTGACTGTGCGAATCACCGTCCTGGGCTGCTCCGGCAGTGTCGGCGGCCCTGATTCGCCCGCGTCCGGCTATCTGATCGACGCACCCGACACCCCGCCGCTCGTCCTCGACTTCGGGGGTGGCGTGCTGGGAGCGTTGCAGCGGCACGCCGATCCGGGCGCCGTGCACGTGCTGTTGTCGCATCTGCACGCGGACCACTGTCTGGATCTGCCGGGCCTGTTCGTCTGGCGCCGCTACCATCCCAGCCCGCCCGAAGGTAAGGCCATGATGTTCGGGCCCAGCGACACGTGGTCGCGGCTGGCGGCGGCCAGCTCACCGCAGGGCGGCGAGCTGGACGACTTCAGTGACATCTTCGACATCCGACACTGGATCGACGGGGAGTCCGTGCAATTCGGTTCGCTCGACGTGCTGCCGCGGCTGGTTTCCCACCCCACGGAGTCGTACGGCATGCGGATCACTGATCCGTCCGGTGCGTCGTTGGTCTACAGCGGTGACACCGGGATCTGTGAGTCCGTGGTCGAGCTGGCGCGCGATGCCGATGTCTTTCTGTGCGAGGCGTCCTGGACGCATGCGCCCGACAACCGCCCGCCGCACGTCCATCTGTCGGGGACCGAGGCCGGCCAGATCGCGGCCAAGGCCAACGTCGCCGAACTGCTGCTGACCCACATTCCGCCGTGGACGTCGCGCGAGGACGTGATCAGTGAAGCCAAGGCGGAGTTCCACGGCCCCGTCCGCGCCGTCGTATGCGGTGAAACGTTCGACGTGGGACGTGGCTGACCGCCAGCCGCGCTCCGTTAGGGTTGCCGGGTGTCCTTACGCGAAGACGGCCGCGCCGATGACGAGCTCCGCCCGGTAGTCATCACCCGCGGTTTCACCGCCCACCCCGCCGGATCAGTGCTGGTCGAATTCGGCCAGACGCGCGTCATGTGCACCGCATCGGTCACCGAAGGAGTGCCGCGCTGGCGCAAGGGCTCTGGCCTGGGCTGGCTGACCGCCGAGTACGCGATGCTGCCTGCGGCCACCCACACCCGCTCCGACCGCGAATCAGTGAAGGGGCGGGTCGGAGGTCGCACGCAGGAGATCAGCCGGTTGATCGGACGATCACTGCGGGCGTGCATCGACCTACGGGCGTTGGGCGAGAACACCATTGCGATCGACTGCGATGTGCTGCAGGCCGACGGTGGCACCCGCACCGCGGCAATCACCGGCGCCTATGTCGCGCTCGCCGACGCGGTGACGTATCTCGGAGCAGCGGGCAAGCTGTCCGATCCTCGGCCGTTGTCGTGCGCGATCGCCGCCGTGAGCGTCGGTGTGGTCGACGGCCGGGTCCGGGTGGACCTGCCCTACGAGGAGGACTCGCGCGCCGAGGTGGACATGAACGTCGTCGCCACCGACACCGGCACGCTCGTCGAGGTTCAGGGCACCGGCGAAGGCGCGACGTTCCCGCGCTCGACCCTGGACAAACTCCTGGATGCGGCGCTGACCGCGTGTGATCAGCTGTTCGTCATGCAGACCGCCGCGCTGGAGGCGCCCTACCCCGGGGTGCTGCCCGACGGGCCGGCGCCGAAGAAAGCGTTCGGAAGCTGATTCATGACGCGCGTCCTGGTCGCCAGCCGTAACGCCAAGAAGCTCGCGGAGCTGCGCAGGGTGCTCGACGGCGCGGGGGTGTCCGGCCTGGAGTTGGTGTCGCTGGCCGACGTGCCACCCTACGACGAGGCGCCGGAAACCGGTGCCACCTTCGAGGAGAATGCCGTCGCGAAGGCGAGAGACGGCTTCGTTGCGACCGGATTGCCTTGTGTCGCTGATGATTCCGGTATCGCGGTGGACGCCCTGAACGGAATGCCCGGAGTGTTGTCGGCGCGGTGGTCGGGAGCACACGGTGCCGACGAGGCCAACAATCGGCTACTGCTGGCGCAGCTGGCCGATGTTCCCGCGGCGCGGCGCGGTGCGGCGTTCGTCTCGGCGTGCGCGCTGGTCTACCGCACCGCCGACGGCGTACAGGAAGTGGTGGTGCGTGGGGAGTGGTCGGGCGCCATCGGCCACGAGCCGCACGGTGCCGGCGGGTTCGGCTACGACCCGATCTTCTTCCCCGCTGGATCCCAGCGTTCGGCGGCCGAACTCAGCCCCGCCGAAAAGGACGCCGCATCGCATCGGGGTCGCGCGTTGGCACTACTGGTGCCTGCGCTACGCCAGTTGGGGTAGTCGGCGCGGGGCCGCCCCGAAATATCTATAGCCGAACTAAATGTGTAACGTAACCTGCCATGGGTCGTCACAGCGTCTCGCCGAATGGCCGGGGCGCCCGCACCCATCATCCGAACCTGCTCATCGCCGTCCTGTGTCTGGCCGGTATCGGCGTCGCGCTCATGCAGACGCTGATCATCCCCGTCATTCCCGAGCTGCCGAAGCTCCTCGACACCAGCCCCGCCAATGCGTCGTGGGCGATCACGGCGACGCTGCTCACCGCCGCCGTCGCGACACCGGTGTTCGGTCGGTTGGGCGACATGTACGGACCCAAACCGATCCTGATCGCCTGCGCGGTCATGCTGACCGTCGGTTCGGTGACCGCGGGCGCCACGAACGCGCTGCTTCCCCTCATCATCGGCCGGGGTTTGCAGGGTTTCGGCATGCCGATCATTCCGCTCGGCATCAGCGTGTTGCGCGCATGCGTTCCCGCCGATCGCGTCGGTTCGGCGATGGGCATGATGAGCGCATCGCTCGGCGTCGGCGGCGGATTGGGGCTGCCGCTGGCCGCGGCCATCGCGGAGCGCTTCAACTGGCAGGCCCTGTTCTGGTTCTCCACCGGGCTCGGGGCGGCTGCCATCGTGCTGTTCGCCGTGATGGTGCCGCGCGTGCCAGCACGGTCGGCCGACCGGTTCGACCCGCTCGGCACACTCCTGCTCGCCCTCGGCCTGGTCGCCCTGCTGCTGCCCATCTCCAAGGGCGGCACGTGGGGTTGGACATCGGTGACGACGCTGGGTCTGTTCGGGGCATCGATCGTTGTGTTCGCGCTGTTCGGATTCTGGCAACTGCGGGTGCGGTCGCCGATCGTCGACCTGCGTACGACGGCCCGGCGTCCGGTCCTGACCACCAACATCGCCTCGGTCGGCGTCGGGTTCGCGTTGTTCGCGATGTCGCTGATCGCACCTCAGGTGCTCGAACTCCCCGCCGACACCGGCTACGGACTGGGGCAGTCGATGCTGCACACCGGGCTGTGGCTGGCGCCCGGTGGTCTGGCGATGATGGTCACCGCGCCCCTGGCGGCACGAGTCGCCGCCGCGCGCGGCCCCCGGTTCACGCTGATCATCGGGTGCGTGATCATCGCCGCGTCCTACCTGGCCGGCCTGGCCCTGCTCAGCAGCCCGCCACGCATGATGGTGCTCAACGTGCTCATCAGCGTCGGTGTCGGATTCGCCTTCTCGTCGTTGCCGGCATTGATCAACGCCGCCGTGCCGATGTCGGAGACGGCGGCCGCCAATGGCATCAACTCGCTGGCCCGGTCACTGGGCACGTCGCTGTCCAGTGCGGTGATGGGGGCGGTGCTGACCGGGATGACCGTGTCTTTCGCGGGGCGCGACGTGCCCACCCTCACCGCGTTCCGGGTCGCCATGCTGGTGGCTGCCGGGGCCGCGGTGGTCGCCGCACTGCTGGCCCTGCTGATCCCGCGGCCGCGCCCCGGTGCCGCCACCGAGCCGACGGCGTCTTCGGAGGCGCAGGTCACTGACGTCACCGACCCCGAGCAGTGGGCGGCCGCCGAGGAGACCGAGGATTACCTGCGCCAACTCGAGTACGCATTGACGATGCTCGGCAGGCACACCGCGATCGGACCGCATTCCGATGGGGCCCGGTCGGACCGTGACGACTGGCTGGACCGGAGTGCCTACCTGCTGATGAGTCGGATCGAAGACGGCGATGCGCTGACGGTCGGTGAGTTGGCCGACGTTCTGGGCCTGGACACGTCGACGGTGAACCGGAAAATGGGTGCGCTGTTGCGCACCGAACTCGTGCACCGCGGCGACAGTCCCGCGCGTCGACTCCGGCTCACCCCGACCGGCCGGGAGCGGCTGTACCGGCACCGCACCGAGAAGATCGACGGCCTGCGTGACGCGCTTGGGTCGTGGCCCGCCGAGGATCTCGAAGTGCTGTCCAGTTCGATCGCGAGGCTGGTCGGCGCGATTGACGACGCGCGGGCACGGCAGACGGCGGCCAAGGACCCCGAGACGGGGCCGCGGCTACCGCGGCCGGATTTCAGAGATTGAACTGAGCTTTCAGGCTCTTGGTCTGGAAATGCTCGACGATGATGCCGAGCAGCGGGATGGTGCCGGCCAGCAGAATGCCGATGGTCTTGCCGATGGGCCAGCGCACCTTGACCGCGAGGTTGGCCGTGCACAACAGGTAGACGAAGTACACCCAGCCGTGCACCACGCCGATCCAGGTCGGTGGATCATCAACCTGCACAATGTATTTGAGCACCATTTCGTAGCACAGCGCGATGAGCCACAAACCCGTCGCCCAGGCCAGCACGCGGTAGGCCAGCAGTGCGGACTTGATCTTGTCGATGGGGGCGGCGCCGGCCGGCGGCGTCTGGGGCGTCTCGTCGACGGTCATGCGCTCGATTCCTTGTCGGTCTTCGCCAGTTCGGCGAGGTAGGCGTTGTAGTCCCGCATGGCGGGATCATCAATGGTTGCCGCGGCCGGTGGGCGCTCCGGGAGCAATCCCTGCGGGATCTCGGTCGGCCGGGTGGGGTCGGCGGGCTCAGCGGGCCCGTCCTCGAGACGGATGAACTTGCGGTAGGCGTACACACAGAATCCGGCGAAGAACGGCCACTGCAGGGCATAGCCCAGGTTTTGGAAGGTGCCGGAATTGGACTCCCAGCGGGTCCACTGCCACCAGCCCAGGGCCAGGCACACCGCGGCGGCGGCGATGACCAACGCGATCAGCGCCCATCTCCGACGGTGTGTAGTGGACATCCTTCGACGGTACCGCCTAGCAGGGCAATGACTGGAATCAGACGGCAAGATCGGGTCTCGGGCGATCCTTCGGGCCGATGAACTCATCCAGGCGCGCGGTCGCCGCCTTGCGATACACGGCGATGCTGTATGTGCTGTTGCGTGTCCAGGGGATGCCCAGGGCGTCGAGTGCACCCGTGAACAGGCCCAGAATGTCCTCGGACCGGTTCGAGAAGTGATAGCGCACGCTCATGACGCCGCGGTCGTTGGCGACGACGCGGCAGCCGTCGCTGTCGATCAGGCCGCGCAGAAAGTCCTCGGTCGCTTGCGCGACGAGATCTTCCTGCCACGTTTCGAGCTTGATGGGGCGGTGGTGTTTGCGACCGGGACCGTGTTGGGGGAAGAGACAGGGCCAGTGCTTGGAGTACAGCCCCACTTGTACGCACCGTTTCGGAGTTTGGGTTATTGCTGCTTGTTGTCCCGGCATCAACAACTCGATTGCATGGCGGCACGCCTCGACAATGGTCGGATACTTGGTGTCCAACGATATCCGGAGTCGCCAGACTCGCCCCATTTTCGAGATGCATCCGTCTCCGAGGTACAAGCCAAGAAGATAGGAGTACGGCCGTGCAGGAAATCTGTTGAACGCGTGCTCGGCGCCGCACGGGGACTCAGCCGTTGGCCTTGTCCTACGCTGCGGCAGTCGTCGCCAGTCCTGGACGGTTCGCCGAGGGACGCCGGTCACCCGGGAAATCGCACAGTCGTTCATCCCTGAGGTTATGAGCTCGCGGACTGCGTCGAACTCGTCTATCGGGCGCAACTGGCCTCCCAGTGTCGATTGCGCATAATGTATGGCGGGCGACCGACATCAAGCCGATAGCGGCTTTCGATTCGATCGCCCGATGCGGGCGTGGTGGAACTGGTTTACGCAGCGGCTTTAGGTGCCGCCGCTCGAAAGAGCATGAGGGTTCGAATCCCTCCGCCCGCACTTCTATCTCCGCACGAAACCCTTGTTGCGCATCAGGAAATCGGCCAGGTAACCCTCGTGCGGGATATGCGTCGCGGCGTGGTGTGTGGGTACGGGTCCGCGGTAGACGTTGGTGATCGTGGGCTCGGCCAGCAGCGTGTCGACGAGATCGTCGTCATCGGTGATTGCGGTGAGCACCAAGGACTTTCGCAGCGGCGCCACCCCATCGGCCCGTGACCACGGCGCCACCCAGACGCACGGGAACGGCAGCTCGGCATTCAGTGTCGCGGGATCGGGCCGGCCGAGAAGGTGCACCGTCGGCCGCAGCACCGCATTCCCGTCGCCCAGGTCGGCCACCATCTGGTCCGCGCCGAGCAGCGCGACCGATCCGGCCGCGGTCGCCGCGACATGCCGGGCCAGCGCCTGTGCACGCACCAGCGGCACCGTCGGCAATACCGCACCATCGGACGTGTTCGGCAAGGCAGGCATGACGGCGAGCCGTTCGGCCAGCGCAGCCGCCAGATGGCCGGGATCGCCCTCGACAAGCACAGCGGTGGCGTTGACGCACGCCATCCCGCCCAGCGCCGCCACGGAGTCGACGATGACGTCGAGGTGGTCGCGCCAGTTCTGCTCGGCGGTGACGAGGATCTTGGTCCGGCCGGGCCCGTTGGTCAGCACGGTCGGATCGGCGGCATACCGGTCGACGACATCCTGGGCGCCGTAGATCAGCGCGAGGTCGGCGCCCTGGACCAGTTCGCCGGCGCCGCGGTGGTCGGTCGGCAGGTAAACCGCGTCGATGTCCCGGACACCGGCCCGGCGCAGCGCCTGTATCAATCGGTGCGCCGTGAACGGCTCACGCCGCGACGGCCGCACCGCCACGCGATAACCCATCAGCAGTGCCTGTGGCCACAGGCCGTGCACGCCGGGTGCATTCCCAGGTGCCAGCACTGCCAGGAGCTCACCCCGGCGCGCCCATGCTGCACCGCCGTCGGCGGGCAGCTCGCGCCAATCCGCCCGCGCGCCCAACGGTCGGCTCGCGGCGACTCCACCGGCAGCATCGGTGAGGGCCGCGGCGACAGCCAGCGCACCAGCTCGTGCGACGGTCGGGGGGAGTCCGGACACCCGGCTTGTCAGCCGAACGTAGTCGTCGAAGTCCAGCCCGCCCACCAGGTCGCTGACAAAGATGCCGGCGGCCGTGCCCAGCGCGGCCGCGTACCCCGTCGCGGGGCCCGCCTTGCGTTGGGCCGACAGGGTGCGGGACACGAAAAGGGGAGGTGTCATGGTCATTTCGGTTACCGCGGTGCCTGCGGTGTCGGTGATGACCTCGGTGTTGCGGGAGCGGTATTCGCCGTCGGCGCCCAGCGCATCGAGCCGGTGAATCAATACACCCCCTCGATGACGGCCTCACCGTCGAAGGTCGCCACCGGCGCGACGGACGTCAGCGAGTCACCGACCTGACCAGGGGGGCCCACCACGCGAACGGCGGTGTCGCGTTCCAGATTGTTCGGTATGAACATGCCCTTGCTGACATGGTTCATCACCACCTGACCGCGTTCCCCGACGGGCACCTGCAGACCGGTCTCGGGATCGACGACCCAGAAGACCACGTACGGGTTGCGCGGGTCGAACACGAACGAGTCGTCGACGATCCGGGTGGTGGCCTGCGACAGGATCATGGTGCTGCCGAAAACGGTGGTGATCACGGCGCCCGGAAAAATGTCACGTAACAGGTCGAGTGTGTCGAGGTCGATGTGTGCACCGCTGAGCAGGATGTAGCCCACCTTGGCGTTGACCAGGTCGACCAGGCCGTCGTCGCGTGCGATCGCATCCAGCAGTGGGGGTGTGGTGTGCAGGTTGCCGATGCGCTGGGAGGTGAGGATGAACCGCGCCTGCTCCAAGACGTGCTCGACGTAACCCCGCACCTCGCTGGTCGCGTCGCGCGCTGCCAGTTTCTTGACCCACCGCGGATCGAGATCGATGGCGTGGAACACCGAACCGAGACGTTCCGACACGACGCGGGAGAAATGGCCGACACCGTGTGGCCCGCTCGGCATCAGACACAGCAGCCCGGCGCCGCGGACAAAACCGCCGGATGCGAAATCGTCTGTCTGCCAACGCGCCACCTGTTCCAGCCAGTCAGGTAACTGCGCAGTCCGCTTCGGGGCGCCCGTGGTGCCGCCGGACTCGAACACCCGTGGGATGGGCCCAGGCACTCCATATCCGCGGGGCACCAGGTCTTCGACTGCCGCGTCGCGTAGTTCGTCGACCAGGTTCGGGAACCGGCGCAGATCCGCCCACGCCTTGATCTCTGTCAGCGGATCGAAGCCCAGTTTCGGGGCGGCGGTCAGCCAGAACGGTGATCCGGTGTCGGCGCCAAAATGCCACGCGATCGCTGCACGCAGATACGCGTCGCTGTCCTCGGGCGGGGTGCTCCTCGGTACATCCAGGAGGGCGAAGTCGATATCAGGCACCCAGTCATCCTGTCGCAGTAGGCGTGTGTGGCGTACCGCGAAAAGACCTCACCGACTTGACGTTTGTCCCAACAATAGGCGCATTCCGGGTGGCCGGTAGGAGTCGACTGTGTGAACGCCCTCACTCCTGCGGGGCGCGCACCAGGCCGGCTC
>CAMFLL010000056.1 GCA_945957405.1 uncultured Mycolicibacterium sp. | reverse complement strand
AAAGTCAGTTGATCGCGGT
This sequence comes from uncultured Mycolicibacterium sp., assembly GCA_945957405.1. Taxonomy (GTDB): domain Bacteria; phylum Actinomycetota; class Actinomycetes; order Mycobacteriales; family Mycobacteriaceae; genus Mycobacterium. The sequence continues at coordinate 28,217 of CAMFLL010000056.1, read as the reverse complement.
GGTGGTGGCCAGATAGTGTGGCGGCTCCCCACCACCGTGGACTTCGAGCGACGCACCGCTGATGTAGGCCGCCGCGTCGGACGCCAGGAACGCCGTGGCCCACCCGACGTCCTCGGGACGCGCGAGGCGGCCCAGCGGAACGTTCCTCGAGATGGCGGCGATCGAATCAGCGTCGCCATAGAACAATTCGGACTGTTCGGTCTCGACCATGCCCACCACGACAGCGTTCACCCGGACCCTGGGCCCCCACTCGACCGCCAGGGTGCCCGTGAGGCTTTCCACGCCGGCCTTGGCAGCACCGTAGGCGGCGGTGCCCGGTGTGGGCCGTCGGCCGCTGACGCTGGCCACGTTGATGATCGAACCGCCGCGGTCCTGCTGCTGCATCACGGCGTTAACATGCTGCGAAACCGACAGCGGACCAAGCAGATTGAGTTCGATGATCTTGGCGCTGAACTTCGCCGAGGCTTCCGCGGCAGGCACGTAGGGGGATCCGCCTGCGTTGTTGACCACGGTGTCCAGCCGGCCGTGGCGGTCGACGACGGCATCGATCAGGGCCCTCACGGCGTCGTCGTCGCGGACGTCACAGGGATGGAACTCGTAGGGCAGGCCGTCCACCGGGCGGCGCGCGCAGGTGATCACCGTTGCGCCCTGGGCGGCGAAAACAGCGCTGATACCGGCGCCGACACCGCGGACCCCACCGGTCACCAGGACCACGCGTCCGCGCAGCTGCAGGTCGAAACCTGACAGGGCAGTTACCCCAGCACCGGAACTGTCAGCGGCGTCGGTCACTGTGCTAGCGTACCAAGCAAGTGCTTGCTTAGGTAACCCGCCCCAGGAACAGCTGAGGAATTCGCATGACCATCACGTCCACGACGGTCGAGCCCGGCATCGTTTCGGTCACCGTCGACTACCCACCCGTCAACGCCATCCCGTCGCGCGGTTGGTTCGACCTCGCCGACCAGATCACCACGGCAGGGCGAGATCTCGCGACGCACGTGGTGATCCTCCGTTCGGAGGGCCGCGGCTTCAACGCCGGCGTCGACATCAAGGAGATGCAGAAGACCGCAGGCTTCACCGCCCTGATCGACGCGAATCGCGGCTGCTTCGAAGCGTTCCGGGCCGTGTACGAATGCGCGGTGCCCGTGGTGGCCGCAGTCAACGGGTTCTGCGTCGGCGGCGGTATCGGCCTGATCGGCAACGCCGACGTGATCGTGGCCTCCGATGACGCCACCTTCGGCCTGCCCGAGGTCGAGCGGGGTGCGCTGGGGGCGGCCACCCACCTGTCCCGGCTGGTGCCCCAACACCTGATGCGCCGCCTGTTCTTCACCGCCGCCACGGTGGACGCCGCAACGCTGCACCATTTCGGATCGGTCCACGAAGTGGTCCCGCGTACCGAACTGGACGAGGCCGCCCTGCGGGTGGCGCGCGACATCGCGGCCAAGGACACCCGCGTCATCCGGGCCGCCAAGGAGGCGCTCAACTTCATCGACGTCCAGCGAGTGAACGCCAGTTACCGGATGGAGCAGGGCTTCACGTTCGAACTGAACCTGTCCGGCGTGTCCGACGAGCACCGTGACGCATTCGTCGGAACCGCCAAGGGAGAGGCCAAGTGACCGACAAGCGCACCACCCTCGACGAGGCCGTCGCATCCATCGACAGCGGGATGACGATCGGTATCGGCGGGTGGGGATCACGACGCAAACCGATGGCACTCGTACGGGCCCTGCTGCGCACCGATGCCACGGACCTGACCGTGGTCACCTACGGGGGCCCCGACCTGGGCCTGCTCTGTTCGGCGGGCAAGGTGAAGCGGGTCTACTACGGCTTCGTCTCACTGGATTCGCCGCCGTTCTACGACCCGTGGTTCGCCAAGGCCCGCACTTCCGGGACCATCGAGGCCCGCGAGATGGACGAAGGCATGCTGCGCTGCGGCCTGCAGGCGGCAGCCCAACGCCTGCCGTTCCTGCCGATCCGGGCCGGCCTCGGCAGCGGCGTGCGCGAGTTCTGGGGTGACGAACTCAAGACGGTGCGCTCGCCCTATCCCACCGGGGATGATTACGAGGAGCTGATCGCCATGCCCGCCCTCGATCTCGACGTCGCCCTGGTGCACATGAATGTCGGTGACGCACAAGGCAACGCCGCCTACACCGGCATCGACCCCTACTTCGACGACCTGTACCTGATGTCGGCGCAGAAGCGGCTGCTGTCCGTCGAGCAGGTGGTGTCCACCGAGGAGCTGGTCAAATCGGTTCCCCCACAAGCCTTGCTGATCAACCGCATGATGGTGGACACCGTGGTGGAAGCCCCCAATGGTGCCCATTTCACCACGGCCGAACCCGACTACCGACGCGACGAGAAATTCCAGCGCCACTATGCCGAAGCCGCCGCGTCCGACGAGAGCTGGCAGGAGTTCGTGTCGAAGTATCTGTCGGGCAGTGAGGCCGACTACCAGGCCGCCGTTCGCCAGTTCGCCGAAGAGCAGCAGAAGGGAGCAGCGCAGTGATCTCCGTGTCCCGCGCCGAGGTGTGCGTCGTCGCGTGTGCCGAATTGTTCCGTGACGCAGGCGAGATCATGGTCAGCCCGATGGCGAACATGGTGTCCGTCGGCGCACGCCTGGCCCGACTGACGTTCTCCCCCGACATCCTGCTGACCGACGGCGAGGCGCGACTGCTTGCCGACACCCCCGCCATGGGCGCCGCGGGCGCCATCGAGGGCTGGATGCCGTTCGGCCGCGTCTTCGAGACCCTGTCGTGGGGACGACGGCACGTCGTCATGGGCGCCAACCAGGTGGACCGGTACGGCAACCAGAACCTCTCGGCATTCGGACCGATCCAGCACCCGACACGTCAGATGTTCGGTGTGCGCGGCGCGCCCGGCAACGCCATCAACCACGCCACCAGCTACTGGGTGGGCAACCACTCCAAGCGGGTGTTCTGCGATGCGGTGGACATCGTCTCCGGTATCGGCTGGGACAAGATCGATCCGGACAATCCGGCGTTCCGCTTCGCCAACGTCTACCGCGTGGTGTCCAATCTCGGCGTGTTCGACTTCGACGGCCCCGACCACACCATGCGGGCGATCTCACTGCATCCCGGCGTCGAGCCCGAAGAGGTCGCCGACAACACATCGTTCGAGATCCACGGACTGCAGGACGCCGAGCGGACCCGGTTGCCGTCCCACGAGGAGCTACGGCTCATCCAAGAGGTGATCGACCCGAAGTCGTTACGGGACAGGGAGATCCGCTGATGGTCGCACTGCGGACCAGGCTCACCGACCTGGTCGGTATCGAGCACCCGGTGGTGCAGACCGGAATGGGATGGGTGGCCGGTGCACGCCTGGTGTCCGCCACGTCCAACGCGGGCGGTCTGGGCATCCTGGCGTCGGCCACGATGACACTCGACGAACTGCGCACCGCCGTCACCAAGGTCAAAGCCGCGACCGACAAACCATTCGGCATCAACATCCGGGCCGACGCCGGCGACGCGCGCGAACGCGTCGACCTCCTGATCCGCGAGGGAGTCAAAGTCGCCTCCTTCGCCCTGGCCCCCAAACCCGACCTGATCGCCACACTCAAGGACGCGGGCGTCGTGGTGATCCCGTCGGTGGGCGCCGCCAAGCACGCCAAGAAGGTGGCCGGTTGGGGCGCCGACGCGGTGATCGTCCAGGGCGGTGAGGGCGGCGGCCATACCGGGCCGGTCGCCACCACCCTGCTGCTTCCTTCGGTGCTCGATGCCGTCGCCGACACCGGGATGCCGGTGATCGCGGCGGGCGGCTTCTTCGATGGCCGTGGCCTCGCCGCGGCCCTGTCCTACGGCGCCGCCGGCGTCGCGATGGGCACCCGTTTCCTGCTCACGTCCGACTCCACCGTGCCCGATGCGGTCAAGCGGCGTTACCTCGAGGCGGCGCTGGACGGCACGGTGGTGTCGACGCGTGTCGACGGGATGCCACACCGGGTGCTGCGCACGGGCCTGGTGGAGAAACTGGAGGGTGGATCACGCGCCCGCGGCTTCGCCGCCGCGGTGCGCAACGCCCAGAAGTTCAAGAAGATGAGCGGGATGTCGTGGCGGTCGATGATCAGTGACGGGCTGGCGATGCGCCACGGCAAGGAGCTGACGTGGTCGCAGGTGGTGATGGCGGCCAACACGCCCATGCTGCTCAAAGCCGGGCTGGTGGAGGGCAACACCGACGCAGGGGTTCTGGCATCGGGCCAGGTGGCGGGCATTGTGAGTGATCTGCCGTCATGTGCCGAACTGATCGAGTCGATTGTCGATGACGCCGTGCAGCACCTTCGAGCGGCGGCAGCACACATCACAGACTGAAGTCATTTACTTCATTATCACAATATGAAGCTATTATCTTCATATGCCAGGAGTGAAGTCATCTGCTTCACCGGTCGCGACGGCCATCGGGGATGTCGTCGGTTCCCGCGGCTTCACCGATCGGCGTGCACTGCACCGTCGGCTCACCGCAGCGCTGTCCGGCGTCGCGGTAGCCGCCCTGCAACAACCCGCCCTGACCGTCGGCGACGAGTTCCAGGGCACGTTCCCTGACGTCGGCGCGGCCCTCGACGCCACACTGGCCCTGCGCCTGGCACTGGCACCCGACGTCGACGTCCGGTTCGGCATCGGCTGGGGCGCGGTCACCGTCCTCGACCCCGATTCAGGCATTCAGGACGGTCCCGGCTGGTGGTCCGCGCGGGAAGCCATCGAATGGGTGGCCGCCACGCAGGTCCAGCCCGGCCTGACGCACGTCAGGACCGCGTTCCGGCGCGCCCCCGACGATGGCGGAACCGGGTATGCCGCCGACGCCGCCGCCGTCAACGCCGCACTGATGTGTCGGGACCATCTGCTTGGATCGCTCGATGACAGGTCCCTGCGGATTCTCGCCGGGTTACGGGACGGACGTTCGAAGAAGGAGTTGGCCATGGCGGAGGGCATCAGCGCTTCGGCGGTGTCGCAGCGCTCCGCCCGGGACGGTCTCGACCTGATACTGCTTGCCGCCGAGCAACTTCGGGAGGCTCGATGACCGCACTGGCGGTGTTCCTGGTCGCCGTGGGCGTCGCCGACATCTGCCGCCGACTCACCGAACGCCGCTGGCCGGCGTTGGCGGCGGGACCGATCACGGTCGTGGTGGTGGCGACACTCGCCGGCCTGTGGCATTTCGGCGATGTCGTGCTGCTACTCGTCGCCGGGTTCGCCGCTGCGGCGTGGATACGGCTGGGCGCGCGCGCCGAACGCACCGGCATCCGCCAAGGCACCGCGTTGTTGACGTTCGGCGCCACCGCGGCGGTGCTGGCGGTGCTGTCCGGATGGGATTCGCCCGCGGCCGGTCTGCTCGCCCGCTGGCTGCGCTGGGTAGGACTCGACTCTGTCGACCCTGACCGGGCGCTGATGATCGCCGGGGTGGTGCTCCTCCAGCTGGTCACCGCCAACCAACTGGTCCGGTTGATCCTCGGCGCGGTCGGGGCGGTTCGCCCGGCCGGCGAACCGCAACCGTCCGACCGACTCAAGGGCGGCCGGTTGTTGGGGCCCATGGAACGGTTGCTCATCGTCGGCCTTGGCCTCGGCGGCCAACTCGCCGCGGCCTCGGCCGTCGTCGCCGCGAAGGGCATCATCAGGTTTCCCGAACTGAGCGCACAACGTAAGGACGGCAACGGTTCCGGTATCGACGAGGTCACCGAGTACTTCCTGGTCGGGAGCTTCGCCAGTTGGCTGATCGCGATGGCGGGGCTGGCGCTCGTCCTCTAAGGGCGGGCCGGTGGCCGGGGTGGGCGCGCAACCGCGACAAACTCCTGCTCCGGGCGGCCTGTGGTGCCGTAGCGCAGGGTCGTCTTCACCTCGCCGGCGGCGGCCAGCGTCGCGAGATACCGCTGAGCCGTCGCCCGCGACACCCCGATGGCGGTGGACACCTCGGCTGACGACATCGGTGTGCCGGCTTCCCGAAGAGCCTCCAGTACAAGGTCTTTGGTCGGCGACGTGGCGGCATGGGTCGGTGACGCGGCCGCGACCTTCGGCCGCAGCGCGTCGAGGGCGGCATCCACGTCCTGCCCGGTCAGATTCGATCCCGACAGGATCCTGCGATAGCGCGCGTAGCCGCCGAGCCGGGCCGCCAGATCCGCCGGCACGAACGGTTTGACCAGGTACCCCAACGCGCCCGCGGCGATCGCCGCGCGGATGGTGTCGGCCTCGGTGGCAGCGCTCAACATGATGCTGTCGCATCGTAGTTCACGCACCAGGTCGACGCCGGAGCCGTCAGGTAGATACACATCCACCAGAGCCAGGTCCACCGGTTCGGCCTTGCGCGCACCGGCGAGCGTGTTCACGGTTGCGCTGACCGTGAAGCCAGGCATGGCATTCACGATCCCGGCGTGCATGTTGGCGACCCGAAAATCGTCGTCGACCACCAGCACCGTCAGTTCTGGTCCACCCACTGGCCATCCTCCTCCACCAACACACCCGGCAACCGGGCGATGAACTCTGCGCCACACAACTCGACATCCGGATTGCCGGTGCTCGACAACCTGATCTCACCGCCCAGGGAACGGCTGACCTGGCGGGACAACGCCATCCCGATCCCGCGCCCACCGGGGATACCGGACTGCGGTTTGGTCGACTTGCCCTCGGTGAACACGTGCTCGACGAAATCGGCCGAGACACCGTCGCCGGTATCGCCCACCGTGATGTGCAGTGTCGAGCCCTCCTGCAACAGTTCGACGTCCACGATCTTCGGCTCGCGCGCACCGGTCCGCGCGGCGTAGATCGCATTGTCGATGAGGTTTCCGAGTATCGTCGTGACATCCAGCGGTAAGCCGAGACGCCCAGAGACCCACGTGTTCTCGCCGATCCGCAACGTCACGCCGGCCTCCCTGGCGGCCGCGGCCTTCGCCGCGAGAAACGCCTGCAGGAATGTGTCCCGGATGGCATCCATCCCCGGCAGCGCCGACCCGAGCGGGCCCGACCCCAGCAGCTCTTCGAGATACCGCGACGCCTCGTCGACGTGACCGGCGTGCAGCAATCCGTTCAACAGGTGCAGTCGGTTGGCGAATTCGTGTCGTTGCGCCCGCAGCGCGGTACTCATCAACTGCACGGCGTCGAGCTGCCGGGTCAGTGACTCGACGTCGGTGCGATCCCGCACCACGAGGACGGTGCCCAGTTCACGGCCGTCGCGTGCGACCGAGCGGGCCGATACGACCACGATGTGCTCGCCGGCTGTCGCGATGGTCGGTGTCGGATCGGCCGACTTGAAAACCTCGAGAACGCGTGGGGTCAAACCGATCTGGTCGACCGGCCGGCCTCGCTCATGACCGATTTCGAGCAGCCGGGCCGCCTCGTCGTTGACGAACGTCGTGTTCCAGTCGGGGTCGGCGGCCAGCACACCCTCGCCGATACCGTGCAGCACCGCGGCCTGCCCACGCACCATCTCGGCCAGCTCGGCAGGCTGCAGGCCCAGGGTCAGCGAGCGCCAACGACGCGCCAGCAGCAGCGATCCGGCGATACCGATCAGCAGGGCCAGGCTGACGAGCACGGCCGCCACCCGCACGTCGCTCCACAGCTGACGATGCACCGCATCCGTCGACAGACCGACGCTGACCTCACCGATCACCTGATCCGAACCAAGCCGCCGGATGGGCACCTTGGCTCGCACCGAATTGCCGAGCGTGCCGACCTCGCGGTCCACCACGTCGTGACCTGCCAGGGCCTCGGCAGGATCAGTACTGACCCGGAGCCCCAGTTCGTTCCTGTTGGGGTGACTGAGCCGGATGCCCTCGTTGTTGGTGATGACCACGAACAACATGTCGGTGTCCTGCTGCACCTCCGTGGCGATCAGCTGCAGTTGCCCGGCCGCCAACTCATCAGTCAACGCAGGCGACGGTGTCAGCGGTTGCCCGTCGTACCGCGCGACGTCGGCACGCACCGCGGGCGCCGATGCGACGACACGCGCCACATCGAGGGCGCGGGTGCCGGTTTCGGCGACGATCCGCTGATGGCTGAAGAAGGCCAGCAGCCCGCCGGCGAGGCCGAGCGTCAGCACCACCACCGCGACCTGGAGCACCAGCACCTGGGTGGCAAGCCGCACGTCAACCGGGGCCTTCCATGCCATGCGCCGAGCGTACGACGTCGCTGAGCAGAACGCGCAAAAGCCGGAAAAGTGTGGTTACGCGTGTTGTGCGCGCAACCACGACCCGCCACCGGATCGCCCCTAACTTGAGCGACACCAATCCGGACGGAGGACCTGACATGACCACCACGGCAACCACGCCGACCCCCACGGGCGGCTCGTCGATGAAGCGGGTGGCACTCGCGAGCTATGTGGGCTCGGCGATCGAGTACTACGACTTCTACATCTACGGCACCGCGGCCGCCCTGATATTTCCCAAGGTGTTCTTCCCACACCTCGGCGCCACGATAGCCACGGTCGCGTCGATGGCCACGATTGCCGCGGCGTTCGTCTCGCGCCCCGCCGGTGCCGCATTCTTCGGTCACTTCGGGGACCGACTGGGCCGCAAGGTGACTCTGACGGCGACCATGCTGATCATGGGCCTCTCGACCGTCGCGGTCGGACTGGTGCCCAGCGCGGCCAGCATCGGCATGGCGGCGCCGCTCATCCTGCTCACGTTGCGCCTGGCGCAGGGTTTCGCCGTCGGCGGCGAATGGGCCGGCGCGGCACTGCTGGCCACCGAACACGCGCCCACCGGAACCCGCGGCCGCTACGGCATGTTCACGTCGCTGGGCGCCGGCAGCGGCCTCGTGATGAGCAGCCTGGTGTTCCTCGCCGTGAACTCGACGATCGGCGAGGCAAGTGCCGCGTTCCTCGGCTGGGCGTGGCGGGTGCCGTTCCTGTTCAGCATCGTGCTGGTGGCCATCGCCCTCTATGTGCGGTTGAACGTCGCCGAGACACCGGTATTCGCCGAACAGCAGGCCCGTGGCAGCCAGACGGGCACACCGGTGATGGCGTTGTTCGCCAACCAGCGTCGCGAGGTGCTGCTGGCCGCGGGCAGCATGGTCGGCTTCTTCGCCTTCGGGTACATCGCCAACGCCTACCTGACCAGTTATGCCCATACGCAGATCGGCTTCTCCCCCGACCAGGTTCTGCTCTTCAACGTCCTCGGCGGCATCACCGCCATCACGTTCTGCGCGATCTCGGCCATCCTGTGCGACCGGTTCGGGCGTCGTCGCGTCATCATGGCGGCGTTCGCGATGGGCCTGCCGTGGGCCTTCGTGCTGATTCCGTTGGTCGACACCGGTAATGCCGCGTTGTACGCGCTCGCGATCGTCGGCACGTACGCCGTCGCCGGTACGGCCTACGGCCCGATGGGCGCTTTCGTCCCGGAGATCTTCGCCACCCGGTACCGCTACAGCGGCGCAGGTCTGGCGCTCAACCTGGCGGGGCTGGTCGGCGGTGCGCTGCCACCCCTGATCGCCGCGCCCCTGATGGCAGCCTGGGGCGGTATCTCGATCGGCGTGATGCTCGGCATCTTCGCCGCCGTCAGCCTCGTCAGTACGGCCCTTCTGCCGGAGACCATGGGCGTCGGACTGCGCGATGCGCACAATGCGCAAAACCGGTAAATCGCTCACTTCGCGACTAGCGCGCACAAGCGAGTCAGATCACAGCGCGATCCCTAGATTCGAACACATCGGATTCACCCGAAAAAACCTGATCGCGATTTCCGAAAAACGGAATTCGCCAAAGCCGAGGAGTCAAGAGAAATGGTTTCACAAGGCCCCATCAATTCGTGGCAGCCCGCGAATGGACCGGTCACCACATGGACGGCGTCGGCTGCGTCGCGCGATACCATGCGCGCCGCGGACCGCAACCCGCTGCCGCCCAGCTTTCAGCAGGCCGGGCACCTGCGCGCGGCCTTCTACGGTAAGGCGCTTGGCCGCGAGTTGCCCCGGCTGATGGTGATTGCCTGGGACATTCCCGGCACCTGCGACATCGACGCCATGACCACCGCCATCAACGCGCACATCCGTCGCAACGACACCTATCACAATGCCTTCGAATTCGAGAACGGCAATATCTTCCGCCGCACCATCGAAAACCCCGCGGATATCGAATTCGTGCCTGATTCGCACGGCGACATGAGTGCCGAGGAAATCCGCGAGCTCGCCCTCTCGACAACACCGGGAACGCTCGAATGGGACTGCTTCACCTTCGGCGTCATCCAGAAGGACGACCACTTCACCTGCTACGCCAGTGTCGACCACCTGCACATCGACGGTATGTCGGCCGGCCTCATCTTTCTCGACATCCACCTGTCCTACGCCGACCTGGTGGCCGGACGGACCGTCGCGGCACCCGAGACGGCCGGCTACACCGACTACACCGCACGTCAACGCGAGCACGTCGCCGGCATGACGGCGTCGTCACCGGAGATCAGGAGCTGGATCGACTTCGCCAAGGAGGCCGACGGTGACTGGCCGAGCTTCCCCCTGCCCCTTGGCGACACGTGGACGAACACCCGAGGCAACTTCGTGACCGTCGAGCTGCTGGACGCCCATGAAACCGCCGCCTTCGACGCGGCGTGCCGTGATGCCGGCGCCCGGTTCTCCGGGGGCGTGATGGCCTGCGCCGCACTGGCCGAACACGACCTGACCGGAAAGTCGGTCTTCCACGGTTTCACCCCGTCGGACACCCGCACCCCCGGCCCTGACACCATGAGCGTCGGCTGGTTCGCGAGCCTCTTCCCCGTCACCGTCCCGATGGGTGACACCTCGTTCGGCGAGACCGCCCTGGCGGCGCAGAAGTCGTTCGACGCCAACAGGTCGCTGGCGACGGTGCCGTTCGAGCGGGTGCTCGAACTGGTCGACGTCAACGAACTCGGTGTCAAACTGCCCAGCCAGCCGGCACTCATGGTGTCCTACATGGACTTCCGCAAGATTCCCGTCGCGTCGCTGTGGGAGGAGACCAACTTCGGCGTGTACGGCGACAACCTGTCGCACGGCAGCATCAACATGTGGATCAACCGGCAGGTCGATCGGACCACCGTGACCATCTCGTTCCCCGACAACGCCGATGCCCGGCATTCGGTGCACCGCTACGTCGCGGCCCTGAGCCACGCGTTCGCCGATGCCGCCAACACCACCGCCGACTGGATCGACGAGCTGGCCCACCACGCCAACACCAGCGAGCAGTGCGCCGTCTGTGTCGGCGCGCGCGTCTGACCTTGACCAACCCAACGGAATTCGGAGTACGGACATGACCGACAACCTTCTCGATCTCGTCGACCAGACGGTGTTTCTCGGCGAACAAGCCACCGGAGCGACCAGCCTGATCCAGTGCGCGTGGATCTATGACGGCGGCGCGGACCTCGACGGCCTGCGCGAGTTCCACCAGCACCTGCAGCACGGCCGGCTGTCGCGCCGAGTCGAACGATCCCCACTGGCGTTCGGTCGCCACCGTTGGGTGACACCGCAGGACACCACCGAGATCGAGATCGTCACTGTGCCCCGCCCCCGCGCCGACTTCGACGCGTGGCTCAGCGAGCAGGCCGACACGCCGCTCGACTGCGAGCGGGGACCGGGCTGGCACCTGGCCGTCCTACCGTTCACCGACGGCGGCTCCGGTGTCAGCCTGGTCATATCGCACACGCTGACCGACGGAGTGGGGATCTGCCTCGCCCTGGCCGACGCGGCCGCCGGGCGTGACGACGCCGTCGAGTGGCCGGCGGCCGGATCCCGGCGCCGGTGGCGAGCGGTACGCCAGGATGCGGCCCAGACGATGCGGGACGTGCCTGCCGTCGCCCGTGCGCTGCGTGCCGCCGCCCGGATGGCGCGACAGCATCGCAAGGAGGCCAAGGCGCGGGTGCGGGCGCCGAAAGCCGTTGTCGTGAACAATGATCGGCTCACCCTGCCGATGGCGACCGCATTCATCGACGTGGCCGACTGGGACACCCGCGCGCGACTACTCGGCGGAACGAGTAATGCCCTGCTGGCCGGCCTGGCGGTCGATGTCGCCCGTCGCATCGGCCGGGTCAACGCCGACGGCACCATCACTGTGGCGATTCCGGTCAACGAACGCATCGACGGTGACACCCGCTCCAACGCCGTGACCAACGTGGACGTCATGGTCGCGCCGAGTGAGACGACTGCCGATCTCAGCGGCCTGCGGGCCGGCATCAAGGCCGCCCTGATCCGGCACAACGACGTCCCCGACGAGCGGTGGGCGCTGCTGCCCATCGTCCCGTTGCTGCCCAAACGAGTTGTGCGGCGGATGGTCAGCGTTGCCTCGGGCGGGGACACGGCCAGTGTCATCTCGTCGAACATCGGTGACATCGACCCCGTGGTGAATCGCCCGGACGGCACCGACGCCGACCAGTTCACGCTCCGCTCGCGCTATCCGGGTATCACGCGCGCCACCATGCACCGCGCCGGTGGTGTCCTGGCGTTCGCCTCCGGCCGGATCAACGGTCGCGTGTTCATCACGGTGCTGTCGTACCAGCCGGGTGGCATGAACTCGGATTCCGCTCTGCAGCAGACGCTTTCCCACGCGCTCGCCGACCTGTCACTGACCCCGACCGACCAGGCCAACCGCGTGAGCACAATGCGTAAAACCGCCTGAATCGCTTACTTCGCGGGCTGTGCACACAAGCGAGCCAGGGCGGTGCGACGACCGTAATTTCGAGTTCGAACCAACCGCTCCATCAGAGGATCTCGCCGTGTTGAAGAAGGCCGTCGTTACCAAAAAGGGCACCGTGTCGGCAAAGGGCACCAGGAGCGCCCGCGACTTCGATGTCTTCGCCCTGCTGGGCCGGGTGGTCGCGCGGGCGCCCTGGCTCGTCATCGGAGCGTGGGTGGCACTGCTGGTGGTGCTGGCTGTCGCGTTCCCGGCCCTGACGAAGATCGTCGAGAACCAGACCGTCCAGCCGCTGCCGCCGCAGGCGATGGCGGCCAGCGAGCAGATGGCCAAGGATTTCGGTGAGTCGGCGCAGAACATCGTGGTCGTCGTGATGACCGACGACCACGGACTGCGCCCAGCCGACACCGCCGTCTACCGCACGCTGGCCCAGAAACTGCGCGGCGACAGCGACGTGTCGGCGGTGCAGGATTTCGTCACCACACCGGCGCTGCGCCAACTGATGGTCAGCACCGACAACAAGGCCTTCTACATGGCGGTGACGCTCAAGGCACCGGCCGGTTCGCCGGAGTCGTCGCAGGCCTACCAACGAGTCCACAACCTCATCATGCAAACCACGGCCGGCAGTGACCTCACCACCCATGTCACCGGTCAGGCGGCGATCGTCGGTGACATGTCGATCGTCAGCGCCCGCGACATGCACATGATCGAGATCGCCACGGCGCTCATGGTGCTGATGATCCTGTCGATCATCTACCGCCGTCCCGTGACGGTGCTGCTGCCGTTGCTCACCATCGGCATCTCGGTGAGCGCCGCGCAGGGCGTGGTCTCCGCGCTGACCCAGATCGGGCTCAACGTGTCGGCGATGACGGTCGTGCTCATGACCGCGATGATCGTCGGCGCCGGAACCGATTACGCGGTGTTCCTGATCAGCCGCTATCACGAGTACATCCGCTCGGGTGTCGGCTCGGACATCGCCGTGCAGAAGGCATTGACGTCGATCGGCAAGGTGATCGCCGCATCGGCGGCCACCGTCGCCGTGACATTCCTCGGCATGGTCTTCACCAGGTTGCCGTCGTTCACGAGTATCGGTCCAGCCCTTGCTATCTCGATCGGCGTGGCCTTCCTGGCGGCGGTGACCTTCTTGCCCGCCGTCCTGGTGCTGGCCGGTCGGCGCGGCTGGATCGCCCCGCGGCGACCCATGACCAGCCGGCTGTGGCAGCGCTCGGCGATCCACATCGTCCGACGACCGAAGGCCCATCTGGCGGTCAGCCTGGCGGTGTTGATCAGTTTGGGCGCCTGCGCATTGATGATGCACCCCACCTACAACGACCGCCTGCAGCTGCCCGCCTCGGCCGAGAGCAACCAGGGTTATGACGCCATGGCGGCGCACTTCTCGACGGGCACGCTGCTGCCGGAGTACATCTACATCCGTTCACCGCACGATCTGCGGACCCCGCAGGCCCTGGCCGACATGGAGCAGATGGCACAACGCGTCGCGCAGCTCCCCAATGTGGCGGCGGTCCGCGGCGTCACCCGCCCCACCGGTCAGCCGCTGGACCAGACCAAGATCAGCTATCAGGCCGGCGAGGTCGGCTCCAAACTGCAGACCGCGTCATCGACGATCAGCGACAAGTCTGGCGATCTCGATGCGCTCAGCGGTGGCGCGCACAAGCTGGCCGACAGCCTGGCCGCGGTGCGCACCCAGGTCAACCAGGCCGGCCGGTCCATGACCGCGATGACCGGCACCCTCAGCGAGGTGCAGCAGCAGCTGAACACCGTGTCGTCGTACGCTCAGAACGGCCAGACCGCCGTCGACGGCGTGATCAGCGCTGCGACCCCGATGCTCGACGCGCTGAACAACAATGCCCAGTGCGATGCCGACGCGACCTGCAGCGCCGGACGGGCCGAGCTGCAGCAGCTGGCTACGCAGGGTAGCGGGCAGGCCCAGAAGCTGGCCGGCACCGTGCAGCGCGTCAGCGCGATGCTGAAGTCGGCGGGCGTCTCCGACCCCGGAGCCGCGCAGCAGAAGATCACGCAGATGGAGCAGGGCGCCGACGCCCTGGCCGACGGCAGCCAGAAACTGGCCGACGGCGTGCAGGTGCTCGTCGACCAGACCAAGCAGATGGGTGCCGGGATGAATCAGGCGGCCGGCCTGCTGATGTCGATGAAGCGCGATGCGTCCGAACCGTCAATGGCGGGGATGTACATCCCGCCGCAGGTTCTGACGACCAATGACTTCAAGAATGCCGCCAAGCTGTTCATCTCACCGGACGGCCACTCCGCGCGCTACCTGGTCGAGACCAAGTTCGACCCGTTCAGCACAGAGGCCATGGACCAGGTCCAGACCATCCTGGACACCGCACGCAGTGCGCAGCCCAACACGACGCTGTCCGATGCGACCATCTCGATGGTCGGCACCACACCGATGTACAGCACCATCCGCAGTTACTACGAGCACGATCTGCACCTGATCATCGCCCTGACGTTGGTCGTGGTGTTCCTGATCCTGGTCGCCCTGCTGCGCGCCATCGTCGCGCCGCTGTATCTGATTGCCTCCGTGGTGATCTCGTACCTGTCGGCGCTGGGTCTCGGGGTTGTGTTCTTCCAGTTCATCTGCCACCAGCACATCTACTGGAACGTGCCGGCAACGGCGTTCATCGTGCTGGTCGCGGTCGGCGCAGATTACAACCTGCTGCTGATCACCCGGATCCGTGAGGAGTCGCGCAACGGGATCCGCTCCGGGATCATCCGGGCCGTGCATTCCACCGGTGGAGTGATCACCTCGGCCGGAATCATCTTCGCCGCTTCGATGTTCGGCCTGCTGTTCGGCAGCCTGTCGACCATGGTGCAGACCGGGTTCATCATCGGTGCCGGGCTGCTGATCGACACCTTCGTCGTCCGCACCATCACCGTGCCTGCGATGGCGGCCATGGTCGGCCGGCGCAACTGGTGGCCGCGCTAGATCCTTTCCGCCGAGCGCTCACTGAGGTACGGTTTTGAGCCCTAATACCGTACGCCAGTGAGCGCTCACGGGTTTGGTGGGAAGCACCTTCCTGGCGAGCGCTCACCGAGGTACGGTTTTGAGCCCCAATGCCGTACGCCAGTGAGCGCTCACGGCACGTTGGCGAGCATTCCGAGCAGCCGGCGAGCCAGCACCTCCGGATGTCTGCGTACGTCGTCGGACACCATGCTCAGCACCCGCCAACGCATCTCCTCGAGGGCGGCCCGCTTCTGCCGATCGCGTCGCAGGTCCTCCGGCGATTTGTGGAAGTCGAAGCCGTCATACTCGGCAGCGACTTTCGCCTCGGGCCAGACGAAGTCCAATCGCCACAGCCGACCGTCGAGGTCGATGATCTCGTACTGCAGTTCGGGCTCTGGCACACGATGGTCGAGCATCGCCAGCCGCGCCTCACTTTCCATCGGCGACTCGGCGCCGGGCCTGGCGAGCGGAATGAGGTCCCGGACGGTGACGATGCCCCGCCTGCCTGCGTGTGCAGCACTGACCGCCAGCAGTTCGGCCGGTGTACAGGTACCGCTGCGCAGCGCTGCGTCCAACGTCGCCAGCGCCCGAGGGCGCCGCAGGGCGCGTGCCACTTCGACGGCTGTCCATGCCGGTGTTGTCAGTGGGCGTCCACGCAGATGGGTCAGCGGTGCCCCGTCGCGCCGGTGGATGACCAAACCTGACTGATTGCGTAGGAGGTTGCCGCTGGGGTTCAGGACGTGTAGTGCCGTCACGCTTTCGGTGTCGAAGCCCAGCATCGCGGCCGCGGTGCCGAGGCATGCCGTGACAGGTTGTCCGCAGCGCAGATCGAGACCGCACAGCCGGGTGAGAGTGTCAGGTGCACCGAGGCTGTAGATCCCCGGCAGGATCTTCACCAGGTGCCCGGTGCGCAGCTGGCGTTGCAACTGACGACGGGACAGGAACACCAGCAACTGGGCGAAGGTCGCGACCCCACCCTGGGTGGTGAAGACACGGATCAGGTCGGGTGGCACACCGGGATTCTCTGCGGGCAGCCCACCGTGGGCCACTCACCCTGTGCACAACTGCCGCGAGCGCTCACCTGGGTACGGTTTCCGGCCCGAAAACCGTACGTGGGTGAGCGCTCGCGGCACCGGGGGGCTATGCCGTTGCGGCCAGAAAGTCGTCGATGAGGCCGGCCACCTCGACGGGCCGCTCGGTGGGCGGATGGTGGTGAACGCCGGGCAGGACATGCAGCCGGCTGTTGGGGAACATGTGGTGCGCGGTGTGCGCGTGCTCGACCGGGATGACCCGATCCTCGTCACCGCTGATGATCATCACCGGCAGTTCGGCGTTGACACACAACCGATTCACCGCGGACACAGCCTGCCCGCGGTAGTCGACCACCGAGCGGAGCGTACGCAGGAATGCCTTCCGGTGGTCCCGCCGGGACAGCGACGGCCTGGACTGGAAGCGGGCCGGCGATCCGGTGAGCACGCGCACCGCATTGCCGGCGACGACGGCCGGCCGTGACGCGATCACCGGCAACACGAACTCCGAGCCCGGCAGCGACAGCAGGCGCAGGATCCGTCCGACGTCGCCGCCGAATCCGCCGCTGCTGATCAGGATCATCCGTCGGCAGTACCGGCGGTGCTGGTGGGCGAACTGCATGGCCACCCCACCGCCCAGCGAATGGCCGACAACTGTGACCTTGGTGATCCCGAGTTCGTCGAGCAGATCGCGTAGCAGCACCGCGAACGCACCCACCGAGTAGTCACCGCGTGGTTTGTCGGATTGCCCGTGCCCCAACAGGTCCGGTGCGATCACCCGATACTTGCCGGCGAGCGCTGGAATCACGTCACGCCAGGTCTGCGAGCTACCGCCCATGCCGTGGACCAGCAGCAGCACCTCACCGGAACCCTGATCGCGGTAGGCGACCCGGTTGCCGTGGATCGAGATGGTCTTGAGATCAGGGTCGTCGATCGTGTCGCCGCTGGCGCGTGGGGTCGCCATCAGCGCAGGTGCAGCGGCTGCGGCAACGCAGGCCGTCGCGCCGACCAGCAGGGATTTCATGGGCGTCATGATCGATACTCCGGTTGCGGACTGGGGCGGCCGGATGGCCGCGTACATCCAGTTAAGGTGCAGTGGAGCAATAGTTCTCGCTTGTGCGCGCAAGCCACGCAACCCACGAAATGCGTGTTCTGCGCATTGTGCTCATGGTCGATTCGGCCGAACGCCTGCTACTTGCGAGCGCGCTTCCTACACTCGGATTCGACGATGACGTCGGGGGCGGGGGAAGCTCGGATGAAGACCAATGCTGCGGTCCGGTGGGAGCACGGCGCCTCATGGAGCGTCGGGGCGGCCGCACTGCACACGGGCGACATGCCGGCGGGGCGCCACATTCGCGGAGTGATCATCCACGATCACTGACACCACATCAACAGGGTAGGGGGCCCACGATGAAGATGCAGGCAGCTGTCCTCTGGGAGGCACACAGAGACTGGAGTATCGAGGAAGTCGACATCGATCCACCGCGGGAGGGTGAGGTCCTGGTGTCCTACGAGGCGACCGGACTGTGCCACTCCGACCACCATCCCCGCACCGGTGACATCCCGGCGCCGTTCCCGATGGTCGGCGGCCACGAAGGCGCGGGCATAGTCCAGGAAATCGGTCCGGGCGTCCGCGACCTCAAGGTCGGCGATCACGTCGTCACATCCGGGATGCCCGCATGCGGACGGTGCCGGTGGTGCGCCACGGGCGGCAAAACCTGTGTGACCTCGGCGCCATGGTGCTGAACGGAACGCAGTTGGACGGCACCTACCGTCGCCATATCGGCACGCAGCCGATCGGTGTGATGCTCTTGCTCGGTACGTTCGCGCAGTACGGCGTGGTCTCCGAGGCATCCGTGGTCAAGATCGACGACGACCTGCCCCTCAGCCGCGCCTGCCTGTTGGGCTGCGGCGTCACCACCGGCTGGGGGTCGGCAGTCAACACCGCGGCCGTCGCGCCGGGTGACACCGTGGTGGTCATCGGCATCGGGGGCGTCGGCAGCGGCGCGATCCAGGGCGCACGAATCGCGGGAGCCGAACACATCATCGCAGTCGACATCGTGGAGTCAAAGCGGGACAAGGCAATTCAGTTCGGCGCGACGCATTTCGTCACGTCGGCTGCCGAGGCCACCGCGCTGGCCGCCGAACTCACCGACGGCGTGATGGCCGACTCCGCCATCATCACGGTCGGCCTGGTCGAGGGCCCGATGGTAGGGCAGGCGCTGGACATGGTGCACAAAGGTGGTGCCGTGGTGCTCACCGGTATCGCCGCGCTGGCCGATGTGACGCCGACGCTGCCCATGCTGATGTTGACCCTCTACCAGAAGCGGTTGTTGGGCAGCCTCTATGGCGAGGCCAACTCGCGCGCCGACATCCCCCGGCTACTCAGCCTGTACCGCCAGGGCCAACTGCTGCTGGATGAAACCGTCACCCGCGAATACAAGCTGGGTGATGTCAACGTCGGCTTCGACGATATGTTGGCCGGCAACAACATCCGCGGAGTGATCATTCACGACCACTGACGCACGAACCGCTGTCAGAGGCGTTCGATGATCGTGACGTTGGCGGTACCGCCGCCCTCGCACATGGTCTGCAGGCCATAGCGGCCGCCGGTGCGCTCCAACGTGTTCAGCATCGTCGTGAACAGCTTGGCGCCGGTGGCACCCAGGGGGTGACCGAGTGCGATCGCCCCGCCGCTGGGGTTGACCTTCTCCGGGTCGGCCTTGATCTCCTTGAGCCACGCCATCACCACAGGCGCGAATGCCTCGTTGATCTCGACGGTGTCGATATCGTCGATCGACAGGCCCGTCTTCTCCAGGGCGTAGCGCGTCGCGGGGATGGGTCCGGTGAGCATGAACACCGGATCGGCACCACGGGCGCTGATGTGATGAATCCGTGCGCGCGGCTTGAGACCATGGGCCTGCACCGCGTCATCCGAGGCCAGCAGCACGGCGCTGGCGCCATCCGAGATCTGACTGGCCATCGCCGCCGTCAACCGCCCGCCGTCAACCAGTGTCTTGAGCCCGGCCATCTTCTCCAGTGACGATTCGCGGGGGCCCTCGTCGATACGGAACGGGCCCGATTCGGTTTCGACAGTGATGATCTCATTCTCGAAATTCCCCGACCTGATCGCGCTGAACGCACGCTCGTGGCTGGTCAGAGCGTACTGCTCCATTTCCTCGCGGGTGATGTTCCACTTCTCGGCGATCAACTCCGAGCCGCGGAACTGGGAGATCTCCTGATCGCCGTACCGGTGCAGCCAGTCCTTGGATTCGTTGGTCGGTGACGTGAAACCGAACTGCTCACCGGCGGTCATGGCGGAACTGATCGGGATCTGGCTCATGTTCTGCACCCCGCCGGCAAGGATCACGTCGGCGGTTCCGGCCATGATGGCCTGCGCACCAAAGGAAATCGCCTGCTGACTGGAACCGCACTGGCGGTCGACGGTCACGCCGGGCACCTCCTCGGGGTAACCCGCGGCCAGCCAGGACAACCGGGCGATGTTGCCGGCCTGCCCGCCGATGGCGTCCACACAGCCGGCGATCACATCGTCGACGGTGCCGGGATCGACGTCGACGCGGTCGAACAGGCCACGCCACGCCGCTGCGCCCAGGTCGATGGGATGAACGCCCGCAAGGGAACCGTTACGCTTTCCCACCGCAGTGCGTACGGCCTCGATGACATACGCCTCGGCCATGGTCAGTCTCCTTCACTTCCAGTCGATTTCGTGATGCCACCGAGAACGATGGCCAAGTATTGCGCGCCGACCTGCTCAGCGGTCAGCGGGCCGCCGGGCTGGTACCACCGCACCGAGACCCACGTGGTGTCACGGATGAAGCGGTAGACGAGATCGACATCGATGTCGGGCCGGAAGTAGCCCTCCTCGATCCCCTGCGCAAGCACATCGACCCACATCTTGCGTTGTTCGCGATTGCGGGCCTCCACGTAGGCGAATCTCGGTTGTGATGACAACCGCTTGGCCTCGTCCTGGTAGATGACGACCTGGGCGTGACGATGCTCGATGGCCTCGAACGACGCCATGAACAGTCCCTTGAGCCGCTCCATCGGGTTGGGTTCGGTGTCGATGATGTCCTGATAGCGCGCGAACAACCAGTCCAGGAAGCTCCGCAGCACCTCGTCGACCATCTCCTCCTTCGAGGAGAAGTGGTGATAGAGGCTGCCGGACAGGATGCCGGCGGCGTCGGCGATATCACGCACCGTCGTGGCGCGCAGGCCGCGCTCGGCCATCATGGCCGCGGCGAGTCCCAGCAGTTCTTCGCGTCTGCTCATGGGTGTTGGCTCGATACCGAGATCACTTCGCCGGTCAGGTAACTGGAGTAGTCGCTGGCCAGGAAGGCGATGGTGGCAGCCACCTCCCACGGTTCGGCGGCACGCCCGAACGCCTCGTCGGAGGACAGCCGGTCCAGCAGCTCGGACGAACTGGTCTTCTCGAGGAACCGGTGGCGCGCAATACTCGGCGACACGGCATTGATGCGCACGCCGTAGTCGACGCCCTCGATGGCGCTGCACCGCGTCAGGGCCATCACCCCGGCCTTCGCGGCCGCGTAGTGCGACTGCGAATGTTGTGCACGCCAACCCAACACGCTGGCATTGTTGACGATGACACCACCGTGACCGGCATCGCGGAAGTAGCGAAGTGCGGCCCGGGTGGACCGCATGACCGAGGTGAGCGTGACATTGAGGACGCGGTCCCACTCGTCGTCGGTCATGTCGATGACCGGCGTCTGCCCGCCGAGTCCGGCATTGTTGACCAGAACGTCGAGCCGGCCCATGCGTGCGGTGGTCGACGAGATCAACGCGTCCACCATGGCGGTCGAGGTGACGTCGCAGACCACGCTCTCGACGCGGCCGAGGCCGAGTGATTCGAGCTGCTCCCGGGTTTCGCCGAGACGACGCTCGTGATGGTCGGAGATCACGACGTCGGCGCCTTCAGCCAATGCCCGGCGGGCTGTCGCTGATCCGATACCTGTACCGGCCGCCGCCGTCACCACGACGACCTTGTCGGTCAACAGTCCGTGTCCGTCGATCTCCTTCGGCGCTTCACTGAGCTTGGGGGCCAGCGTCACGAGCCTTTCACCTCCCGGGGCAGGCCGAGCACGCGCTCGGCAATGATGTTGCGCTGGATCTCATTCGATCCGCCGTAGATGGTGTCGGCCCGAGAGAACAGATAAAGCCGTTGCCATTCACTGAACTGGCCGCCGTCCAAGGTCAGTCCGGCCTTGCCGAGCACGTCCATCGCGAGTTCCCCGAGTCCGCGATGCCAGTTCGCCCACAACAACTTCGACACATTGTCTTTTCCCGCGCCGTCTTTTCCCGCGCCGTCTTTTCCCGCGCCGGCCTGACCGGTCTGCTCGGCGTCCATCGTGGCCAGCGCGTATGAGCGCATGGCGCGTAACCCGACCCAGGCGCGCGTGAGACGCTCGCGGATCAACGGATCGTCGATCGTTCCGTTACGTTCGGCCAGCGTCACGATGCCGGAAAGCTCACGTGCGTAACGGATCTGCTGGCCGAGAGTGGAAACCCCGCGTTCGAAGGTCAACGTGCCCATCGCAACCCGCCACCCGTCGCCGGGTTCGCCGACCACCAGGTCGGCGTCGGTGCGTGCATCGTCGAAGAAGACCTCGTTGAACTCCGAGTCACCGGTGAGCTGGATGATCGGGCGCACGTCGACGCCGGGCTGGTCGAGCGGCACCAGGAGGTAGGACAGTCCGGCGTGACGTTTGGAGCCCTTCTCGGTGCGGGCGACCACGAAACACCATTGCGCCCAGTGCGCCAGCGAGGTCCACACCTTCTGGCCGTTGATCACCCACTGGTCGCCGTCGAGCACCGCGGTGGTCGACACGTTGGCCAGGTCGCTGCCGGCCCCGGGTTCGGAGTACCCCTGACTCCACAACTCGGTGACGTCGAGGATGTGTGGCAGGAACCGCCGCTGCTGCACGGGGGTGCCGAATGCGATCAGCGTCGGACCCAGGAGTTCTTCGCCGAAATGGTTGACCTTGTCGGGCGCATCCGCCTTGGCGTACTCCTCGTAGAAGGCCACCCGGTGCGCCACCGACAACCCCCGGCCGCCGTGCTCGACAGGCCACCCCAGGCACGTCAACCCGGCCTTGGCCAGGTGCTGATTCCAGGCCCGCCGTTCCTCGAACGCTTCATGCTCGCGGCCCGGCCCGCCGAGCCCCTTGAGTGCGGCGAAGTCACCGACCAGATTGTCGGCGAGCCACTCGCGGACCTCCGCCCTGAACTTCTGGACCTCAATCACCCCTGTAGGCTAACCTACCAAGCACTTGCTTGTTAGTCCCGGGGCCACGGTATTTGCGGAGACGAACCCCGCCGCGGAGCGCGGCCGCGCCTGGCAGACAACATCGGAGGAGCATCGATGACGAGCGGCGTTGCACAGACCACGCCCGCGGTGCTGGACCGGATCGCGCTGCAGCTGCCCGACCACGACGCGCTGGTCACCGAGCAGAAGACACTCACGTTCGCCGAACTACGCGCCGAGGTCCGCCAGGCTGCCGCCGCGATGGTCAGCCTCGGCGTCGACGCCGGTGACCGCGTCGCCATCTGGTCCCCCAACACCTGGCACTGGGTGGTGGCCTGCCTGGCCGCCCACTACGCCGGTGCCGTCGTGGTTCCGCTCAACACCCGCTACACGGCCAGCGAGGCCGTCGACATCCTGGCCCGCACCGAGGCGCCGATGTTGATCGCGATGGGCTCGTTCCTGGGGAACGACCGCCTCGCCGATCTGAACCGCGCCGCGCTACCCGCACTGCGCCACGTCGTGCGAGTTCCCGTCGAGGACGACGACGGTGAGGCCGTGGCGTCCTGGGCCGGCTTCGTCGACCGCGGCACCGACCTGGCCGCCGCCGATGCCCGCGCGGCGGCGGTGACGCCCGACGACGTCTCCGACATCCTGTTCACCTCGGGTACGACGGGTCGCAGCAAGGGTGTGTTGTGCGCACACCGACAATCGCTGTCGGCCTCGGCGGCCTGGGCCGACTGCGGCCAGGTCACGAGCTCCGACCGGTACCTGTGCATCAACCCGTTCTTCCACAACTTCGGTTTCAAGGCCGGGATCCTGGCCTGCCTGCAGACCGGCGCCACTCTGATCCCGCAGCTGACATTCGACGCCGAGGCGGCGATGATCGCCGTGCGGGATCACCGCGCGACGGTGCTGCCCGGTCCGCCGACGATCTACCAGGTGCTCCTCGACCATCCCAATCGCGGCGAGTACGACCTGTCCTCGCTCCGGTTCGCGGTCACCGGTGCGGCCGTGGTGCCGGTGGTGCTGATCGAGCGGATGCAGTCCGAACTCGACATCGACATCGTGCTGACCGCCTACGGGCTGACCGAGGGTAGCGGGTTCGGCACCATGTGCCGTGCCTCCGACGATGCCGTCACCGTCGCCACCACCTGCGGACGCCCGATCGCCGACTTCGAACTGCGTATCGACGACTCAGGAGAGGTGCTGCTGCGCGGACCCAACGTGATGCTCGGCTACCTCGACGACCCGGCCGCCACCGCCGCCGCGATCGACCACGACGGATGGCTGCACACCGGCGATGTCGGAACAGTCGACGACGCAGGTAATCTGCGCATCACCGACCGGCTCAAGGACATGTACATCTGCGGTGGTTTCAATGTCTACCCCGCCGAGATCGAACAGGTGCTGGCC
The DNA here is from genome assembly GCA_945957405.1 of uncultured Mycolicibacterium sp. Taxonomy (GTDB): domain Bacteria; phylum Actinomycetota; class Actinomycetes; order Mycobacteriales; family Mycobacteriaceae; genus Mycobacterium. Next base: position 3,937 of record CAMFLL010000056.1, on the reverse strand, counting down.
CGGTTGCCCGGCGTGGCCGAAACCGCGGTGATCGGCGTACCGGATGAACGGCTGGGCGAGGTCGGTAAGGCGTTCGTGGTCCTGTTGCCGGACGCCGACCTCGATGAGACAGCCGTGATCGCCTACGCCCGCGAACATCTGGCGAACTTCAAGATACCGAGAGCGGTCGAGTTCTTGGACGTCCTGCCCCGTAACCCGGGCGGTAAGGTCGTCAAACCGCAGTTACGAGAGAGGCCCTAGGGTGGACCTGGACTACGACGACGGTATCGAGGATTTCCGCGCCGAGGTACGCGGCTTCCTGGCCGCCAACCGCGACTATTTCCCTACTGAATCCTATGACACTGCAGCGGGTTTCGAACAGCACCGGCGCTGGGACAGGAAGCTCTACGACGCCAGGTTATCGGTGATCAGCTGGCCCGAGGAGTACGGCGGACGCAACGCCGGGCTGCTGGAGTGGGTGGTGTTCGAGGAGGAGTACTTCCACGCCGGCGCGCCCGGACGCGCCAGCGCCAACGGCACGTCGATGTTGGCTCCGACATTGTTCGCGCATGGCACTGCCGAGCAGCTGTCCCGGGTTCTGCCGAAAATGGCCAGTGGCGAGGAGATCTGGGCGCAGGCGTGGTCGGAGCCCGAGTCCGGTAGCGACCTCGCCTCACTGAGATCGACGGCCACCCAGGTCGACGGCGGCTGGAAACTCAACGGCCAGAAGATCTGGAGCTCTCGGGCACCGTTCGGGGACAAGGCCTTCGGCTTGTTCCGCAGCGACCCTGCGGCGCAACGCCATCATGGCCTGACCTATTTCATGTTCGATTTGAAGGCCGACGGTATCACCGTGCGGCCGATCGCCCAACTGGGTGGCGACACCGGTTTCGGGGAGATATTCCTCGACGATGTGTTCGTGCCCGACGAGGACGTCATCGGCACCCCTGGCGAGGGTTGGCGTGCGGCGATGAGCACGTCGAGCAACGAACGCGGCATGTCGTTGCGCAGCCCCGCCCGATTCACCGCGCCCGCGGCACGACTGGTCGAGTTGTGGAAATCCCAGTCAGACAACGATGTTCGTGCCCAGTTCGCCGACCGGGTGGCCGACGCGTGGATCAGGGCGCAGGCCTACAGGTTGCAGACCTTCGGCACCGTGACCCGGCTGGCCGCGGGCGGTGAACTGGGTGCGGAGTCGTCGGTGACCAAAGTGTTCTGGTCGGAACTCGATGTGGACCTGCATCAGACGGCACTGGATCTGCGGGGCGTCGACGGTGAACTGACCGACACCTGGACCGACGGCTACCTGTTCGCGCTTGGCGGCCCGATCTATGCCGGTACCAACGAGATTCAGCGCAACATCATCGCCGAGCGACTGCTTGGCCTGCCCCGGGAGGCCAAGGGCAAATGAACTTCGAGATCGATGAACAGCAGCGCGACTTCGCGGCGAGCATCGACGCCGCCCTGGGTGCCGCCGACCTGCCCGCCGCGGTGCGTGCGTGGGCGACCGGTGACACCGGGCCTGGGCGCAAGGTGTGGGCGACGTTGGCCGATCTCGGGGTGACCGCGCTGATGGTCGACGAGGATCACGACGGCATCGGGGCGCACCCTGCGGACCTGGCGGTGGCCTGCGAACGGCTCGGGTACTGGTGCACACCCGGGCCGGTCAGCGAATCGGTGGCCGCCGCACCGGTGTTGCTCACCGGCGACGACCGCAGTGCTGCACTGGCTTCCGGAGAGCTGATCGCGACCGTGGCCGCGGCTCCGCTTCAGCCACGCGCCGTCAACGCCGACTTCGCCGCACTGATCCTGGTGGCCTCCGATGGCCAGGTCAGCGACGGCACCTCGGGCGATCGCCACGAATCTGTGGACCCCAGCCGTCAGCTGTTCGATGTCAACGCGTCTGGTTCAGCACGCCGGGTCGACGTCACCCGCGCAGTGCAACTGGGTGTGCTGGCCACCGCCGCGCAACTGGTCGGCGCCGGCCAGGCACTGCTCGATGCGTCGGTGGACTACGCCAAGCAACGCACCCAGTTCGGTCGCGCGATCGGGTCCTATCAGGCGATCAAGCACAAACTGGCCGACGTCCACATCGCGTTGGAATTGGCACGCCCGCTGGTCTACGGTGCCGCGGTCGCACTGGGCAGCGACGCTGCGAATGCTGCCCGGGACGCCCATGCCGCCAAGGCAGCCGCATCCGAGGCTGCGCTGCTTTCCGCCCGATCGGCGTTGCAGACACATGGTGCCATCGGTTTCACGCAGGAGCACGACCTCGGCCTGCTGTTGCTTCGGGTGCAAGCGCTGCGGTCAGCCTGGGGCGACCCCGCCACCCACCGGCGACACGTATTGGAGGCGTTGTAGATGTCCGGCCAGGCCACCGCCGAGCGCGCACTGCTCACTCAAACGGTCCGCGATCTGCTCGCCAAACACGCCGGACCTGAAGCGGTCCGTACCGCGATGGCATCCGAACGTGGGTACGACGAGAAGCTGTGGCAACTGTTGTGCGAACAGGTCGGTGTCGCGGCGCTGGTGGTGCCGGAGGAATTCGGCGGTGCCGGCGGCGAACTCGCCGACGCGGCCGCAGTCATGACTGAACTCGGCCGTGGTCTGGTCCCCACTCCGTTGTTCGGCACCATTCTCGCCGAGATCGCCTTGCTGAGCGCCGAGCAGCCCGACGCCGAGACGCTGGAACGGCTCGCGTCGGGCGCGGCGGTCGGTGCGGTGGTCTTCGATCCCGATCACGTCGTGAACGGAGACATCGCGGATGTCGTGATCGGCGTCGGCGACGATGCACTGAACCGCTGGACGGAGTTCAGCGCCGAGGCCCGATCCACGATGGACCTGACCCGCCGGCTGGCCACTCTGCACGCCACTGCCACCGAACCGCTGGGTGCCGACCCCGGCCTGGCGGATATCGCTGCATTGTTGCTGGCCGCCGAGCAGGTCGGGGCGGCGACGCGCTGCCTGGAGCTGACCGTGGACTACACCAAGGAGCGTGTGCAGTTCGGCAGGCCGATCGGCAGCTTCCAGGCGCTCAAACACCGGATGGCCGACCTGTACGTGAAGGTGCAGACCGCGGACGCGGTGGTGAGCGAAGCCGTGGCAGAGCCCTCGGCGACGATGGCAGCCTTGGCGCACGTCACGGCCACCGAAGCGTTCCTCGACGTCGCCGCCGAGGCCGTCCAACTGCACGGCGGTATCGCGATCACCTGGGAACATGACATTCAGCTGTATTTCAAGCGGGCGCACGGGAGCGCCCAGCTGCTGGGGTCACCGGCACACTACCTGCGCAAGCTGGAGGGCGACGCGCTCTCGGGCGACGCGCCCGGCACGTAACCTGAATCCGGTGAAGACCGCGCTGAGGGCAGGTATCCCGCCGTTCTACGTGATGGATGTCTGGCTGGCAGCCGCCGAACGACAGCGCACCCACGGGGATCTGGTCAACCTCTCGGCGGGCCAGCCGAGCGTGGGTGCACCAGCACCGGTCCGTGCCGCCGCAGCCGCCGCATTGGCGTCCAACCAGCTGGGCTATACCGTCGCACTCGGTGTCCCCGAACTGCGCGCGGCCATCGCATCGTCTTACCACCGCACGCACGGATTGGATGTCGACCCGCGCGACGTCGTCGTCACCACCGGGTCCTCGGGCGGATTCCTGCTGACCTTCCTGGCATGCTTCGACGCCGGTGACCGGGTGGCGATCGGCAGCCCGGGATATCCGTGCTACCGAAACATCCTGTCGGCACTGGGATGTGAGGTGGTCGAGATCCCGTGTGGGCCCGACACGCGCTTCCAGCCGACGGCGGCCATGCTCGCCGAGATCGACCCACCGCTGGATGGAGTCATCGTCGCGAGCCCGGCCAACCCCACCGGTACGGTCATCCCGCCCGAAGAACTGGCCGCCATCGCGTCGTGGTGCGCCACCACCGGCGTCCGGCTGATCAGCGACGAGGTCTACCAC